>JBFENN010000069.1:0-16608 GCA_041551115.1 Anaerolineales bacterium
CCGGGTATCGATTATTCTTGGTCCTTCCTGCGGTAACAATCGCGGCTTGGTTGGTTTGTTTAAGGACACATTTTCTTAGAAATCATCGCGCTACCGCTCTCTTGTATGCATCCGTAGTGGCAGTAATCACTGCACAATTAACTGCCGCGATGCACTATTTACCGATCTCACCAATTTCATATGGTTTACTTTTACTCAGTCCAACATATGCTTTTACAAGCTTCTTCGAAAATGTGCAGGATGGGGATCCAATCAGGCAAGCCGCGATGGAACCTTCGATAATATTCGCAATAATCTTAGGATTTGTTTTATGGATCGGGTAACCAGGCCAGATTCCAAAATAATTCGACTAAATCCCACGCATATGGCGATGATGTAGGTCCAAGTAGATTCTTTGGCACCTGAGGAAGCTTGTGGAGTGATTGGGGGGGAAGCGGGTCAAGCTAATATCGTAATTCCAATCGAAAATATGTATCACAGCCCTGTGAGATACAGGATGGAACCACAAGCTCATTGGAATGCGCTGCAGCGCCTGGAGAGAGAAGGACTTGACCTAATTGGTATCTACCATTCTCACCCGTCGGGTCCTCAAGAACCGTCGCTCTCAGATGTCAAGCAAGCGTATTACCCAGAAGCATTTTACTTGATATGGTTCAAGAAGAAAGGGATTTGGCAGTGTTCTGCTTATAGCATAGTTAACAGAAGAACCGCTCAAATAAGTATATTATTGACATAAAAACAAAGTAACCAACATTCAAAATCGGTGTTCATATAATTAGCAAAGTTTTAAAGAACAGGGAAAAAAATGCAACTCTTACTATGGGCCGCTTTATTAGCAACGGCATATTTATTAGGAGCCGTACCGGTCGGTTTGCTCGTTGTAAAGCTCAGCACTGGCCAAGATGTTCGTACCATAGAAAGTGGCCGCACCGGAGGCACAAACGTTTTTAGGGCTGCGGGGGTATTGCCAGGTGCGATTACCATATTCCTTGACGGGTTTAAAGGTACGCTCAGCGTGTGGGTAGTAGCACTAATCGCCCCCGGTCATGCTTGGCTAGCGGTATTTGCCGCTTTATTGACAATCATTGGTCACAACTATTCGATCTTTTTGGTTGAGCGAGATCATCAAGGCAAAATACATTTTCATGGCGGTGCTGGTGGCGCGACTTGTGCAGGTGGATCAGTCGGTTTGTGGTTTCCCAGTCTCTTTATTATTGTCCCGCTTGCTCTCATAATATTCTACTTCATAGGTTACGCATCAGTTGCCACTATGAGCATTGCGCTGTTATCTATGATCTTATTTGCGATACGGGCGTGGATGGGCGCTTCTCCTTGGGAATATGCGATCTATGGTTTTTTTTCATTCATTCTGCTAGCCTGGACTCTGCGACCAAATATTCGCCGTCTTCTCCAAGGAGATGAAAGGATGGTAGGTTGGCGTGTTAAAGAAAAGGAAACCTCTCAAAACTGATACCAAAGCCGAAAATATCGTGTCCCTCTGAGATCACTATATATTTAAGAACTGATCAACTGGGGATGTTTAATCTTAATAGTCTTCTTCATCTGACCCAACTGGAGCTTCCCCATATAACTGCCTGTAAAGTGCAATCAAGTTGCGCCGGTGTAGTTCTTCTGCTAACCCCCCAATTAGAACTCGACTCTTCCCTGACTCTTCAACGCTGACTTCGTCCAAAAGATCTAGAGGGTATTTTCGCCTTGAAGCTTTCCGAACTGTCTTTCGTATCGAAGATAAATAGTTCAGGTTATCCTTAACGTACCCTTCCAATTCTCCCCTTAAGATAATATCGCCATGACCTTGAATCACGTTTTCTAAACCTAATTGGCTGATATGTTTTAAGGATTCCATTAACTCATCAATATTGCCGTCAACAATATAGGGGAGCGGCATACAGACATCTCCCGCAAACAGTACCCGATCTTCATCGATCATGACCCCAACATTGTCGGCGCTATGCCCGGGCAAACTAAAGATTGACAAACTTTTTTTCCCAACCCGGAGAATCATCTTACCGGTCTTAAATGTCACTTGCGGCAGCACAATCTTTACGTTTCGAAAACTTGGATTCTGCTTACGCACATCTTCTAGAGATGGCATACCTCTTGTTTCTAGCCATTCTCTGCAAAGTGAATGGCTAATAATAGTTGCACCTGGGAAAAAATAATTTCCCCAGGCGTGATCGGCGTGGTAATGTGTATTGACGACATACCTGACAGGAACATTGAGTTCTTGTTCAATAAATTCACGGATTGCTAATGACTCTTCGGGCATTGCCAATGTATCAACCAACACCGCCCAGTTTGGACCGATCACGGCTCCTGCAGTAACTTGCGCATACAATTCGCTTTGGAATAAATAAACGTTATCTGAAACCCGTTCACGTTGAATCATTTTCACATCCAATCAAAAATGTTATCGAAGGATAGCACAAAGCAGGTATCAAAGTCAAGAAAATTATGTGCAATCAACAGTTTTGGTGTTTTTTTGATGAACTCATTCGCTGGTTGACGCAGCGTGATTTTCTCGCTATAATCAACAGCAATTGAATAACACATCTGGGAGGAGTAAGTGGAGCTAGCACTGCCAGAGAAGGTATGGTCATAGGCTGAAAACCCCCTCAGCTGCCCTTCACTGAATGTCGCCCAGATAGCTTACTGAAGAAAACATCAAAGTTATCCTTTGACGTGATTAGAACAGTACGGGTGTGCCCGTTACAGCTCGACTTGGATGATAGTCCAGGTAGAGTGCACTGGTGGGTGACTTCCAGTGTATTGAGGTGGTACCGCGGAAGGCAGGCCTTTCGTCCTCTTTGGGCGAAAGGCTTTTTTAATATAGAGGCTCAACGATTGCCCGATGTGACATCTATGATTTGCAGCAGTGCTTTCCTAGCGCACTCTTCAAGTAGTCTATGGAGATTATGATGCCAGAATATACCCTCCCGAAAACATACGATTTCCATCAAACTGAACCTGCTATTTATGAATGGTGGGAAAAGTCAGGTTTTTTTAAACCAAGCAACGATCCTCACAAACCAGGATTCGACCCATCGATCAAACCCTTTGTTATCGCGATACCGCCTCCAAACGTAACTGGAGAGCTCCATCTTGGGCATGCGATGTTTGTGTCAATGGAAGATCTGATGATCCGCTATCACCGCATGAAAGGCATTCCTGCCCTTTGGATTCCCGGTTCCGATCATGCTGGGATTGCGACGCAGCTTCAAGTAGAAAAAGCTCTCACCCGGCAAGGATTGAGCCGAGAACAAATCGGGAGAGATGAATTTTTGCGCCGTACATGGGAGTGGAAAGAAAAATATGGGGGCATCATCACCAAACAAATCCGGCGTCTTGGTGCATCTTGTGATTGGGAACGAGAGAGATTTACGCTTGATGATGGTCTTTCCGCAGCTGTTCGGGAGGCATTTGTACATTTGTATGAGAAAGGCTTGATCTATCGTGGTTTACGACTAATCAATTGGTCTCCTGGGCTCAAGACCGCAGTGTCTGATCTAGAAGTTGAATACTCTGAAGAACCTGGAATTTTGTACTACTTCAAATACATATTAGCTGGCTCAGATAACGAATATATACCTGTTGCTACTACACGACCTGAAACTATTCTGGGCGATACAGCACTTGCTGTTCATCCAGAAGATCCTAGATACATCAACTATCTTGGCCGAAAAGTGATTGTACCGATTTTGGGGCGTGAAATCCCAGTGATCGCTGATGAGTATGTTGATATGGAGTTTGGTACAGGCGCCCTAAAAATCACACCTGGGCATGATCCGAACGATTATGAAATTGGACAGCGCTATGAGCTTGAAGTAATCTCAGTGATTGATGAATCTGCCCGGATCAATATGCATGGAGGTCCTTATGCTGGGCAGGACCGCTTTGAAGCTCGCAAAAATATTTGGGAGGATATGCGCAAAGAAGGCCTGGTATTAAAAGAAGAACCGTATATGATGAATGTACCACGGTCTCAGCGCGGGGGCGAAATTATTGAGCCCATGATTTCAACTCAATGGTTTATAAAGATAAAACCACTTGCTGAAAGTGCCCTTGAGGTGGTTCGTTCCGGTCAAATCGAGATCATTCCTGAACGATTTGAAAAGGTGTATTTCAATTGGCTTGAGAATATTCAGGATTGGTGTATAAGCCGGCAGTTATGGTGGGGTCATCGGATTCCCGTTTGGTATTGTGCTGTGTGTGGTGAGTTAACCGTCTCTAGGGAAGACCCAGATCAGTGCTCACATTGTACAAGTACTGAAATCGAGCAAGACCCTGATGTGCTCGATACTTGGTTCTCCTCTGGTCTCTGGCCTTTCTCAACTTTGGGTTGGCCAGAAGAAACCAGCGACTATCTTTACTTCTATCCGACATCGATGATGGAAACTGGTTACGACATCCTTTTCTTTTGGGTTGCCCGTATGATAATGGATGGCATCGAATTCACTGGCCAAATTCCTTTCGACACGATATATCTCCATGGGTTAATTCGTGACGAACAAGGTCGAAAAATGAGTAAGACATATGGGAATGTGATCGATCCATTAACTGTCATGGATGAATTAGGTACTGACGCCTTGAGGTTTACTTTATTAGTTGGCTCAACTCCGGGTAATGATATGAGTCTAAGCCTAAGCAAAGTCGAAGCGAATCGAAACTTTGCCAACAAAATATGGAACGCAGGGCGCTTTATCATTGGAACATTCTCCCAAGGTCCAGATAAACCCAGCGGAGATCCTGAATGGACTTTGGCCGATTCCTGGATATGGGCCAGTCTGCAAAGATTAGTACGCGACGTTGAGCGATTATTCCAGCGTCACCAATATGGTGAAGCTGGACGGCAAATATATGATTTCTTTTGGGGAGATTTCGCTGATTGGTACCTGGAAATCGCCAAGCTGCAGTTGGCAGCCGGTGGAGACAGAGCATTCTATACTGTTTCTACTTTAGCCAGGACACTAGACATATGCTTACGATTACTGCATCCTTTTACTCCATATGTCACTGAAGAGCTTTGGGGACACTTGAAAAGAGCCGCTGAATCATTCTCAGAGCAACTCACTCCAAATGGAGGTTGGCCTGCTGGACTTATTGTGGCGGATTGGCCGACCCCTCGTGCCAGCGAAGGCTGGGAAGAAGAGAAATGCCAAGAATTCATGTTAATTCAGGATATCGTCAGGTCTATCCGTAATTTACGCTCAGAAATGAACATAAAACCAAGTCAGAAAATGCCTGCAACCATCGTTGCTGGTGACAATAAAAATCTAATTTTGAACCAGGTTGAGGCACTGGCTTCATTGACCATGCTTGATGAAGACCAAATCCGAATTGTTGAAGGACTTCCTGCTAAGCCAGCGGGCAGCATAGCATTAGTGGTTGGTTCAATAGAAATCTACCTACCGCTTGCTGACCTAATTGACTTACATGCGGAGCTGGATCGATTGGGAAAGGATTTGGCTCAGGTAGAAGCCCAGATTACCCGCTTGCAGACTATGTTGGATGGGCCGTTTTCAGAAAAAGCACCTGTAGAAGTGGTTCAAAAAGAGCGTGATAAGCTGGCAAGATACCAAGAAACCGCCGAAAAAATTCGGTCACAAATCATCAATATCCAAGATTGATTGATCTGCAGGGTTGACGATTAAGCTTGATGGGACACTTCGTGATCTATGCCCACTCATTCAAGTTTGCTTCTACCAGGACCAGCAAATGATTCAACACGGCTTGATTTGCTCTA
This sequence comes from Anaerolineales bacterium, assembly GCA_041551115.1. Classification (GTDB taxonomy): domain Bacteria; phylum Chloroflexota; class Anaerolineae; order Anaerolineales; family UBA4823; genus DAOVXM01. The sequence goes on from JBFENN010000069.1 coordinate 5,765, forward strand.
TAAGCACTTGCTGGAATACTTCGTAAGATATTTCCGTAAGATGGTGATAGCAATTGTAAAATCCTGGGCGACGAGACAAACCACCTCAATATTACAAGAAACGCTCATTCATCCAATAGAACAACTATTTTAAAAATCATTGAGATACGAAAATCAAATATAAATCCTGCAGGATAATGATCACAAACTATCAATACAATTTGTCATTCTCCAAGCGGCATACATTCAATGATATAGAATTGCCCATCTCGTAAGGTTCACGTCTCTCAAACAGAAAATGCCCCATACCATTCATAAACTGTTGCACAGAGGTATTCCATGAGTCACGACGAAACCCAGTTACATGAAGATGACCCAACCCGACTCGTGGCAAGACTCAATCAGTTAAAAGATAACATCAAACAAGTCCCACCTCAGCTCCTTGCCGAAAACACTGGTTCAACTTACCATGAAGAATCATTAAACCAAGGATTCTTTAGCATATCGATATGGGAACAACAAATTAAACTTACTTATCCAACCTTAGAGGTAATGAGTCCCAAATCTGACCTTATCTTACCCAATCAAGCACTTCTGTTTTATTATTTCTATACAGCTGATGGATTCCCACAATCCGATCATTGGATATCCTATACTGAGTTGCCAAATGGTATGTTCTACACGCAGGCATTTCAAAGCTATACAGGAAAAGAGCTGGCGCATGTATTCCAGAATGACCGCATATCTTTTGAGTCTGCAGCAAAAGTTAGTGGCGGAAAGCAAGTGGAGTTTGGCAGCATATCATACGAATTCAAACTGCTTCCTTATATTTCCCTTTTGGTCGTATTCTGGGAAGGAGACGATGAATTTCCATCGACTTTCCAGATATTATTTAATGCGTCAACACACCACTATCTGCCCACGGATGCTTGCGCAATTGCAGGCAGCATGCTGACTCGCCGGATCATCAACGCAAAGAAGTGATTATTGTTTTGGGACTAAGTTCATGCCAAAAGTGAATTTTTCAAGTCTACACTTGTACTATCTGTTGATGTCTCTAATATTATGTTCGAGCTGTTCTGATTTCAGAAATCATGATCTCGCTTCAACTCAAACCGCCCAAAGCGAGCGCTCTCGACTACTGGCTACCAAGGCAGCTTCTGCAATAATTCCGACTCTAACTGCACGAGTTCAAGAAGCGGAAGCAACAGCTGAAGCCCTTGAACAAATGAGGCAGCTTGCTCAAAATTGGCCTATCATTTTAGAAGATACGTTTGACAGCCCTCTTAACGGCTGGCCTAAAAATGAGCGCGACGACCCACTGGCGAAAATGCATTGGGATTTTATCAATGGCAAATATCGCTGGGCTGCCCAAGCAAAGGAAGGATTTGTCTGGTGGGCGACACCAGAAATCGACGAACTTGAGGATTTCTTGACCTCAACATCGATTACACAACTAGAGGGACCTGCTGACGCTGAATACGGTATGATATTCCGGCGTACATCAGACGGTGAATATTATCTGTTCGAGCTGAGAGAGTCAGGCGAGTATGCTTTATTTTTATTCTGGCAAGATAATTGGTGGACACTTATTGATTGGATGCCAATTGACACCTTCCAAACTGGTACAGAGAATAGGATCGATATACTTGCACTAGATGATCTATACTATTTTTATATCAACAATAACTTAGTGGACCAATACCAGGATCAACGGCTTCCGACAGGTCAGGTTGGTCTCTTAGTTGGGTTATCAAATGGAGGGGATCAAGGGATATGGGAGATAGATAATTTTACTCTCCGAACACCGCCATGATGGGCTATGAATTTCCCAGTTTTTCTCCGGAGTCTCACCACTATCGGCAACCAGCAATATTTATTTCAAAACAATATCCTCTATACAGATTTATGAATTCTCAGGTAAATTTGTTGGGATACATGCCGATTTCGATAATCAGCGGAGTCCTCCGTCAGCAGAACTTGAAATCCCTTTGGATTATGCTATTGTAGAAATTACTAGAATGTCTTGCAGACCCGTCTAGCATATCAAGGAGTATCTCGATGTCTAACCATCCAATTATTCATATAGAATTTTCCTCTAGAAATCGTGAGGTAGATGCAGAATTCTTCAGCAAGCTTTTTGGTTGGTCTTTCAACCAAATACCTGAGATGGACTATGCAACTTTCGACGCGGAAGGTGGTCCTGGAGGCGGTTTGAATCCTATTCAAGCTGAACAACCTGCCGGAACAACTATGGTATATGTCCATACTGATAAAATTGATGAAACCCTAGCGAAGGCGGTTGAATTAGGTGGCACAATAGTTCGTCCAAAGAGTGAAATCCCTAGTGTTGGTTGGTATGGTTTTATCTCAGACCTATCAGGCAATACCATCGCCCTTTTGCAACCTTTTGAAGAATAATCGTCAACTTGATTCGTATAAACCTAAAAGGTCGCACATTGAGAGCGACCTTTTGTCTTTGGTAGTTTGCACTATCATTCCTGCTCAGCAGAATCAGCGTATCGCCGCTGCCATTCGTAAAGCATATTTAATGCTTCAATTGGCGATAAAGCGTTGATATCGATGGCATTCAATTCTTCGAGCAGAGGATTAGTAGCTGGAAATAGTGCCAACTGTTGTGGCGTGTGCTGCTCTAACTTGATCGCCTGTCCTGATGAAGCTTCGAGCTGTATTAGAATTTCACTTGCGCGCTGTGTGACCGGTTTTGGTAATCCAGCCAGCTGACCGACGTGGATACCATACGAGCGGTCCGCTCCGCCTGGTACAATCCGGTGTAGAAAAACGACTGTACCATCTGCTTCACTGACTGCTACGTTGTAGTTCCGTATGCCGGGGAGGAATTCTGATAATTGAGTAAGCTCATGATAATGCGTAGCAAAAAGTGTCTTTGCCCTAAGCTTTGGATGATTATGAATGTATTCAATCACTGCCCATGCAATTGATACACCATCGTAAGTACTAGTGCCGCGGCCAATTTCATCCAAGATCAATAAGCTGCGATTGGTCGAATGATGGAGGATATTGGCCGTCTCTATCATCTCGACCATAAATGTAGATTGACCAGCGTGAATTTCGTCTTGGGCACCAATCCTTGTAAAGATCCGATCAATTAAACCAATGCGCGCTGAGGCTGCTGGCACGAAACTACCCATTTGTGCCATCAAAGCAATCAGGGCAACTTGACGTAAATACGTTGATTTACCACTCATATTTGGTCCAGTGATAACCCTAATCCGCTCATCTGACTCGAAAATTGCGTCATTCGGGACATACCGTTCACTATCCAACGATCTCTCAACTACTGGATGGCGTCCGTCTGTAATTTCTAGCGTATCTTCTTCAACAACCTCAGGTTTACAGTACCCACCATTAATTGCACATTCTGCCAATCCGCAGAAAACATCTAGTTCAGCGATAGCCCGTGCTGTGGAAAGTAACATGTGTGCTGATTTCGCTAGGCGCTGGCAAATCTCTTTGAAAATTCGCCCTTCGATTTCTCGAATCCTTTCATCTGCATTCAACACTAAAGTTTCATACTCTTTTAAATCGGGAGTGATGTATCGTTCAGCATTTACTAATGTTTGCTTACGAATATATTCCTCTGGAACCATGCTGGAATTAGCCCGCGTTACCTCAAGGTAGTATCCGAAGACTTTGTTGTAGCCAACTTTGAGGGTTTTTATACCTGTACGAGTCTTCTCAACATGCTCAAGATTAGCAATCCAATCCCGAGCGTGCTTTGAACGTTCGATGACAGCATCTAGTTCGTCTGAGAAACCTGCGCGAATTATGCCAATATTTTTTAGTGTAACTGGCGGGTCATCACTCAATGCTGCATTGAGCAAATCTAACTCAGCGCTGCATAGATAAAAATCACTTGTGAGAATACCGATCAGGTCTTGATGTTCTTTAAGCAGATGATCGATCTCCTTTAAAAGATCTAGTGTATCCAGCAGAGCAACCAGATCGCGAGGTTGTGCTGATCCAGAGATGACACGGTTGGTCAATCTTTCCAAATCACTGAACTTCTTCAGTTGATTACATATTTCTCCCCTGAGTAAACCGTTTTGGTGAAGCAATTCCACTCCAACCTGTCGATTCTCAATTCGACTTACATCTAATAGCGGTTTGCTCACCCATTGGCGGATCAATCTTTTACCCATCGGGGTAACCGAGTGGTCCAAGATTCCCAATAATGAGCCTGCTATTGATCCTTGACGGATTGTCTCAGTTAATTCTAGGTTTCGACGCGTCGCTGAGTCCAATGTCATGAAATCATGTAAGCTGTATCTGGATAATCCCATCAACAATTTCAGAGCGGTTGGTTGTGTATCTGTTAAATATTGAATGATTGCACCTGCTGCTTGAACACCAATTGTGTCCGTGCGCAAACCAAAGCCATCCAATGTTGTTACTTCGAAATGACTCATGAGTGCTTCTCGGCAGCGGCCAACCTCAAACCGCCACGCAGGCCATTCTGTATGATGACCTGGTAAACTTTCATCAGCGTAAAATCGTTCGGAGAGCAAGATCTCCGCCGGATTTAACCGGTTGATTTCTGACCGTACCCCTTCAATAATATTTCCACCTTGTAGTTCGGTTACTGCAAATTCACCTGTTGTGATATCAACGTAGGCAATACCGGCTTGTGTAGAATGCAACTGCTTAGTGCTGTTCTTTGGATCTGAATCGCCTTTCATTACCAGGCAAACCAAGTAATTATTCCCATCCCCTGGCAATAGTCCAGGTTCATAAACGGTGCCCGGTGTAACTACACGCATAACCTTCCTCGGAAAAATCCCTTTAACAGGTTGTTCTCCGATCTGCTCGCAAATTGCTACATGGTAACCTCGTTCGATTAAGCGCCCAAGGTAGTTCTCAGCGGCATGGTGTGGGATGCCTGCCATTGGTACGCGCACTCCTTTGGCAACATTTCTTGATGTTAAGACGATGTCTAGTTCGCGAGCAGTGGTTTCAGCATCTTCATCGAAGGTCTCATAGAAATCCCCTAACCGGAAGAAAAGTATCGCGTTTGGGTAGTCTCGCTTGATTTCTAAGTATTGTTTCCGGATAGGAGTGATCTCACTCTTTTTTGCCATAAGCTGATTCTAAGGGTTGTATGCAAATTAGACAAGTATATGGAAGGATTACTAAGACCTAACATCCAATGGGATGTTTCAAAATAAGTAATTTTCAACAATATATGATTGCCTTATTACTAAATGGCATATATAATATGACCACTATACTCGTGAAGAAAGGAGAAAATCTTATGGCAAGCGTCACGTACGATCACGTCTACAAAAGGTTTGGCGATGTCGTAGCAGTTAACGATCTGGATATCAAAGTTGAGGATAAAGAATTTCTTGTCCTTGTTGGACCATCCGGTTGCGGAAAGACTACCGCTTTACGGTGCCTAGCCGGGCTCGAAGAGATCAGCGAAGGTCAAATCTTGATCGGGGACCAGGTTGTCAACGATGTAGCTCCAAAAGACCGCGATATCGCAATGGTCTTTCAATCTTATGCTCTATATCCCCATATGACCGTTTATGATAACATGGCATTTGGTCTTAAACTACGCAAAACGCCAAAAGCGGAAATTAAACGACGGGTAGAAGAAGCAGCCCAAATCCTGGGTATTGAAGTTCTGTTGGACCGTAAACCAAGACAGCTATCAGGTGGTCAACGGCAAAGAGTCGCAGTTGGACGGGCAATTGTGCGCGAGCCAAAGGTTTTCTTATTTGACGAACCACTCTCCAACCTGGATGCGAAGTTGAGAGTCGAGACCCGGGCGAACATCAGTAAACTACATCAGCAACTGCAAACAACCTTCATCTATGTAACCCACGATCAAGTTGAAGCAATGACCATGGCGACACGCATCGTAGTTATCAACCGCGGTATTCTGATGCAAATCGACACACCCCAAATGCTATATGATTTTCCGAACAATTTATTTGTTGCGGGTTTCATTGGCTCACCAGCGATGAACTTTTTCTCTGCGACCCTACGAAAGGCTGACGGGAATCTATTTGTTGATGGCGAGACATTCAAGGTCCAGATTCCAGATGAGCGACTTGATGTTTATATGCCGCATGCTGATAAGGAAATCATATTTGGTATCCGCCCTGAGGATATCCACAATCCTGAATTCGCACCTCCGGGCATCGTTGCCAGGCCAGTGGAAACTAAGGTGGATGTGACAGAATTAATGGGTAATGAAATCTTCGTGTACATGAAAAGCGGAGAAACCATATTTGTCGCACGCGTTGACCCACGCTCCCGCTACAGCATTGGAGATGACATCCAAGTCGTTTTTAACATGGACAATATGCATATCTTTGATAAAGAGACCGAGCTAGCAATCCGCTAGAGAAAAATTCTCGTTTACAAATCATGTCTCCCCACTAAGATCAATCCCAGTGGGGAGACAATTTATATAAAGCGAAACGGAAAATCTAATGCCATTTGATTACCTAAAGCCCTTATTGAATGCCGAGAAATCCAAGATCGTTCTGCTCGTTATGGACGGATTGGGTGGATTACCAATTGAACCAGGTGGAAAGACTGAGTTAGAAACAGCAGTTACACCAGTGATGGATGAGTTAGCAAAAAACGGAATCTTAGGGCAAATCATATCTATACGCAACGGTATTACGCCCGGTTCGGGACCCGCCCATCTGGCATTATTTGGTTACGATCCAATGGTCTATGATATTGGGCGTGGTGCACTCGAAGCTTCTGGCGTTGGGATGGAGCTACAGGAAGGTGATGTTGCGGCTCGAGGGAATTTTTGTACACTTGATGAAAATGGGGAGATTATTGACCGGCGCGCTGGTCGTATTTCGACATCCGAAGCCATACCTATCGTCGAACGACTAAAAGACGTCCAGGTTCCCGGTGTCGAGATTGAAGTTTGTCATGTCAAAGAATATCGTTTTGCTGTAGTGATGCGCGGCGATAACCTTGAACCAGACATCAAAGATACCGACCCTCAAAGGACCGGTGTAAGCCCCTTGCCTGCTCAAGCAATCACTAAATCTTCTCAAAAAGCAGCTGATCTATACAACCAGTGGATTCAGAAAGCAACGAAAATTATCAACGACCTTCCTAAGGCAAATGGACTGACCTTGCGTGGTTTTGCCACACACCCGGGTTTACCGACATACGAAGATGTGTATGCTTTAGATGCTGCTTGTATTGCTGTATATCCAATGTACCGGGGAGTCTCAAAATTGGTGGGAATGGAGGTGATCGATGTCGTCGGGGATGCTCCAGAAGATGAGTTCAACACCCTAGAGCAAGTCTGGAATGATTACGATTTCTTTTTCGTACATATAAAGAAAACAGATAGCAAAGGGGAAGATGGTGATTTTTATGGTAAAGCAAAGATTATTGAAGGTGTAGACAAAGCTCTCCCCAGACTATTAGATCTACAACCCGATGTACTAATTATTACAGGGGATCACTCTACTCCCGCTAGGTTAAAAAGCCATTCTTGGCACCCAATCCCATTTCTACTCCACGCACCAGCAACTGTCCGACCGGACAATCAAAAGAGTTTTGGGGAACGAGCCTGTGCCCAAGGTGGGTTATCTACTTTTTCAGCACTCGATACGATGTCTCTAGCATTAGCTCATGCGAAAAGGCTAGAAAAATATGGTGCATAAGTCTTTCCCTCAGCCACAAATCCAAATCTCAGATTCAGCAGCGAGCTTTGAATTATCGCTGCTGAATTATTTATTAGCATAGTTCTTTGTTAACAAAGCCAAGAGCAGCCCTGCCCCACCAGCTAGGATGCCAACTGCTAAAAATGTATCACGCCAAAACCGCTCTGGAAAAAGTCGGATCAAAGAATCTGAGTATAAGAAAGTCCATGTGCCCGCTTCAAAGAATACTTGGTGGAAGAGTACAAAAATAAAACCAAATGCTATTAACACAAAAATTATTACCATGAGAATGAGAAATGCGGTCAACCATCCACCTAAATTCAATCCTAAAACGACTTTCCTCCACGACTTGGTAAAATAGGCCCAAACAATAATAATCAGAACTCCTGCAATAGAAAAGTACCATACTTTTAGGGCTACTTGGACGACATTCTTGACATCCAGCATATGCTCCAATTCTCCATCGTTATAGAAGTGAGAGCAATCTAGCATATATTGGCACGATTGGGGAGGGACACTCTCCCCATCAGGAAATCGTAAATCCCCCAAATACGAAATGCCTTCATCGTTTAATAAGTATTCCACGGCAAAATGAGCCCAATACAATCGATCTTCTTTATTAAACCCGAATCTGTCAGCGGGGAAATTTGGCGTATTGTATTCAAAAGCAAGGTAGGCTGGTGTTAATAATATTCGGACTGCCCCCATAATCAATACTACTGGAACAAGGAGAGTGATGATTATGGTTATCGGATTTACGAAACGTAATCTTGATTGCCCTGGTGCATCAAGCGAGCTCATCTCAATGTCTCCATGTCATCAGACAATAAAAAATTTACCACCATTTTGTTGGTTATAAACTCAATTGGAGCCCAGTCATCTGAGTAAACATCGCTGATGACAGGTGTTGGTTGTAAATTCATGACAACAACCTCCATGGCGCTGATCAATAATGGGTTTACATCGGGTTGTGTGTACATATAAACAAGATTCTCGTAAAAATTATGAATGCTAGTTTCATGCTTTGTTGCGTAGATAACCGAATTAAACGTCAAAGGTATATCGACGATGTAAATGGATGGGAATATCGAGTGTATCGTGCCAGTTAATCCGTCGATTAGCTGTCGGTCTGAAGGCGAGCGCCCCACATTGATCACCATCACACCATCATCCAATAAGTGATCATAGACGATTTGAAAGAATTCTTGCGTTGTTAAGTGAGATGGAATATAAGGAGGACGATAGGCATCAACTGCAATTATTGAATACAATTGATCGCTAATTGACAATCCCCAGCGACCATCCTGAGGGATCGGATGGATGTTGGGTTCATCCATATCGAAGTATTTCTTGCCAACTTCAATGATCTCCGGGTCTACCTCAAAACCATCGATTTGTAGCGGTCCAAAAACAGCGCTAGCTTGCCTCGCGGTTGTCCCAGCTGCTAAGCCAATGATAGCCATATTTGTTACACCATCCAATGGATATTCAGGCGGGTTAAAAAAAGGGGCAGCTAGGAATTGCTTCCAAGGACCATCAAAATCCAGATCCGTGGGATGCCACATCGAATGAACACCTTGACCTTCATTCAAACGGAGCAAACGATACCCTTCGCGTTCGACTACTTGGATATAATTGTATGCGGACTCGGTTTCAAAGATTTGTCCGGAGGTTTTTTTAACCGTCGCATTGCGGTTCACGAAAATTGCTGCCAATAAAAGAATTGGCATCCAAACTAGACGCAGTGCCACTTTCCACCCAGAATCCATCCAGAGGCCAATAATTGCGATCAATAAAAGATATACACTGAATATTGCGAATGTCAGAGCTGTACCAACTAGTGGTATGAATAATAATACCGGCAAGAAAGTACCAACGAAAGAACCTAAGGTGGATATTGCGTAAACTTTGCCGGAAACGCTCCCTGCATCTTGTGGCTTTCCTATTGCTAGCCGGATGGCAAAAGGGGAGGTCATACCAAGAAGTGTCACCGGGATAATAAAGAGGATCAGAACTGCAGTAAACGAACCTAACAATACACCAATTTGCAATTGGTCAAACGCGTCAGCTGCTGAAATCAAAACCGGTCGAGCCACCAAAGGGACTATTCCTGCTGAGAAAGCTCCCCATGCCAGAATCTGAAATAGCGTCCGAAAATGTGGAGAACGATCTGCCCACCAGCCGCCCACAAAATACCCTATAGTGAGATAAATCAAAATTAATCCGATGATACTTGCCCATACTAGGTTGCTTGATCCGAATACGCTGCCAATTAACCGAGAGGCGCTTAGCTCGATTGCAAGCACCGTCATACCGGAGCTGAATACTGTAAAGAAGAGGTATGGTCGTTTTGATTTCATGGTCCTGAATGGTATTAGGGTACAAATAAAAAGGGATGCGAGGATTATATCCCATAACTGTGGGCATCAATTCTTTCGGAATCCCAAAGTAGCTGAATAGTATTTTGATTAATTTGAGAGAAACGGTTATGCATTGCTCGGTTTGAGTAACTTGCATATAATAACCCTCTGCGGAAATAGTATCAAATGTTCTCCAGCCAGGTCAGACTGCTCGTGAATATATGTCGGCAGCATTTGGCATAATTAGATAGCATGGAGGGATTATGCTTAAAGAATTTAAAGAATTTGCGCTGAGGGGGAATATGATTGACCTCGCGATCGGCATCGTTATTGGTGCTGCGTTTAGTTCTGTCATAACTTCATTGATTGACGATATCATTATGCCTCCAATTGCATGGCTACAAGGTGGGATTAATTTTCAAGACAAGTTCTTAGTGCTATCTGGAGGAGAATACCAGACTCTCGCAGCAGCTCAAGACGCTGGTGCCGTAACACTCAACTATGGTGCTTTCATAACAAACATAATTAGTTTTTTAATTGTTGCGTTCGCAATCTTCTTGGTCGTTAAATTAATTAACCGGATGTACCAACCTGAATTACCACCTGCGCCTGATTCAACATTTAGTTGCCCTTATTGTCTGGCGGTTCTCCCAATCGGAGCCACACGCTGTCAAGCTTGCACTTCAGTTGTAGACAACGCAGAAGTCTAATCTCAACATATGGAGATACGATGTCAATTAATTTATCAGGCGCACAGATAAGGAAGGAATTCATAGAATTCTTCGAAAAACACGATCATAAGTTTGTACCTTCA
>JBFENN010000070.1:0-16526 GCA_041551115.1 Anaerolineales bacterium
GAAGGTGGGTTTGCCACGGGAGGTAAATAGCCAAAGATCTCGTCAAAGTACAAGATTGCCTTCAGTGCTGATGAGCCAGGTTGTGTCCGCATCCATGTTTCAACCGCAGAATACAAGAGGGTCACGAAAAACATTCGTTCAGCATCGCTTAGATGGGCAATATAAAACACGCTATGGCGGGGGCGTCCATCAGGCGTAAATAACAATTCGGGGATATTCAATGGTTGACCTTCAATCCAGGTCTGGAAAGCGGGAGCAGCAAGGATATTATTGAGCAGCATCGCCAGCTCAAAGCGATCCTCGTCAGGGAAAAAGGTACTGATATCAAAGACGCCCAGCTTTTCAAAAGGCGGGTTCTGAGTCTGCAGGATCAACTCGCCCAGATCGAGATCCTGTCCTTGACTCCAGGCAGTTTCAAAAATATTAGCTAGCATAATGTGCTCACGTGAACGGACGGGATCAACATCTTTGAGCCCAACCAGACCCAACAAGGCAGTCACCGTCCCTGCAATCTTTTCACGCAGCAGTTCCCGGTTCTCTTGCCAGGGTATCTCAGGCGCTTTGAGCGAAGCCAAGATGCTGATAGGTATCCCCGCATCCGACCCAGGGGTGTACACCGCAAATTGGACTGCGTTGCTTAGTGCTCTCAGCCTATCCGAGCTGATACCCCATTGTGCAAGTCCACCCCGCCAGCGGTTAGCAATCTCTCCTGCTAGCTCAGTAGTTGATTTATCAGCCCGGCGGGCTTCATCTGGGTTGATCCAGGGTAAAAAATCCTCCGCCTGCAGCTCTGGGAAATGCAGTAGAGCATTGGTAATATCACCCTTTGGATCTATCATCAAAGCCGGGATATTGTTTAAAGCCGCCTCTTCCAATAGATCAATGCATAATCCGGTTTTGCCGGATCCGGTCATCCCCACCACGACGGCATGCGTGGTCAGGTCTTCCGGATCATATAACAACACCTGTTCGGTTGCCTCCCCAGACTTGGCATCATATGTTCGCCCCAAATAGTATTTACCATCGGTATCAATCATTCCTGAGCCTCCCAGATGTCTATACGGCTATAGCTAAAACAAGACTATTTTACCCGTCATTGAGAGAATTTAGCGGGCAAATTTATGGATTCCGAGGGATGTTGCGATCCGGCTGAGAGACGGTAACCCTCAGAACTACCATTATCACGATGTTTGTGCGTTAGGTAAGGAACTGCCCAATTTCATGGCACTGCACTGGCATACAACTTCACAAATTCATCTGTGTACCGTGCTGCGATATCAGCATTGTGGATGATCAATATGTTTTCATCATTCAAGGTCTCAGCGTTGTGGCTCATGTTATAAGAACCAGTAATTACTGTTATGCCATCAATGATGAATACCTTGTGATGGGTTTTTCCCGACACAGAATCACGGCGTACAGCTACCCCTCCCTGCCGCAGATTATCGTACTCACCACCAATATTTGAGCTTACTTGCCCGCTGTCTAGGACACCCTGGACATTCACCCCATTAACCGCTTGTTCAATCAGAGTAGACGCGATTTCGTCAGATGTGAAAGAGAAAACGAGAAACTGGATGCTGCTTTCTGCTCGCTGCAGCGTGTCTATGATACGTGCGGATACATGATCATCAGGCGAGAAATATGTCTCTATTTGTGTGCTGTCGATCTTTTGCGATGGAAAAGGAGTATCCGCAGGTGACCCGGGGCCAAACATATCTTGAATGAACATCTCCTCGAACTCTGCCAGATAGTTCGCGGCCAACCGCGAGGAACGAACCCGCAGTAAGTTGTTGAAATTGCGGTAGGCACCATTGACAGTAAAGTTCATTGAACCTGTCCAAACCTCATAACGGTCAATCACGGCAAATTTGTTATGCATCAGCCCTTCACGCCTATCACCCAGTACTGGCACTCCTGCGTCAGCGATTTCGATGAGTTCATCACTATCACGGTTATCACTTTCTACAACCAGCCTGACGGATACACCTCGGCGGTGCGCTCGCAGCAGTGCGTCACGTATGCTCCATAAATCCAAACTGTATGCAGCCATATCAACACTAAGCACAGCTTGATCGATAGCCTCCACCAGCGCGGCATCAGGTCCACCACGCAGCGTGCTTGCGGCAGGGTCGCGCGGTGTAGTGAAATAAATCGAATACCAACTCGCATCAGTAGGGGCTGTCTCTGTAAGGGGAAGTTTTGCCGCTGGCTCAGGGACACATCCATTGAGAATGCTGATTAGTGCAAAAATCAATGTACAGAAAGTTTTCAAGGTCAAAGCGGGACCTCTAGATAGTATAGCCATGAATACCCTGTGGATTGTCGGCGCGTGGCGATTATAGCAGAGGCTTAGGACAGACCAGTCAGGGCTGTTGACGATCTTTAGCATTGACATTACTTTCGCAGGCAAGCAAATTTTGTATTGTTACGATTTCCTGATAAAATCATCGACGCACAATCATAAATCCCACGAGGTGGACATACCAATGCGCGAGCAAAGAGAATCATACCGTGTTGTCATAGCTGGTCTAGAACGTAAGCTGCCTTTATTTGAAGTTGCCCCAGGTGTGCGTATCGCAGTACTCAACATCCTTGGAGATACAGAGCTTGTTCAAGCTTGCGCAGCTGATTTGGGCGAACGAATTACCCGCTATGATTATGATATCCTGGTTACAGCCGAAGCAAAAAGTATTCCACTTGCGCACGCACTATCGGTAGCAATCAATAAACCCTACATTGTCCTCCGGAAAGTATACAAACCCTATATGGGTGCAGCTTTGTCGGCGGAGACATTATCAATTACTACCGGTACGCCCCAGATGTTATACCTAGATGAAAAAGACCATCAGCTATTAAAAGGCAATAAAGCTGTTCTCTTGGATGATGTGATCAGTACCGGTTCTACCTTGGAAGGCATGCGGCGATTAATGGAGAAAGCCGGCGCGAATGTTGTTGCAGAAGCTGCAGTATTCACCGAAGGGGAACGAGATCAATGGAATGATATCGTTGCTCTCGGGCATCTGCCCGTGTTTAAATCTTAATCCTGCGTTGGGGTCTCTACAGATCCCTGATATGGCATCGCGACGATAGCAATTGGTTTGCCCATCAAATGGGTTAGAAATATCACCCTCTCATTATCCCCATGTAGTTTTAGGTCACGGATTAATTGTCTGGGTTCAATTGGTGACCCGCGTTTTTTTACCGTAATGGTACCAACATGCCGCTCTCGCAGATAAGAACGTAACCGTTTCAGGTTAAATGGGAGCCAATCTTCAACTTCCCAACTTCGCGCAAACGGAGTATCTGCTTTTTCGCGCGCGGTGAGATAAGCAATGTCCGGGTCTAGCATACCAGCATCGAGCTGAACAGCGAGGGTTTTGACCAACATTGCCCGTAAAACAGCAGGGTCGGGTTCATAAACGTATGCCAGGGGCTCGTACAATGGGCAATTGGCGCCGGGCTCTGCAACCAGGCTGTGCGGCCCAGGCAGCACGGTTGCCCGCCAGCGAGTACTGCACAACGGTCCAAGCCATAGTACCGCTTCTTTGAGGCGACCCACCAACGATATAAACTCAACCTCGCCTTCTTGGAATGATTCCAGCTCGTCACGATCGACACCTGGGGACAACTTCACACCAATAGCGGGATAATCTGGGAGCCAATTCTTTACTGTGGATAGAGGAGGGTGATAATCATGCACAGAAAACAATCTGCGTCCAGCATGGCGGCGGGCGGGGTCAAAATAAAGTGCGGTAGATCGAGAATCACCAGCAATCGGCAGCGATTGAGATAGATCAGCCATTACAAAATGGACCCGCTCATTAAGATTAAGGGCCGAAAGGTTGGCTTGCGCATAAACCAAGCGCTGCAGATCACTGTCGATGCCAATCACTTCTGCCGCCTGAGCGAAAGCCATCGTATCCCCACCAACTGAGCAGCCCAAATCAACTACTCGCTGATATCCGGAAAAACGAGCTGTACGGTAGGTAGATACTGCCCAAGATGAAGCCTGCTCTAGGGCTGAGCGTGTGAAGTACAGGTGGTCGGCGAAAGGGAATTTTTCACGTGCCTCTGTTCGCAGGATAGCAATCTCAAGAGCTTTCCGCGCAAGATCAGGTGGATAGAGTTTGCTAAGGACTTGAAAGATAGCTAAAAAATCTCGCTCGCACGGTGACATCTCCTCAGCCGCGCGCAAGACTTGCTGACCATATGATGAAAGCAGCAGATGGATGTGGTCGTTCACATACTTATTGTAGCATTGCCAAGTGGATAGCTAGAGAGTGAACGACTATGCTATCGGACACATGGTCCAACGATCCCATTTCGATCCCGACCAGCCCCCCATTAAACACAAAATCGTTTTCTAGCGCATAAATCTATGAAGGATGAACAGCGCTCCAAATATGTTGTCTTTACGTGCTTTATCATGGACTGCGGTGGCAGCTTCATACAATAATTTCCTTCAATAGGATAAGGACGATTATTCTGCCAACGTGTTCATTCCCTGAAATCCGTTAAGATCATACTCGCAGCCCGCCGGCCGATCTCAACAGCGAAATTTGTGCCCCGATCCCAGGGATAAACCTGGCTCATACTGGCAAAGTACAGACCAGCAATAGGGGTTCGGATGTCGGGAATATTATCAGAATGATTCACTAGCGGTACAGGCTGAGCGTAGTTTGTACGGAATAGCCAGGCTTTGCGCACCCATTCTGGCGAAAATTTCTGATTAATCCTACTGAAACTGGGCATGAACCGCGCCAGGAGCTCGTCTTTAGTCAGCCGGAAATATTCGTGGTCTGTTTCCAAGTAATCACCGACATAGACTATATGATCGCCGCCAAAGTAATCGGGGGAAAGATAATTCGTATGCTCCACCAGTGCCAAGAAGGGGAAACCTGCCGATTTTGGCATGTTGTACCAATAGTAGCCCTCTTCCGAAAGCTGGTGGGCAAGTGCTAATATTAGGACTACAGCTCCCATGCTTTTTAGGTTACGCAGCCCAGCTAGATAGGTATCGGGCAACATCGGGGCGATTTTCGACATCAAAGCCGGTGAAGTAGTCACTAGGCAGGCATCGTAAGTTCCTACGTCTGTTGAAGTGACGATATTGAGTGACTCATTTTCATTTCTCCAGATACTACCAACCGGGGTTTCCAAATTAAGTTTCACACCCATCCCCTGCAAGTGTGCGGCTAGCGCATCAGCCAACGACTGGAAACCTCCCTGATACGTCCCAAGCCGTGTCGTGCGTGCTTTCAAGCGCGCCCACATCCACGCCATGTTCACCTGCTTAGCGTAACGCTCACCAAACTTTCCCAACATTAATGGTTCCCACATCAATTCGTATACACTGTCACCAGCCCACTTGCGCATCCAGCTATCAACTGTTGCCATCTCGAGAGCACTCCAGTTGTTAGTCAACCGCAGATAAAGCCCCACTAACCCAAACCGGATTTTATTAATTCCCCATCCCAAACCAGGGAAAAACAGGGCATTCAGGATCGAATCGAAAGGATAGAACCGGTCTTTGTGGTACATCACCGTCAATGGCCTCGGGAAGACAACGCTCTCGCTGAGCCCCAGTTCCTCGATCAGTCCCAATATATGCTGGTCGCTCTGGAACCAATGGTGGTAGTATTTCTCGACTGACCACGACCAATGAGGTTCTTTAAAGCCAGCAGCCAATCCACCAACATGATCCGCAGCTTCGTAGATAGTCACTTGATTGCCAGCACCAGCCAAATCATATGCGGCAGCCATCCCCCCGATACCTGCTCCAATTACTGCGATCTTTTTCAAGCTTCAGCCCTCAATTCATCCATACTTACTCCCCAACTGATCCCTTCCCGCGCCAGGTAATACAACCCCAGGGCTGTGATTGGGAACCACAAGGCGGCGTGCAAGACCAGTGTGTATGCAGCCGCAACTGGACGATCAACACCGTATGCAGTTAATAATGCAATGCCGGGTGCGTCAAAGGTGCCGATATATCCCGGCGCTGAAGGAATCGTGGTCGCTAAGTTGACGATTCCATTCATCAGCATCAACTCGAAGAAACTTACTTCAAACGGGAAAGCGTGCATTACCAGCCAGTATTTTATCGTTTCCAACAACCAGATTACAACAGATGTGCCAAAGACCATCAAAACATCGCGGGGTGAACGTAAAGCAGCCAGACCACTTAAGAACTGTTCGACCAAGCCAAAGAGCTTTCCACGGTAATTCGTCGGCACAAGCCTATTGATGATTTGCACGGCGGTTTTTTCCGCATACTTGGGAAACATCGCTGCCAGCAAGAATAAAACTAATGCGCCCAAGAAAGCCAATGTACCCCATAATGCTACGGTCTGGATACTGCCCAAAAAACCAGAGTCACCCGTTAAGGTTGCCAACTCAGAGAGGTTTACAAAAATGAACGCGAGCATGACAACTCCATCGAATACGCGCTCAACGATGATTGTTGCTAGCGATGCGGAAATCGGCACAGCCTCCCGCCTTTTTAGTACGACTGCCCGCAGCACCTCCCCAGCTCGTGCAGGAAAGATATTGTTGCCCGCATATCCAATAGCAACGACTGGAAAAAGCGCTCGAGTCGAAAGCTCATTGATCGGTCTGAGTAAATATCGCCAGCGCCATGCCCTTGCCCAGACAGCTAAAAAATATACTGCCACACCAAGAAGCAGCCACCAGTACTTGATACCCGGTACAACAGCCAGGACAGAAGCCAAAGAAAGCCCGCGCAAAGCGAGATACATGAATACTATGCTGACGATCACACCGATCCAAAATTGCCAACGCTTCATCGCGCTCATTCTACCATCCTAAGCGGCTCTGTCCTTGTATCTCTAAACGAGGCCTAACTGCTCATGTGACAATATTGTGTAAATAGCCGCGGGATTATAATACCTCCATGCGCTCCCGGACGATCATTCTGGTTATCAGCATCGCACTATTGCTGCTGTTAATCACCATCGTAGTGCTGTTCCGCTGGAACACACCTCATATCACTAATGTGTACCCAACTGAAGCAGACGGTAATGTGCCTGCTGGAACTCCATTAAATATTGTTTTCTCGATTCCGATTGACATCGAATCCTTACAAGATCACCTAACGATCGAGCCAGAAAATACGGGTGTGTTTGCTGTCGAAGAAAAAAATGTCACCTTCACACCGGATCACCCATGGGAAAGTGGTAGGACCATAACTATTACCTTAGAAGCCGGTTTCCGATCAACCGTCTGGCCTCGTTTGCCAGCCCTTCAAGACGAAACCTGGACTTTCCATATCAGTCAGCCGCTGCTGGCGTACTTGTATCCCAGTGATGGGCTCGCAGAGATCTATACCGTTGACCTGCAGAATGGAGATGTCCGGCAGTTAACCGATAGCCCTGGTGGTGTATTGGATTTCACCGTCAACGCTGATGGAACTAAGATATACTACAGCACCGATCAGGGAGGAGATGGAACAACAGTACATGAATTAGACCGTATTTCCCTGGAAAGCAAGTTCCTACTACGATGTGCCCAAGCACTCTGCCGTTACTTAGAAGTATCACCGGACGAACGCTATTTAGCTTTCGAACAGACCTTGCTGGGAAATCCCGGACAGACCAACACACCTCAGGTGATGCTGCTACCTCTCAATGAAAACGAGGAAATCGAACCAGAAAAGATCAACCAACCTCGTCCAGCTGCCGATCCGACCCATAGAACCCAACAGCCACTTTGGTCTTCCATGGGCTTACTTGCCTATTATGATTATGACCGCGCTGCATTCATCGTCGATGATATCGAACAAGGTGAGATAGCTCAATTCCCCAGTCAGACGGGTATCCCAGGTACCTGGCACCCATCCGGTCAGTATTACGTGTTCCCAGAAATCTATTCTAATGAGATAACCGACCCAGAATTGAGCGCAGAATTGGGTGCCATCCCTTCTAGCCGTTTACTCCAGTACAGCCTAGATGGATCCTATTTGGACCTGACAGGTGTTGATGATGTTGAAGACGCCTCCCCGGAATTCTCACCTGATGGCAGCAATTTAGCATTTGGTCGAAAATATTTAGACACAACACGCTGGACGCCAGGCCGCCAGCTATGGATCATGGACACAAAAAAGCAAGATACCCGGGCAATTACCAACGAACCAGAAGAGAACCATTACGATTTCGTTTGGAGTCCAGATGGAAGCTTGCTGGCTCTTGCACGGTTTAATAAAAGTCAACTCACAAACCCTCCCGAGGTCTGGTTGATCAATACCGATGGTTCGTACATGAATAAAATCATGCCTGGCGGCTACGCTCCTCACTGGATACCATAACTTTATCCTGATACCTCACTATTGTCCCAAGGCTCCATGTTCACCGCAAGAATACATTTTCTTCCCTAAGCAGCTAACCCAGGCTTAACTTTACAGCTTCCGCCTTGTGGTAAACTTCACACTTGCGAATTCGCATTTGCCCTGAAAATGGAGTAAAATGCACCTACAGGTTGGGGCATGCAGCCCGCAACTAGATGGAAGGAAGTTATGAGTGATAAAGACAACCCTCAAGATGTGATAGAGGCCTATCGGAAGCGCCAGCACAGGTCACAGCGTGCGCCTTGGCTAATAGCTATCGCGGCTGTATTAGTTGTGATAGGCGCAGGTTTTATCATTTTTTGGCTGCTGGGTTCTGGAACACCCTCATTTTCCCTTTTTGCTACAGATACTCCAACGCCAACTGCCACGGCAACAAATACGGCAACCCCAACAAATACTCCAACCCCCACCGAGACCCCAACGGTCACGATCACGCCAACTGAGACTACTACCCCCACACCCGAAGGACCGTTTGTATATGAAGTCGTTGAGGGCGACAACCTGTTCGCAATAGCTCAAAGATTCGAGGTCGATTTATTCGTCCTGATCGCCATCAATAATTTAGATCCCAACAATCCAATCATTGATATCGGAGACCAGTTGACAATTCCTGGACCAGATACAGAACTGCCCACTGCGACTCCCCTGCCAGCAAACATCCGCCGAGGAACACTTATTGAGTACTATGTCTTCCCTGGTGATACGATTGCAATTATAGCAGCACGCTTTTTCAGCACAGAGGACGCAATAATCGAGGAAAATAATCTCGAGAATCCCAACGACATCCTTATCGGCCAGCTGTTGCTTATTCCGGTCAACCTGGTGACACCCATCCCCACCAACACCCCTCAGGCAAACACTCCGACACCAACAGCTTCAAACTAGAAAACCTTTCAATTACTATTCAAAGAGAGCTTCCACATTGATGGAAGCTCTCTTTTTCTCTGAGCATTGACAGGCAAACCAACCTGTTTATAATGAAAACGATTTTCATTAAGGCATGGATATGAGATTTATTTGGAAAGCAGTTTACAGTGGATTAATTAGCGCCACAATACTACTTTTTGGGTGCACACCCACGGAAAGTGATGCAGAACGTTCTGGAGACACGTTTCAAATCGTGGCAACTACTTCAATCGTGGCTGATGTTGTTGCCCAAGTGGCAGGTGAACAAGCCGGCATAACAACACTGCTACCTCCAAACAGCGATCCGCATTCATATCAACCCACTGCGCAAGATATAACAAGGATTTCAAAAGCTGATGTGATATTTGCGAACGGTGCTGGATTAGAAGTGTTCCTGGAACCAATACTAACGAATGCGGATTCTGATAAGAAAACGATATACCTATCAGAAAACATCAAATTGCTCACTGCGGTTGAGCATAACGATTCGGGGGAGACTGATGATCGAGAATATGATCAAAACAGTTGGGATCCACACGTATGGATGAACCCGAACAATGTCATTGCTTGGGTGAAGATCATCCAGCCAATACTTGGCGAGCTTGACCCCCCAAACGCTGCAATATATCAGCGTAATGCACAAAACTATATTTCGGAACTGAACGAGCTTGATGGATGGATTTCCGCACAAGTCGCCAAAATCCCTGTTAAGGAACGGATCCTTGTCATGGATCATCTCGTTTTGGGCTACTTCGCTGAAGAATATGGATTCCAACAAGCGGGCGCAGTGATCCCAGGATTCAGCACGATTGCAGAACCCTCTGCTCAGCAGCTTGCCGAGATCATTGACACCATTGACAAGTTGGGGGTAAGTGTGATCTTTGTTAGCAATACCGCCCCCCAACGAATTACCGAGCCGGTTTCTGATGACACCGGCAGCGAACTAGTTTACCTGTACACTGGGTCGCTCACCGAGCGAGGAGGACCGGCAAGCAATTACATCGACTATATGCGCTACAATGTCAAAACAATCGTAGAAGCCTTACAGTGATATCCATACACAAACAGCTTCCATATCAAGGATGTTAACATAATGAAGATAACAAAAATTTTAGTGATCAGGAAAAAATGTCACTATTAGATGAAATCCGCCAAAAAAATTATTTAACTTGGCATCAACACACCCATCAAGTTGGCGCACCAATTCTGCAGGTAAAAAGCGTGAGCGTTGAATTTGAGGCGGGAGTCGCTTTGGCAGATGTGAGCTTTGAATTAATTACTGGCGAGCGATTAGCAGTGGTTGGCCCGAATGGGGCTGGAAAAAGTACGCTGTTTAAAGTTATCGCTGGAATACTTACTCCGTCACAGGGCCAAGTAGATATCTATGGTCACGAGCCAGGAGGTCATATCTGCATTGCTTACGTGCCGCAGCGAACCCAGGTCGACTGGAGTTTTCCTGTCAATGTTGCAGATGTAGTAATGATGGGGCGGATTGGTAAACTTGGCCTATTCAGACAGCCAAAAGCAGGTGATTGGGATATTGTTCGCGAATCCTTGGATGTAGTTGGGCTAACCGATTTGGAGAAGCGGCAGGTTGGTGAACTCTCTGGCGGCCAACAACAACGCATGTTTATCGCCCGTGCTTTAGCCCAAGAGGCTGAACTGATGTTAATGGATGAACCTTTAGCGGGGTTGGATATCCATTCCCAAGAAGATATCTTACAAATCCTTGAACAACTGCACCAGCGTGAGGTCACAATGCTCGTGGCGCTACATGATCTGAAAATCGCTCGTGAGAGATTTGATCGCGTAATGTTACTGAATCAGCAACTTTTGGGATTGGGCCCTCCACAAGAGGTATTTCAACCTGATATCTTGCTTCAGACCTACGGAGCCCATATGCACATCATCAACTCAGATGCAGGCATCATCGCCTATGATGACACCTGCTGTGACGAGGGGAGTCCGAGCTAATGCTCGATGTGATCCTTGAACCACTCCAGTATCCGTTTATGGCGCGTGGAATCATTGCGGCAGTAATTGTGGGGAGCGTCTGCGCCGTCGTCGGAACCTATGTTGTATTACGGGGGATGGCTTTTTTTGGCGATGCTCTCGCCCACTCCATCTTGCCCGGGATAGCAATTGGCTACTTGGTGAGCGGTGGTACAAGACAATCCCTGTTTTGGTGGGCGGCTGTCACATCTGTAATCAGCGCAGTTGCCATAGAATCAATCCGCCGCAGCACGAAAATCAAGCAGGATACAGCAATTGGCATTATCTTTGCCGGGATGTTTGCCCTGGGAGTTGCGCTCATCTCAACTGTTAGAAGCTACACGGTGGATTTAGCCCATTTCTTGTTTGGGGATGTGCTCGGGGTGAGCAATACCGACCTTCTGCTCAGCGCCACATTTACTGTACTGATATTTCTGACTATCATTGCTTTTTATAAAGAATTCCTGGTACTGTCATTCGATCCATTACTTGCGACAACCTTGCGTTTACCAGCCAGGTTATTGGACCTTCTATTAGTCATATTAATTGCTCTCGCAATTGTTGTCTCATTACAAACCGTTGGGGTGGCATTAATGGTCGCTATGTTGGTAACCCCCGCGGCAACCGCATATTTGTTCACCCACCGTCTGCTGGTAATGATGGGGGTGGCAGCCATTCTCGCAGCTATATCAGGCGTGCTCGGTCTTTATCTGTCCTTTTATTTTGGTGTCGCCTCAGGTGCTGCAATCGTATTAACCTGCACGATAATTTTTGTATCAGCCTGGTTATTCCAATCAATACAACAGAGTCGGCGTAAAATGGCATGACCACACACGCAAGCTCTTCGATGGATTCATTCATTAACAATAACCTTGCTATAGAATGGCTTAAACGCCTCAAAGACAACGGTTATCGACTAACAACACCACGCCGTGCAGTTGTGAAAACTATTGCCAACAGCGATCATGTTCTCAATCCATTTGAGGTGTTTGAACTTGCCAGCAATGATTACCCTGGCTTAGGTTTAGTGACAGTGTATCGAACCTTAGATAAGTTAGAAGAACTCAACCTTATCCAGCGCGTTCACCAACCATCTGGCTGCCAATCATTCGTCGTTACTCATCCTGGGCACCAGCATATAATCATTTGTGAACATTGTGGACGGGTCGATTTTTTCCGAGAAGATCCGGAAGGCATCAATTTACTTATGAAGGAAGTGGGCGGGGACAGCGGTTTTGACATCACCAATCACTGGCTGCAGCTATTCGGTGTTTGTAAAGATTGTCAAGGACGCTAAGCAAGTCGCCCAAATCATTTCAATCCCCGACTAGCCTCTTCGATACGCTGAATGATCTCGGCAGCCTCCAACTCATCTGCGATGTGAACAGTACCATCTTTATCGACGTGGGTTGGGATGAACTCGTGACCAGCATACTCAGTCCCATTGAAATGAACCAACAAGATCACTCCTTGCTGGTGATCGCGCGGCCATTGATCAAAAACAAAGTTTCCTAACCCGTAAAACACCGGTACGTCATCAATGACCTGCACTCCTTGAACAACGTGGGTGTGATTACCGACCACCAGATCAGCCCCAGCTTCAACAAGTTGGTGAGCTAACTCACGCTGTAAATACGTCGGCCAGGGTACATCTTCGGGCCCCCAATGCGGCATCGCAATAACCACATCCGAAATTTCACGGGCAGCCATAATGGCGGCCTGGAGATTCTCCTCATTCAGAACGGCGATGCCTGGTTCGTCGTCACCCGCGAACGCCATGGGTTCAATTTGTCCAAGGGAAATGATACCAAACCGCACGCCATTAAGCTCAACCACAACCGGCTGCATAGCCTCTGAATGATTACCTCCGGCGCCGACGGATTTTATCCCAACACGCTCGAGATTGTCTAAGGTATCGAAAAAGGCACGATTACCGCAATTTGTCAATCCACAGTTCTTGATATGATTGGTTGCCACACTCATCACGTCAAAACCGGCCTGCTCTAAAGCATCAGCATTCTCAGCACTCCCAACCAACACGTAGGTTGGTACGCAGCCCGTATGAGGCGGGTAATCGCTTATCGTGGCGTTTAACGTACCTACTGCGAGGTCCGCTGAGGCCAGTACAGTCCGTACCTCATCATACAAGTAATGCGGGTTGCCGCGCTCATCGATAGCGGCTTGGACACAGCGGGCTGGTACGATAACGCCTGTAAAGAGCAAAGTAGTCTGTTTGACCTGGGTAGCAGTCGGAGTAATTGCTTTTTGAGTAGCTGTAGGTTCGGGCACAGCGATTGTTGTTGGTGAATCAACAACACCAATTGTTGCAGCCGTGCGGGTTGGAACTCTTGGTGTACTTGAACTTAATTGAGTAATCGTGGAAATATTTGTTGGCAGTGGCACCGTGCCAGATAGTTGCGATGTTGGTTGGCAACCAGAAACAAATCCTGCTATCAAAATACAAGTCAGGCATATCCAGATCAAAAACTGCCATGCAGTTTTTATAGTACTATTTGCTAGCAACAACTTATCCATCCAAACCCCCATCGCTCAAAGATTCCGTTCTGTATGAGCGAGAGCTGATTGTATCGTTACTGCAACATCCTGATCAGTTTCTTCGCTAAGTGCATCTCGGAGTGCATCTAGAGAGCCTGATCCACCAATCTGCCCCAGTGCCCAGGCTACATGTGAACGAACTAGTGGTTCCGGATCAAGCTTGATGATTCGCTGAAGTACACCAACGGCACTTCTATCCTGCGCGTTCCCTAGTGCAACAGCCACATTGCGCAGGTAACCACGCCGCTTAGCCCTTTTGATCGGGGAGCCACGAAATTTAGCATTGAATGTGTCCGGTGATAAGTCCATTTCTGAAACCAAGTTTGGGTATGGAACTCCACGGCGCAGCGTAAACAATGTAACCCTCGATCGCGATGCAAATCGCTCGTTCCACGGGCAAACTTGCTGGCACACATCACACCCAAAAATCCAGTCATCCATCAATGGCCTTAATTCAACAGGGATGGTTTTTTTTAACTCAATCGTCAGGTAGGAGATACATCGCTGCGCATCCAACACACGTCCCGGAAGAATACACCCGGTCGGACATGCGTCAATACAGCGGCGACACTTTCCACAATGATCCTTTTTAAATGGTTCGTCAGTCGCCAAATCAAGATCCAAAAATATTTCCCCCAGCAAGAAGTAAGAGCCAAGCCCGGGGTGAATTAGACAGGTATTCTTACCCACCCACCCCAAACCAGCCCGTTGGGCTAGATCGCGTTCCAAGATCGGTCCAGTGTCCGTGTACCACCGGCAAGTTGTCCCAGTCGGTGTGTTAGCGACAATAAATTGAGCGAGTGTCGCCATCTGATGAGAGAAAACCTCATGATAATCAGCCCCCCAGGCATAGGAAGCTACCTGACCGGATAGTTTATCAACGGTAGTGTTCGCATTTTTCTTCTTCGGTACAAGATAGAATGCGCCTAAAACTAAAATGGAGCGGCAGCCCGGCAGGATCGCACGCGGGTCTGCCCGTCGGTTAAGGGCGCGGTCTGTTGCCAAATAGGCCATATCGCCGTGATGCCCCTGGTTAATCCACTGTTGATATTTCGAGAAGTGCTCGGAGGGCTCAGGCACGGTGAAGCCAACCAGCGGGAAACCCAACTGATTGGCTTTCGCTACGATTATTTCCTTGAGAGACATCGATGTTTGGGATTGAGGATGTTAAGCCAACTCAATCCAAGAAACGAACCAAGTTGTTATTGGCAGTTCAGTTCGAAAGTAACCTTTGCGGATGACTTTTCTTCCGGTGCAGATATCAGCAACTGCGCCCATCCAGATAAATCGTTTGTGAACTCAAGAGCATAATTTACTTCATGCGTCCCGCTAGCTAACTGAATCGTTGTCGCGGCAGGCAGTGTAATATCGAAACCTGTATCTGCATTCAATCGATAGGTGACAGAAGTTGCCTCACTTAATGTGAACTTAGCAGAAAAATTAAACGTATGCGGGCAGGTTGTCTCCACCTGACCATCATCAACACTGAGAGTCACGTTGGATAGTACACTTTGCTCACTGGATGTCGCTGTAGGGGCTGGTGTGCCGGTGCCCGGAGTTGCGGTAACTGCACTCTGAGTTGCGGAGGCGACGACATTTATCATGACATAGAACGGGCCATCTGCATTTGGTCCTAGACCAAAATTTTTCCCGGCAGCATTGCGCAGCATCCAATAACCAGTATGTGTGCCTGACTCTGAGGGGGCAACGAGATCAACCGTCAGGTCAACTGTCTCCGATGCAAGGGTGTTGGCAGCTAACGGTACAGCAGCCGCAGCTCCCATCTGTGAGCCACTGATGAAGACAAGGTCATAATCGGTTGTCCAGGTAGTTGTGCCAATGTTCTGCAAACGCCAAGTTTTCTTGAATGTGTCCCCAGGCGCATAATTGGCACCGTCCGGTACAGTCACATCAACGATGAAGGCAGCCATATCAACTCCACCGCCCACTGGGCTTGGAGGGGGTGTTTGGGAGGGAGTACCAGGGACAGGTGTTGCGCTCGCAACTGTCTGAGTGTCAGTTGGCAATACTTTTGTTGGGGTTGACGTGATCTTTGCCATCTCCGTCATACGCGCTTCAGCAGTTTGGGCAGCGGCGGTATATACAGCTTCTGGATTCAATGGCGTAGCAGTTGCATCCTCCGCCTCCTGCGAACGGCATGCTGAAAGCATCAGCATGAGCCCCACCATATATAAAACTAGTATCAAATGTTTTTTCAGCATTTTGCCTCCAGCATTTCAGCCAAAGTATACCTGCTTGCTGTTTCTCGTATAGGCGTAAGCAAATTTCTTCATCGCAGCTTAATATTACCAAAATTACCGCTGTCCATTCTCTGCAAGAAATATAATAATCAGTCAAATACTACTTCATCCAGCCGAAGGAAAGCTCTTCAAGATCACTGTTCGATGCGCAATGAATTCCAAACCGCCCAATCATCTTCAAAAGGTCCATCAGCACTCAACCGTAATATGAACTGAACTGATTTACCTTTGTAATCAGATAAATTTAGATCCACATCAACAAAGCGACCATCACATGTCTTCCCCCATTCCCGCAACAGCATGGATTCCCCACCGGATTTCGAGTATATTTGGAATTTCACCCTCCCATTCCCACAAGTATCGCCAGGGTTCAATACAAAACCCAACTTGCCTTTCAAATGATCACCGCTCTGCACTAAGTAGGCTGGATATGTCCCAAGCACGAA
>JBFENN010000071.1:0-16373 GCA_041551115.1 Anaerolineales bacterium
ATAGCTGCCACCCCAGGTCATTTCGTGTACTAGATCATCCCACGTATCGTGAATGTATAACGTGTTCGTGGAATCATCATAGCCAACGCCGACAATCGAATGACCTTCCAGGTTCAGCAAAACAGGTCGCCCGGCATCGATTTCTGCCTGATACATCGCAAATGTAAAGCCCCCGTCATTATTGTCTGTCTTCTGGTTATAACAATCCGTTACCGTATAGCCCCTGGCTTCGTAAAAGAGTTTTCTCCCATAGGTTCCGTCCTCATCATCGATCTCCCATTCAGCCTCCATGTCTGAACAATTTAATGGGAGTGGTGAGTAGGGCAAGTAATAGAAAGCAGTTGACCCATCGATATTCCCGTAGGGTGACTGGCTGGTCTTCATGTAATCCCCGATGGCATCCCCCCAGGTGTGCTCAATCCAACCGTTCGTAATATACGGGTCTACCGCGCTGCTCAGGTAGGAAACCCAATAATCATCAATCGAGCCACGAATAGTCCTGCCATCCACTCCGTTGTGAGAAGCCACCAAAGGGTTATTCGGGTATGTAGCGTCCACGCCATCCGTCCAGGATGGCCAGATACTGCTATTTAGGGGCATTACGCCACCGTTGGTAGGTCCGGTGTAGATATTCGCGAATCCATTGCGATCATAATACGCGGCAATCATGGCACCGGAAACTGCCGAGCAGCCAAAAAGCCAGTCATAAGCCGGAACGGTCAAGATATTGATACCCAGGGCTAGATCAGGTTGGGGCAGCGCAACGGAGACACGCTCAAGTTCATAACCAGGGGGAGGAACCGGCGGTCCAGCAATAATCATTTCCTCCAAGCTTCTCCCATCCTCGGTGGTTATCGTCCGGATTGAGAAATATCTGCTTTGTTTTGATGGCGTTTTTGTTGGTACGACGCCCAGCCTCTCATCTTTTGCGTTAGCTTGAATCGTCTCACCCAAGGCACTAAAGATCAGAACCAAGATTCCAGCGATAACAACAAATTTCAAGTACGTTCTACTCAATTCAGCCTCCCGGTATAGGGCACAATTATAGCTCTTCCCTGGAAAAAGTTCTATAGGTTATGGATCGACAAATCCGTTCCATATTCAAAATCGTCGCCGATAGTTAGCAGCAAGCATACACAGAATACAAGGTGGTGCTGCAAAGGTCATCAAGGAAGTTTAAATGCAC
Organism: Anaerolineales bacterium; assembly: GCA_041551115.1. GTDB lineage: Bacteria > Chloroflexota > Anaerolineae > Anaerolineales > UBA4823 > DAOVXM01. The sequence continues at coordinate 1,187 of JBFENN010000071.1, forward strand.
TATTCGATCCAAATCTAGGCAATTTGATGGTCACATAAAGATATTAATACTGGTTATGATTGAATCATCATTTACGCGCTCGCTGCTGGCTCCCGCTACGACTACCTAGGCAATAAGATCGAGGGTAAATGTGCATATAAACTTTCGAACCCATCGATTGCCAGGTGATGAATTGATTCCCATGAACACGGTCGGCTAGTTTTAAGGGAGAATTGCAGTAGATTACATGTGGAAAAAACCTGGTAGAGATTATCGTAAATATCGGCTGCCTGCTCTAAACCTGTTGGGATTACGGTAGAATCACTTCAGGCTTAGTTGGAGCATCGCTTTCCGTCCCAACGGAGTAATTATGGACGTCGGCGTATTTTCGATCAGCCTGACAGTGAAGGACATCATGGCATCAAAAGCCTTTTACGAGCAGCTCGGTCTCGCCGTCTTTGGTGGAGATGCCGCCGAGTACTAGCTGATCATGAGGAATGGCGAGAACATCATCAGGCTCTTCCAGGATATGTTCGAGAAAAACATGCTCACGTTCAATCCTGGTTGGGACATAAGCGCCCAAGAGCTCGATACTTACACCGACGTGCCCAAACTGCAGCGCCAGCTGAAAGAGCAGGGCGTCGAGCTGATCAGCGAGGCGGACGAGAGGATCAGCGGACCGGCAAGTTTCATCTTAGTTGACCCTGCCGGAAACCCCATTCTCGTTGATCTACATATCTGAGGTGGCTAGCTTGCGCCATCATCCCAACACGAGACTAAACATGATGGAGGGCATAGTCTCACAGCAACCACTTGCATAAATATTAATGCCTGATCTCTGCGGCTTTGCTCGAGAGATCATCCAAATGAAGTCTAATTACACAAAGAAAACAGTGCATTGAGGAGATAAGCATGGCAACATCAGTACTGGTGGGATACGCAACAAGCTATGGATCAACACAAGAAGTTGCCGAGGTGGTCGCGTCCACGCTGGACGAAGGTGAGTACAAGGTCGATCTACTGCCTATGCGGGATGTGAATACTCTTGCAGGGTATAACGCGGTCGTGATCGGTGCGCCACTCTTCATCTTCCGCTGGCACAAGGACGCCCACCGTTTCCTGAAGCGGCACCGTAAAGAACTGATGGAACGACCAGTGGCAATTTTTGCGCTCGGTCCAATTCAGGACCCTTATAATGAAAAGGAATGGCAAGATTCAAATGCCCAGCTCGATAAAGAACTGGCGAAGTACCCCTGGCTGACACCCGTCGACCGTGAAATGTTTGGGGGCAAGTACGACCCGAAGGTACTACGCTTCCCACTCAAGATGTTTGCTGGAAATGAGCCTGCCAGTGATATTCGGGACTGGAAGGCCATCAGCACTTGGGCAAGTAGCCTAAGTCCGAAGCTTGGGCTTGAACCACGATAGTTGACCGATTTCTTCGGTCTGATATTCGGCTACACGTAAAGTGTCAAAGAAGGAGGCTATGACTATGACCAAAGTTTACCAGCACATCGAAACCAAACTCATCCATGCCGGTGAGCCCGACCCATGTATCAACGGTGCCGTCAGCATGCCAATCTTTCAGTCTTCTACCTTTGAATATGAGGGTCAGACCAGCTATGATGATCTCAAATACATCCGCTTGAACAACACCCCCAACCATGCTGTCCTGCATCACAAATTAGCAGCGCTGGAGAATGCTGAAGACGCGCTGGTGACCGCCAGTGGGATGGCGGCGATCACAACTGCTCTGTTAACCGTTCTCTCAGCAGGCGATCATTTGCTAGCCCAAGGATGTCTTTACGGCGGGACACATGAATTCATCAGCAAAGATCTAACAGCATTAGGAATTTCATTTGATTTTATCGATGGTGACGATCCAGATTCCTGGAAGCGCAAACTGCGTCCGACTACCAAAGCATTATATGTTGAAACAATGACCAACCCACTTCTGCAGGTCGCCGACCTCAAAGCCGCAGTTCAATTCGCCAAAGATCATGACATCATTTCGCTGATTGACAACACCTTTGCCAGTCCGATTAATTTCCGACCTGCTGAATGGGGTTTTGATCTATCGATCCACAGCTGTACAAAATATCTCAATGGTCATTCGGATATTGTAGCCGGGGCAGTTATCGGCCATGCTGACTTGATTGAAAAAATTACCCATAAACTCAATCACCTGGGCGGCTCCCTCGATCCTCATGCTTGTTTCCTGCTCCAGCGTGGGATCAAAACGTTGGCAGTACGGATGAAATACCAGAGTGAGAGTGCGCTAAAAATAGCGCAATTCTTGGAAGATCATCCGCTGATCAAAAAAGTCAACTATCCCGGTCTGGTAAGCCATCCACAACACCAGCGAGCCAGTGAATTATTTGATGGCTTCAGCGCGATGTTGAGCTTCGAATTGAAAGCCGATGTCCATGCTGCAGACCGGTTTATCCGCAACACAACCTTACCCATCTCTGCTCCAAGTCTTGGGGGTGTTGAAACGCTTATTACGCGGCCGGCTACCACTTCTCACGCAGGCATGTGCCTTGAGGACCGGCAATCGCTTGGTATTGCTGACAGCTTAATCCGACTGTCGGTTGGCATAGAAGCGGCTGATGATCTCATTGCGGATTTTGAGCAGGCTTTGAAGGCATAACCTGGCAGCCTTGGATATCAAATCATGAGTTTGACAGCGATCATGACACCAGGACAAAAAAGACCCTGCTCAACTTCAACAGGCGTGTGGGGCAACCATACTGGTCGGTTGATCACGTGATGCAATGCTGTTAGATTACAATCATGATCGCATCAAGATCAGGAGACTGGATAACAGATAACCTTTCTAGGAGGAGATGAATATGAAAAAGATCTGTATTATTGGGGCATCTGGAAAGCTGGGGCAGTACATGGTGCAGCACGCGCTGGACCGTGACTACGAAGTAGTTGGCGTGTGCCGGGAGCGCAGTGTGGGGAAACTCGACGCATTCAAGGGGCGCATCACGATCATTCCCGGAGCGACAAACGACCGCGCGATCATCCAGCAAGCCGTTGCAGGGTGTGACGGGGTGCTCACCGTGCTGGTCCCCTGGGGAATGAATAACTATTCGTCGGGAACAGCCCAGGCGGTACTCGACTACGCGGAGCCAGACACACGGCTCATATTTTCCTGCGGCTGGCATATCACGATGGACAGCCAAGACGTGTACTCGCACTCCTTCAAGACTTTCGAGAAGGTTTCCGGTTGGATAGGACGGTTTTTACGTCTTGTGGATATCGACGACCAGGTGGAAGCCTGCCGGCGGGTGTTTGCAAGCGACATGCGCTGGACAGTCGTACGTGGAAGCGATCTTGAAGAGGGTGAGAGTCAAGGCTTGCCAGTGTGGAGTCGGCACGTAGGCGACCCAATCCTCGAGAGCAATATGACGCGTCGGGTAGACTATGCCCTATTCATGGTCGCAGCCCTCGAGAACGACGAGCTCATTCACGAAGCCCCAGCGATCGTAGGCTGCCAGACGCCCTCAGCACTCGCTTTCAAAGCGACGAACTAGCAAATTGAGATTGGAAGACATATCTTCACAGTGAACAATTATCATGCAAGGCAAAGGAAATATGATCGTTATTCGTGAGTATCGAGAGAGTGATGCAAACCAGGTTGGCATCCTTATCGCCAACACGTACAGTACATTTAACCTTTCATTTGTTGCTCCGGAAGAAATTGGCGCATTTTTAGGTCCTTTCCAGCACGCCAACTCACTGGAAAAATCTCACCAGGAAGAGATCGCCAGGGTCATTAGAGCAGCGATGGTATTTGTAGCAGAAAAAGAAGCACAAGCCAAGATTGTGGGTGTGCTGAGGGGCAGAAAGGACAAGCTGCAGAGCTTGTTTGTTAGTCAAGATCACCATCGCCAGGGAATCGGGCGTAGATTGGTACAGAGATTTGAGCGTGACTGTATCCACCAGGGATCAGACGTGATCCGGTTGATGTCGACTTTATATGCAGTCCCATTTTATCAAGCGCTGGGCTATAAAAAATCCACGGGCATACGAAAGATGAACAGTTTTGAGGGTGAGGGGCTTGATTACCAGCCGATGAAAAAAGTAATCAATAATGGCAATGTTGCTCAAAACGGGTCCTAGTTAAGAGCAGCATTACCTAACGATTTCCAATGTTGGTATACAGTGGTATTTGTTAAGCAACTTTGAAGGTGCGGGGGTCAGCATGCCAAACCCGGCAGCGGGAGAGATCGAGTAGGGAAATGATCTTGGCGAAGAACAAGTATTTAACAAACCGTCTGCTGGGATATCCGGCCAACGAGCGCCTGCTTACCATCAACGCAGATGATTTTGGGATGTGCAATTCGGTAAATGAAGCCGTCATGCGCACCCTCCAGGAACGACTGGTCCACTCAACCTCCTTGATGGTACCCTGCCCCTGGGCCCTGCACGCCATGCACTATCTCAGCGATCATCCTGAATTTCCATTTGGTGTACACCTCACCGTCATCAGCGCCCCCGATGACTACCGCTGGGGTCCGGTCACTCCCAAGCAAAAGGTGCCTTCCCTTATTGATCGAGCCGGATATTTCTATAAATTTGCAGATATGCCAGTGCTTCTTGCCCAGGTGAAGTTGGAGCAGCTGGAAGTGGAATTCCGGGCGCAGATCGAAACCGTGCTGGCAGCCGGTCTCAAACCCACACACCTGGATTGGCATGCACTGCGTTTCGGTGATAGGATCGATATACTTGATCTGATGATCCGACTGGCAAAAGAATATGGGCTGGCGCTGCGTGTAATCGGACAACCTGCGATCAATGGATTGCAAAGCTAAGGTTTCCCAATCGTCGACTACGACTTTTTAGACAGCTATGGTATGGATCCGAGCGGTAAAACCGTTCGTTATACTCAGCTGCTGCATGAACTGCCGGCTGGTCTAAGTGAGTGGGCGGTTCATCCGGGGATCGACAATTCGAAGTTGCTAGCCATTGAGCCCGCAGATAATCATGAGCGCCAGTCGGATTTTGATTTTTGGATTTCCCAACAGGCGAAAGATATCGTAGCAGAAGAAGGAATAATCCTCATAGATTACCGGGTGAAACAGGAGTTCTGGAGAGGCAAGTGAGTTGAGTCAAACCAACATGACTGCCAACCTCCTTCACCGCGATGCTTCCAGAGCAACCGGCTAGCGAGCGTAAATACCTGTCCAATTACTGTTTTGCATGATGATCGGGCAGCATAATCTTAGCGACGGTGAAACACAGCCTGCTATGCATGTAGGTGTGGTTGCTCCCCCTATCGCCTGCATTGCCTGTGCAGCAAGGGACCATCAACAAGCCTGCACCTGCAGTCTATAAGCGCGCCAAAAAGTGAGCAAAGTATATAACAATCTTGGAAGACCCGTAGATGTTGTTGACTAATCTACCTCAGAAGCCCTCATAGCCAGAAGCATGACGGCATGATTGCTTCATTGCTGATCGTGCGCTTTCCTTGCCTGCCTTATCTTGGAACATGGCAGGCTGGTAGAAATACTTGCCAAGGAGATCGCATGGTCTTTGCTCAATGTCGGATGCGGGGGGTGGGCAATCAGCCATCCTCCTAAAAGAACTCTAACCGCCTCGTTCGTTTTCAGGCACGGATATATCGGCATTCCGTCTATCCAATATTCTGGAATCTTCATCAATACTGGAACCATTGGCACTAGCATTTCAAGACCACCTTATAACAAATGAAGCACCACAGAATTCTGCAAAATTATCCCAATTTCATTGCGTTTTTCTCTCCCACCTCAAGCCAAAATGGTTCAACCAGCATTTGAACGTGATTCAAACGCTTGTATAGACCATCATTGTTCATTAACTCTTCATGGGTGCCTGATTCGACAATTCGGCTTCCATCTAGCACAACAATTAGATCCGCATTACGAATTGTTGAGAGACGGTGGGCAATCACAATGACAGTTTTACCCACCATCAATTGCTCTAATGCCTGTTGGATCAACAATTCTGTCTTGGTGTCTACGGATGAAGTGGCTTCATCCAGAATTAAGATGGGGGCATCTTTCAGGATAGCGCGGGCAATGGCAATGCGCTGCTTTTGGCCTCCTGATAGTTTTACACCACGCTCCCCAATAAAGGTGTCGTATCCATCTGGCAAATCCATGATGAATTCGTGTGCGTTTGCGATCTTGGCGGCAGCGGTCACTTCTTCTTTGGTAGCGTCCTGCCGGCCAAATAAAATATTATCACCTGCTGTTCCATGGAAGAGAAAAACATCTTGTAAGACCATACTGATCTGCTGACGAAGACTTTTTATAGCCAAATCTCTAATGTCATTGCCATCTAGCGATATTGAACCTTCGCAGACGTCATAGAACCTTGGAATCAGGTTTGCCAATGTGGTCTTACCAACCCCTGTTGGACCTACTAAGGCAACTACCATACCTGGGCGGATATTAAGATTGATATCTTCTAATATGGTGTCACCAACGGAATAGCGGAAACCAACATCTTTCAGTACTAGCGCTCCCTCGGCTCTGCCCTTCAAATCGAATGCACCTGGTTTATCTGTGATATCAGGTGCTTCTTCCAATAATTCTTCCACACGTTCTGCGCCGGATAATGCCTGCTGAACGCTTTCCCACACCCCGCTTAACGCGCGCACCGGTTGGTAAAGTAATTCAAGATAGAGAAAAAAAGCCACTAATTCATCGATCGCCAAAGTCTGATTCAATACCAATCGACCCCCAAAATATATCAATACGATTGTCCCCAATGAAGTAGAAAACTCAACAAACGGGTGAAAAGTTGCCATCAGGCGCAAAGCTCGCAACATTGAATCTCGATAACCAATGATATGGGTGCTGACCCGTTGCGATTCGTTATCTTCGCGTGTAAATGCTTTGATTTCTCGAACACCAGAGAGATTGTCGTTAAGCGATGCATTGAGTTCCCCTAATTCGGCTTGTCGCGTTCGAAAGGCAGGTCTTACATATTTTGTGTACCCTTGCACCGCAAACACGATCAAAGGGACCGGGACCATACTGAACAAGGTGAGCTGCCAATTAATATTCCCCAGAATCACGATCACCCCAACCAGCAAAAAGGTATTGGCAATCATATCCGGTACAGCGTGGGCGATCAGGTGCTCAATCAAATCTGTATCGTTTACAACGCGAGACATCAATTGCCCGGTTTGCCTCTCTTCATAGAATCTCAGCGATAAACGTTGTATATGTTCATAAACCTTGGTTCTGACGTCTGCGACCACACTCCAGCCGGCAACATGAGCCATATAACTACGGATAAACTGTAGAACAGCCCGTAAAACATAAACGAGCAATGCCAGCAATGCCAATTGAGTAATGCGTGCTAGGTCAATCTGGCCTCCAACCGGATTTGTAACAATCTCTACCATTGTTTTGACTAACCAAGGAGCCAACAGTTGAACTCCCACGAGCAACAGCATACTGATTATTGTCAAGGTAAGCACACCCGCATATTTACGTGTGGATTTGAATACAAATATTAGCGACTTCAATGGCGGTGCCTCCAACCTTCCATAGATATTATTACCCGGACCTTAACCATACTCCGGATTATTGTTACCAGTGGATTTCCTCTCCGTACAGATCAGTTATTGTCCTGGATCATCGATGACAATGACTCAATGACTTTGACCTTGCCATAATAAGATTAGTCAAGGACCTTCGTCGCGTGCGGTCCACCTAAACTATGCTGAGCATAGCCAAAATGCAGAAGGGACAGTCTGGACGGAGATTAGGGTCAGTTTACGATATGCTCCCTTGTTCAGCAGCGTGATCTGGCACAATCGAATTCAGATCCGGTTGCCTAAAATGGACTGTCCTCCAAGATGAGCGCAAAGTATCCCCCCGTAGTATAGATGTATTCACCCGCAGATACAATAGGGTGAGGAAAGTTATGCAGCCAAATTTTCAGCCAGATGCTATTAATTGGGATGAACATACCTCCCCCTGCCGTGGCATTCGTTCACAACCTCGATATACCATCCACGCGGAAATATTAACTCATTATGGAGCTGCCACATCACAACTCCCCCAAAATATGTTTATTTCCCCGAGAATTGGATACCAGCCAGATTATCTATCCCGCTAATGATCGAAAAAGAGCCGGGCATAATGCCCGGCATTGGTTGTCTGGTGAGCAACTTGGTATTGCTCAGGTCTACGTTTCACCCCAAAGTACTGCTAGTACACCGTTTTGCATTTTAGGTAATCTGTAATCCCATCTTATTAGCACAAAGTCAGTTTGGATTCCTTTACCAGATCTTCAAGCAAATTCAGCATGTATGAACATCTTTCTCACCAAGAGAAGCAACCATCTAGCGAATTTTGATCACCTGGCAGGAGGAATTGGGTATACTTATGTCCTGTCCTATTTGACTGCGTAGAGTGATGGAAACAATCAATGCTTTATCGATGGCTTGCTTGCCAGGATCGCTCATAAATCATTGAACCTAAACCAAGAACTAGGCTCAATAAGGCTGGATCAAATTCTCATTGGAGGCATGTATGAAAGCAATCGTTCAAAATGACTATGGCTCGCCGAGTGCCCTCAGCCTCAAAGAGGTTGCAAAACCGGCGGTCGAGGATAACGATGTCCTCGTGCGCGTCCGCGCAGCATCCGTTAACGCGGGGGATTACTTCTCCATGAAAGGCGAACCCTGGATCGCTCGTCTGTCGGTCGGATTTCCAAAACCCAAGGACTATATTCCTGGATGGGATCTGGCCGGGCATGTTGAGCAGGTTGGCAAGCAAGTGACCGGGTTCAAACCCGGTGACGAGGTATTTGGTGCTTGTCAAGGAACTTTCACTGAGTATGCATGTGCTGATCCAGGCAAGTTGGCCTTGAAACCAGGAAACCTCACGTTTGAGCAAGCTGCGGCCGTACCCACTGCAGCGCTGACTGCCCTGCAAGGTCTGCGGGATGCGGGGCATGCGCAGGAGGGTCAGAAGATCTTGGTCAATGGTGCGGCGGGAGGGGTTGGAACTTTCGCGGTCCAGATCGCCAAGTCGTTCGGGGCGGAGGTGACTGGCGTGTGCAGTACGAAGAACATCGACATGGTTCTATCGATCGGCGCAAACCACGTCATTGACTACACCAAAGAAGACTTCACGCAGAGTGGACCACGCTTCGACCTCATCCTCGACAACGTAGCCAACCATTCATTCTCAGACCTTCGTCGCGCCCTGACCCCCGAGGGCGTTATCGTCCCTAACAGCGGTCATGCAGGCATCGGCTACGTGATCAAGGCATTCTTACTGTCGATGTTCGTACGCCAGGTAGGACGTCCTTATGTAACATCAGAAAACACCCAGGACCTGATTGTCTTGAAGGAGCTCATAGAAGCTGGCAAAATCACACCGGTCATAGACCAAACATACCCACTAAGCGAAGCCCCAGCTGCTCTCGGTTATATCTGTAAGGGACACGCACGGGGCAAAGTCGTTATCACCATATGAGAAGTTAGGTCCTGCCATGCTATGCAGAGAGGTGTGCAAGGAATGATATTCAAATAATGATTTACAAGAGGAGACTTCATGGCTGAAGCACAATTGGGGATATCATCGCTGGGCATAGTACGTAAATTCCTCAAAGAGGGTACCTGATCTGAAACGATTATGAGCGTCGTCGACGACTCATTCGGCAATCCATTGAAACTCGAGCAGAAAGCGAGCATGCTCTTTGCAGGCGGCATAGGGACCCAAGGCTACCAGTGCGGCATGCTGTGGGGCGCTGCCCTTGCCGCAGGAGCACAGGCTTATCGCTTGTTTGGCTCAGGTCCGCTGGCAGAAACCGCGGCGCTATTGGCTTCCCAAAAGACATTAGAATCATTCCGTTCGCGGACCAATAATGAAATCAACTGCCTTGAAATAACGGATATGAACTTTCAAGGAGACAATCCGGTGCGTCAGGTGCTCAAGTTCCTGTTCAAAGGCGGTCCGATAAACTGCTTCAGCATGGCTGCAAAGTACGCCCCACTGGCATTTACTGCGATCAATTCATCACTTTCTGATGAAGACATCAGCGCAGCAACCCCGCCGGTAAGCTGCTCGGCTATGCTGGCTCAACGGGTGGGCGCATCCGAGATGCATTTGGTCATGGCAGCTGGTCTGGCGGGCGGGATTGGCCTGAGCGGAGGCGCCTGTGGGGTATTAGGAGCCGCACTCTGGATCAGCGCAATGAACCGTCCCAACGATGAAATCGGATTAAATATCATGGAGTCATGGGCTGGTGGAGTAATCGAGCAATTTTTAAAAAGCAGCGACTATGTGTTTGAGTGCTCCGAAATCGTCGGACGGAACTTTGAGACGATTGAAGAACATGCCGACTATATGCGCGCAGGAGGCTGCGAGGAAATCATTGCCACATTAGCAGCTCAATGATCTGAGGGATAAGTTATCTTGTAAATTGGGCGGAAAGCGGTCTACCATTCAGCATATCCTGCAGGGATGGTTGGCAGCTCAACCCCAATATGATTGTGATGAAAAAACTCCATAATCTCTCGTTCACCCAAGGCGGCGATCCCGTCTGCGTCAATGCCGTGTTAGCCGTCATCATCTGTCTTGATCTTTAACTTCATAGGAACGAAGCGAATGCCGTTCTCCAGTTGCTCTTGCCCGGTAGCCTTGAAGCCTAACTTTGCATATGCATTGACAGCATTTGGCGAAGAGTGGACACTCATTTCCTGCAAGTCAAGGTCACTCTGGCATATCTTAAGAGCTCCTTCAAGGAGCCGTTTGGCAATACCTTGGCGCTGTGAATCGCCCGCAACTAACAGGAGAGATACATGATTGAGTTCTCTGATCTCAATCGCACCTACTAGATTTCCACCCTGCTCAGCAATCAATACAAAATGGTTGCTATATAAACGGTTAGCCATCCGGTCAGGATCGACATACTTCAAGAACTCCTCCACACCCTCTGCCTCGTAGAGCGGAGCCACAAACCCATCGAAGACACGTTTGACAAAAAGACAGACTTGCTGCTCCTCACCCGGTTCAATTTTACGGATCAATACTGAGGAAATTGCCATAATCACGATGACAGCTAACGATTTGTTACGGTTTTCGGCAGAGCTATCCCAAATGCCCAACTACTCAGAGCCATATTATATATATCGCGCCCCTAAATATCTGGGTGTTTAGCCCGGTCAGCTACAGCTCGGGTTAGCCCGTATATTGCTTGAATCAACGCCATTCGCTGTAGTGGTCATTCAATTTAAATATCTAGTTTTCTTTCACCGAGCCACTTCACCATTTCAGGATCCCGATGGTCGAAGAAACAACTGGTTTTTGTATCTAAAGTTGTCATCGCCACCATATCTTCTGTGCTTAATTCAAAATCAAAGACACTGATGTTTTCAAGCATCCTCTCTCTGCGGATTGTTTTAGAAAGAGCAATAACTCCTCTTTGTACAAGCCAGCGGAGAATTACTTGGGCAACGCTTTTTTTGTGCTTTCCAGCGATTGATTGTAGCAATTCATTTTCAAAAATATTGTTCCTTCCCTCTGCAAATGGAGCCCACGCTTCAACCTGAATGCTGTTATCTTGGAAAAACTTTTGCGTATCAATTTGCTGATGGAAAGGATTTACTTCGATCTGATTAACCGCAGGGGTAATTTTGTTATGGATCATCAAGTCCATGATTCGGTCAGGATGAAAGTTCGAAACCCCGATCGCTCTGATTTTACCTTGATGGTACAGGTCTTCCATTGCACGCCATTCACCATACACATCGCCAAATGGTTGATGAATCAAATACAGGTCAAGGTAATCTACTTGTAATCGCTTCAGAGAATTTTCAAAGGCTTTTATTGTGCCATTATAGCCGTTACTCTGGATCCAGAGTTTTGTTGTAATAAACAGTTTTTCTCTCGCAACGCCGCTCTTTTTGATTCCCCTGCCTACCGCCTCTTCGTTCTGGTAAGAAGCGGCCGTGTCAATATGACTATACCCCGTTTGAACAGCGTCAACAACACTTCTTTCACATTCGGTCGGATCCGTTATCTGAAAAACCCCGAAACCAAGAATAGGGATTTCTACGCCATTGTTCAATTTTACAGTTTGCATCATTTTCTCCTTCTGTGTCTGTCGTTAATGGCGTCGTTATGGGGTAAGTAACCTGGTGAACGATAGCGAGGCCAATGTCCAGGTATCACTTTGCTGCGCATATACTTCTGTAACCACGAAGGGATTGGTGACTTCATTGCCGCCAACAACTGCTACCAGATGGATTTTGTTCAACAGGATGGCAGTTGTCGTACCAATGAATCGCACCGACGCTTCCTGAATATCCACATCCTTGTAGTAAATCGCTCCGCTTCTGATCACATCGAGTTCCTGTTCCTTGGACATTGTGCCGCCCATATGGACAAAAACAGCCTTTTCATGGAAGAGAGTGTTTAGGGAATCCAAATTGCACTCTGACATCCAGCGCCACTTCTCCTTAGAGAGATTGATGACTTCTTGTTCTGATTTTAAATTATGCATAATTCTTTCCTTTTGTTTATGCTGTGTAACCAGCGTTTATGATTGCCACCAGCCAGGCAAGCGGGCTAAAAGGGACGTAACCAGCCTGCGTTTTTGCTGGTGTTGTTGATCATTCAGAGCCAAAGTTTATATTTTGTACGGCAGTCTTCTGCTGCAAAGCAGATCATGGTTGACGCGGGGTTAGGCGCATAAATCTCTTTCACCTTTCTAGAAGTTTAGTGGCCAAATTGATGCCGATAAATCCTTCTCCATTACGAACCGGGCTGCATTGATACCCGATAAAACTACAGTCCAAATTCCAGAACCTGGCTGTGTCCAATGACCAGCTAAATACAGACCAGATATGGGGGTTTTGTAAGCAAGTCTGCGCGGCCCAGTTTGGTTTGCTGAGTTTGCCCAACCATAAATGGTTTCCAATTTATGCAATGGAAATTCCGGTTGCCCTTCTTCTGAAGAACCTGCAATAAAAGTAATGTTATTGCGCAGATCTGGTAATACTTTCTCTGCATGATGGATAAGAGACTCGGCAAATTTTTCTCTCGACATTGGTGAAAGGTCAAGAGCCTGGTTTTGAATTAAAGCTTGTAAAACCACCACATTTTCGCCTGGTGGTGCTAAAGTATCATCGACTGCGGAAGGTATATGTACTGCCATCCCTTCGACTAGCCCCTTTCCAGCTGCAGCAAAAGCACTTTCGAGATTCCAGGGGGAAACAAGCGTTACTTTGGGAATTCCTAAAGAATTGATATCCAGATTTGTGACGAGATATAGTCCCAATACTGAACAAGATGTTTCTAGATGTCTTAATTTGGTTAAGAATCTGTTTGGAATCTGATCTACTTCAATGAGTTCTCGGAAAACCAAACGAGGATCGATGCTGGATACGATCATTGGCGCAGATATCTCTTGACCGTTTTCCAATAAGATTCCCTGAGTTTTCCCATTGATAGTCCGAATTTTTCTTACCCGAGCTTCCAGAACCAATTCACCACCATGGATTGATAAACCCTCGGCAAGTGCATTAGCAAATTTCTGGAATCCACCGACACAATAAAATGCACCTTCCTCAATGAAGCCAGCCATCATCGTTGCCCATAAGGTAAACGATAATCGTGATGGTGGTAAAGCTAGATAGGGGTATAAGATTGAGTAAATTGATTTAAGCTGAGGATTAGAAATATATTCATTGACCACTCTACCAACAGTAACATTAGCATGACGAAACATCTTTGGATATCTAAACGGCATAAGAACCCAATCCTGCGGTCGCAAAACAGAAGGAAATTGCAAAAATTCTCGGAAAATCATTGAGCAGAGATCGACTAGGTCGTGAAGTGCATCTCCTTCGTCTGGAAAATGTTCTAAATGCGCATCAAGATATGCTTCTCGCCCTGTAGGCACGTCCATTTGAAAGTCCGGAAACTGAACTCGAAAAAATGGGTTGAGGGAAATAAACTCGCACTGATTTTGAACGCCAAGATGGTTCAAAACTGCATATATTACACCCTGGTCAAAAGGTCCCGATGAATTACAACCCATAATTGCGTGAATTGCTGGATTAATGGCATAGGGTCCATATTGGAACTCTCTAGCGAAACCACCAAGGCGTTTTTCTTGCTCTACCACCAAGACTTGCTTCCCTTCCTTGGCTAGTAGTGCACCGGAAGTAAGACCACTAATCCCAGCCCCAACAACGATAACATCATATGTGTTTCTTGATGCTTGGTTGTTCATAGAAATTTCCTCCTTTCAAACCAGATGAATACTTTTTTCATGCGCCTACATCTTGCGAGCTGAGGCACCTGGGCTCTCTACATCGCTTGCCTACCACGATAACAAAACCGATCCATCGAATGCCATTTGCGGTGTATCCCAGATCTCCTCCAGCGAGTGGTTAGCCAGCCTGGTGTTGAACATCATCACATCTCGACGTAAATTCCGTTCGCGGTCCTTATCAAAGAACATACCCATCACAATCCGGCGAGTAAATGAGCCCAACCTGTGGATGCTTCACAAACCGTTTGCTGGTGCGAAATGTGTCCGTTCCGTTGAAATCCTGTCACAAATTCAGACCCACTGCATATCCGAACCAACGTCTGTCTGCTTTCACGGAGGAGAGATTAGATGGAGGTCGCCTAGATCAATACTTTTGAAAGGTGGTATATAAATCCATCGCGCGGACCGTTGAGCGTTTCTCATTATTTGGGGTCAAGCGACATGACGTAGTCGTAACTTTCATTCAGATATTCGGACAACTTATCCAGATCTTCGAACATATGATCTGGGATCAGCACGTAGCCCCTCATCTCCGCTCCATACGACAACAACTTGGACGACCCGAATTCCTCGATGTACTTTTCCTGAACTGGCTTTGAGAACCGCATGCCGATTTCACCAGCTTTATTGAGCAGTGAGAACATGTGCCCGTTTGCGGAGGTGCACGGCATGGTTTTCCCTTTCCTTTCAAACCGTGGGCATTTTTCAATCAACTGATCGTAGAGTTCAAGCTTCTGTTGCCACATACCATTCATCCTCCTTTAACTTGTCCCATCACGGGCGGCCAGACCCCGATAATGGCGCGCCCGCATTAATAATTTAACATAGATTTGAATCGACCCGTTATGATTAATCTTGAATGGTAACCGGGGCGAGGTCGCGAATGATCGAGAACGGTGATCACCCTGAT
>JBFENN010000072.1:0-15849 GCA_041551115.1 Anaerolineales bacterium
ACGGTAGAGTTCAATTTACTTTCTGAGAGAATAATATGAGTGAACTAATCGTACTTGCATTCAAAACAGAAGCTGGAGCTCACGAAATGAGCGGTTCGGTCAAGCACTTGCAGAAAGGACAGTTGATTAATCTCACTGATGCTGCAACGGTTGTACGGTGCCCAGATGGGAAAGTGAAAGTCAAACAGGCTACGAACCTGGTGGGTGTGGGTGCATTAGGTGGCGCCTTCTGGGGTATGTTCATCGGCCTGATGTTCTTTATGCCCTGGTTGGGATTAGTAGTTGGTGCAGTTACCGGTGCAATTTCCGGAAAGCTGACTGATTATGGTATAGATGACGATTTCATCAAAGAGGTAGGTGAACAGGTTGAACCTGGCGGTTCGGCGCTGTTCTTGCTGGTAGAAGAATGGACAGAAGACAAGGTATTGGATGAGTTAGGCAAGTATAATGCCCAAGTGATCCGCACGTCGCTATCCAAAGATGATGAGGAAAAACTCAAAGCTGCTTTTGGAGCTAGCGAAGAGTAATCGATCCGAAAAACATTTATATAGAAGGAGCAATGAAATGACTGATGTACCTGTGCAATTGATTGTGGCAGCTTTCAACGATGAGAAAACTGCAAATGCAGCTTTAAAGGAATTAAAAGCAGCCCAGCGTGAAAAAGTAATCCGGATTGAGGATGCCGCCGTATTGCGGAAAGATGAAAAAGGCAAACTGCACATAAAAGAGACCGGGGATATGGGTGGCGGAAAGGGTGCCGCGTTTGGCGGCGTGGCTGGTGCTGCAATCGGATTAATAGCTGGCCCAGCGCTGGTAGTTCCGGTCGCAGTCGGTGCCCTTGTCGGCGGATTGGTTGCAAAATGGCGCGATACTGGTTTCTCCGATGAAAGATTGAAAATACTTGGTGAAGGGTTAAAACCAGGCTCATCCGCTATCATCGCGGTTGTCGAACATAGATGGGTTGAAGAGGTTGAGAAAGCCATGGCTGAAGCTGGGGCAGACTTGTTTACCGAAGCCCTACAGGCAGATATTGCTGATCAGCTTGAGTCTGAGCATGATGTGGCATATACGGCTATTTCTACCGAAGCAGGTTTTGCTGCTGGCCGAATCGCAACCGGTGATGATGATGTCGAAGGTGGTTTTATAGTGGAAGATGAACAAGGCCTAACTGCCAGCCGATTTGTCGCAACTAAAGAGGGATTTGCCGTGCTGGCTGCTTCTGTTGATGAAGAAGGTACTGCTTTGGTTGCAGCTGAGGGCACTTTTGAAGAAGATATTGAAGAAGGTAGTGAAGGAAAAGAAGCATAATCCAAGAAGATTGCTTTCACAAATATAGCCGTCAGACTGATCGACTGTACTGTCGAATAGTCTGGCGGTTTTGCATAAGAGGACAACTAGCTACCACCGCTTGATAATGAAGACATACACTTATCGTTAGCAAACCGGTCCTGGACAATGGGGTCAGAAATGCCATCATATATTTGTCCTTTTGGAAGATCACTCTCACTTAAAATTATGTTTAGTTTGCCTCGTCGATGAGGATATTGTTCAATAAGTGGGCAATGATTGATTGACAGATAAGGAATTATCATTACACTATATATAGCCATGGAAGCCTGGCGCTATGTATCCTAGGTTTTACATTCATCAACCGATTTTGAGAGGAGAGTGTCGTTATGTGTTGTTTCTTCACTGCATTATTTTTTCTCGGTCCGCGATTTGCATTCCTTGTCTATTGGCTGATACGTCCCCTCAAAATTACCGCAGCCTTTGCAAACTTTAATTTTCCCTTTCTGGTTAGCTTACTCGGGCTAATTTTCCTTCCATGGACTGTTTTAATGTATGTTTTGATTTTCCCATTGAACGGTTTTGATTGGATCTGGCTCGGACTTGGGATTTTCGCCGACGTAGCAAGTTATGTGAGCAGCTTTCACAATCGCAAGGATGTACCTTACTATCCGGGACCGTAAGAGCGATTAGCTGCTGCTAAGAATGGATTGGTTTCTAAATCGGAACTAAATCCATGATCAAAACATACGAATATAATTACGAATGCTGCTTCCTGGCAAGATCCATGACCAGGGAGCAGTTTGTTAACTAGCTGCCGATCGGTCCGTTAATTATTTGGGGATATTGACTATCTTCTGGTGATTTTCCAGCCTATTTCCAAAGAAGCTAGATATAAGATGGAGATCAATGGAATCGAAAAGGGCAGGAAGTAAAGCCTGCCCTTCTCCGAATAGTTAACGAAATTAATCTTCTATAACGTTTATCTTGATTGTCTTTGGACGGTGAGCTTCTGCCTTCGGAACACGCAAAGCGAGAACACCATTCTTGATGTTTGCTTCGGCTTTTGCAGGGTCAAGCTCTGTCGGCAATGTGATTACCCGGCGAAATTTTCCGGAGGGCAGCTCACAGTTCAGGTATTTGACATCTTCTTCTGCCGGAGATTGGAACTCGCCTTGCAGAGTGATAGTATTATTCAATACTTCAATGTTAATATCATCGGCATCTAAACCGGGAATAAGGGCTTTGATCGTATAAGCATCATCTTGAGCACAGACGTCTACTGCTAGCATCATCTCGCGCTCGTTATTCGGCGCTTCAGCCAAGCTTTCATCTACTAGGCTGTTCATTGCATCACGTAAGTATGCCATCCGGCGGCGGGGGGATATATATATAGTCATTTTTATTCTCCTATCAGACAGTTGTTTTGTAATTATCAATCGATATGGAGATATGATAAACCAGCTGTATAAGAGAAGCAGATGAGATATGTTGATTTTTTATTAGAAACGTGGAATGGAAGACGGGCTAGTGTGATCAGTTAATGGATCAACGCTGTTGATTCAAAACCATTATCTGATTAGAAGCGTTTGAGGAGAACTCGGATTTATCGAAATCCCCATAAAGCTCCTTGATAGAATAGCCAGCGGATTCCATCTCTGCTAGGATAGCGTTTGTGGTTTCGATATAGTGGGTGGTGGATAGATCATACCTTTTCGAGTGTCCATCTGGAGCGAGCAGGTCATAATGCCAGGTTAAGATAAAAAGATTGCTAGTTCGTTTCCAGCTGCTGCTTACTTGTATCATCAGGTCTGAATCGGGCCAGGGAAATGTATCTTCGATTTGTGGATAACCATATTCAGGCAAATCCAACAAAGTAGCAGGATTGATAACACTAATAGCAAAAACACCCCCAGGAGCTAAATTGTGGTGAATACCATTTAATACTGCTTGGCGCTGGTCGAAATTAAGTGTACTGTATGTGTTGCAGGGCAGCAGGATGGATCTGAACTTGGTATGAAGATTCAGATGTGTGAAATCTGCTAGGATTATATTTGGTGAAAGGTTATCCAAAGCTGCAAGATTTCTCAGGCAATTTAACATTTCCAAGTCATTATCAACACCATAACATTCGATTCCATTACGAAGAAATGGCAGCAGTACTCGCCCTGTCCCGCAGCCCAGCTCCAGCGTTGGCGCTCCATATACTTCTGCCAAAGACTGCCAAAATGGAAGGTCTTCTTGATAATGTAGGTGATGGAGATGGTAGCCCATAATGGGGGCTGGACATTTATCCACGGTTTCTCCTGCGACTGACACCAATTGCATGCTAATTGGCTTGCCCGGACAAGGTGCAAAACGCCTTGACGCCAATGGCAACTTCACATTATACTCACTGCGTTCGGGGCGTAGCGCAGACCGGTAGCGCACCGCGTTTGGGACGCGGGGGTCGGCGGTTCAAGTCCGCCCGCCCCGACACACCCATTAATCAATTCTACGCGCGTTATAAGTGAACCAAAAGCAATTTCTTCTGCAGGTGTGGAGTGAGTCGTATGGCTAAAGATAAGTACGATGGAGTTGTTGAGGCTGTGCATTATAAATCTGAGGGACTGGTAGAATGGGTACGGGCGTATTTGAGACATGGGGTTACTTTTTCTGATCATGTCTTAATTCAACGATCAGAACTTATCTCACTCCTGAAAAAGGGACAGAAATTTGTCGTCGGCGAACGGACACTTTACCTTGGCGGTACCTTTGAAACTTCTCAGCCAGTAAAATTGGTTACAAATGATGGGCGTGAATTATTAGTGACTGAGAACCATTCAAGTTTGCAAGATGATTTATCAGGAGTGCCGATAATTTAGGGGAATAATCAGGTGGGACTTCATACAGCTTAACAAATTCGTAAATTCACACTAGTTGTCAGGGGGCGTATAATTTGATTTAAAGTCCAGGTTGAGTCTAGATGACAGGGATATGTGATTTGTGTAGTTCCTGAATTGATCAAACAACCATAATTATCGCAGTTCCCAACTTCATTGATAGTCAACTTGCTCCATATGTTTTTTTTAATTTCAGGACCACAATAGGACGACACCTTTGATCATTTGTCAGTAAATTATGGGTTTGGAGTAATGGTGATGAAGGTAATTGATTGCTCTCCTGAACCTCAGGAAAACATCTTCACAACAAAATTGAAGGAACTATGGCGCACCATTCGATTCGGGAATAGCTGGCGTGAGGCAGAACTAGCCAAAGCAAAGATAATTAAATATCTCCAAGGAGTCCTCAACAATCGATTTTTTATGCTGCTCGAGGTACAGCTCGAAGGTTTTGAAGAACCTATTCCGGCGATAATTGTTGGTCCAACCGGGATTCAAGTGATCAATATCAGCGCTGATCAGGGAGTATTCCGCGGGAAAGAAGATATTTGGCAAGAATTGGATACGCGAAAAAACCAATATGTTCCCGCAAAACCCAATCTGATTTCTCGAACTGCAAGGATGGCACACTCAATTGAGACCTATTTTGAACGGCGTGGTTTTACATTGGGTGCGGAACCGGCATTGATATTCACATCTCCAGGAATTCACGTCGAACTTGAATCACCGAATGTCCGGGTAATACTTACTGACTCACTACAGCGGTTTGTTAACCAATTGGTACAAGGGGAGTTGGTATTAGAGAGCGCAGAAGTACAAAATATTGTCGATGTACTCAATACCACCATGCGTGAATTCGATGGGGAAAATATTCTCGCAATTGAGCAGGATGAATTTGACTATAAGGACGAATATGGTATAGATGGGGTTTCAAGAATACCAACCGTGGATGTAGCAAAATTTGATAAAATCAGCCCATATATACAGCAAATGCCTTTCTCTTCCCGCCAGTGGGCAGCACTAGGCGTTTTGGTACTAGTAAACGTGGTTGTACTTGCTGTGCTTGCGGCGGTGATTTTGTTTACTACCTAGCATCCCGGAATCCGTTTGGAATCTATCTACCTCTCGATCGTCATCCCGATATTTAATGAGGAAAAACGCTTGCCCAAAACATTGGAGCAAGTGTTTAATTACTTATATTCTCAATCTTATCCGTCTGAGGTTATCCTGGTTGAAAACGGGAGTACAGACCGTTCCTTCGAGATTGCGCAGGCGCATCTAGCAATATACCCACAGCTAGTAGTCTTAAGAGAGCAGCGGCGTGGGAAGGGTTTAGCTGTCCGACGGGGGATGTTAGCAGCAAAAGGAACCTATCGATTCATGTGTGATGCAGATTTCTCAATGCCAGCCACAGAAATCCCCCGCTTCCTGCCGCCCGCATTGGATGGATATGATATTGCGATTGCTTCGCGTGAAGCAGAAGGTGCCGAACGGTTTAATGAACCATATTACCGTCACTTTGTTGGGCGTATCTACAATTGGCTCATAAGGAAAATAGCTCTACCGGGTTTGCATGACACGCAGTGTGGGTTCAAATGCTTCCAATACGAAATCGCAGAGGAATTATTTCGTAGCCAAACAATTTCTGGCTGGTCTTTTGACGTTGAAGTTTTATTCATCGCCAGAAAAAAGAACTACCGTATCGTTGAGGTTCCCATCCATTGGTATTTCAACCCAGACAGCAAGATAAGTGTATTACGAGATTCGGCACGCATGGCTTTCGATCTGCTAAAAATTAGGTTGAACGGTGCCCAAGGTTTATATGATCAAGAAGTTTGATCTGGAAGATATTCCCCTGGCGCCGGATTTCCATTTTGAGGAGCAGATTTGGTCTCAAGGTTACCGGTATATTGTAGGTGTGGACGAAGCTGGTCGTGGAGCGCTTGCGGGGCCAGTTGCTGCTGCAGCACTGTTATTTACTCCGGAACCAAGGCTTAGTGAGCAACTTATCGGTGTACGCGATTCCAAGGAGATGAATCCCTACAGCAGGGCTGAATGGGCAGTCCGGTTGCAGGAGATTGCACTCGATTTCGGGGTGGGGTATGCTGAAGCAGGCGAGATTGATTCGATCGGAATTGCTCCAGCGACAAAGCTGGCAGTAAGGAGGGCTTTGGGAAAGCTTCAATATCAAGTGCAGCATATTCTAATTGACTATATCAAGCTGCCAGGCATCGCTTGCCCGGTTACATCTATCGTAAAAGGCGATGCAAGATCATTGAGTATTGCTGCAGCATCGATAATGGCAAAACACAGCCGAGACGAAGTCATGCGAGAATTTGAAGAAGTATATCCTGGATATGGCTTTGCCAAGCACAAGGGTTATGGAACGCGCACTCATTTTGCCGCATTATCCCAACATGGTCCAACACCTATCCACCGCAGGAGTTTTAAACCACTTCGTATCGATTAATTTCTCAAGAAGGTTGATGAGTTTGTTTTAGGTTAACTAAATTTCCCAGGAAAGGTTTATTAGTATGAGTAGAATACGCACTCAAAAGCCGTTTGGATTGTGGGATAGTCCCATCGGGGCTGAGACTATCGCTGGTGATCTTAAACTCGGTAGCCTTTCATGGACGGAGGACAACGGCCTGCTGTGGGTCGAGGGACGTTCCGGAAGCAATGTTTTAGTTTACCAACCTGCAGATGGGCATCTATCAAGAGATATCGGCCGCGGTACGAATGTGCGAGGATTTTTAAATTACGGCGGCGCAGAATACGGGGTAGGACGTGGAAATGTTTACCTGGTTGAGGCAGATTCTGGCCGCATCTTGCGACAATCCCTAAACGAGGGAGCTGCCACTCCAGTAACACCAGCTTTTGGGGGTGCTGCGGCTCCCGTAGAATCCCCAGATGGGAGTTGGTTGCTCTACCTTCATACCGACGAGGGTCAAGATCAGATTGCCATTGTTGATGCCAATGGAAAATATTGGCCGCAAAAGTTGGTCAGCGGATCCGATTTTTATATGCAACCTAGCTGGAATCCGGGGGGACAGTACGCCGTTTGGATTTCATGGAACCATCCTTCCATGGCCTGGGACAGTTCTTTGCTACAGATTGGCAAGCTGTCAACTAATGATAACCAATCTGGGTTGCCGAGTATAGAACAAATTGAATCTATAGCTGGAGGAAAAGAGATTTCAATTTTCCAGCCTGAGTTTTCTCCAAATGGAGATTTCTTAGGTTATGTGAGCGATGAGAGTGGTTGGTGGCACTTATATCTATACAACCTCCATGACAAATCCATTTTCCAAGTTACTAGTGGTGATGCGGAGCATGGACATCCTGCCTGGGTGCAGGGTATGCGGACCTACAGTTTCTTGCCAGATGGAGAGGGTGTAATATATATTCGCAATCAAAGCGGTTTTGCAACATTGTGGCACTATGACCAGCGATCCAACAAACATTCTCAATTAGATCCAGGTGTGGAATACAACTGGCTTGAACAGGTGTCAGTTTCACCGGATGGGGGCAAAGTTGCGCTGCTTGCCTCTGGCCCAACCGTACCAGAGCGTATTATATTGTATGATCTGCTTTCACATCAGATAAGTATTCAGCACCGGTCATCGGCTGAAGATATATCAAAAGATTTTTATAGCCGGGCAAAAGCAATAAAGTGGCGATGTATGGATGGCGATGAAATATTCGGTTTATATTATGCACCCAATAATCCCAATTACACCAGTGCTGGGGCAGCCCCTTTGCTAGTACTCATACATGGAGGTCCGACAAGCCAGCGAATGGCCACTTTCTACCCGGAAGTATCGTACTTTACCAGCCGCGGGTTTGCGGTTTTACAGGTAAATTACCGCGGTAGCAGCGGATACGGGCGAGAATACCGAAATAAATTACGGGGAAATTGGGGACTGTCAGATGTTGAAGATGCTGTCAGTGGGGCGCAGTACCTGATCGACCAAGGATTTGTTGATGGGCAGCGGATGGCCATTATGGGTGCCAGCGCAGGCGGGTTAACAGTGTTGAAGACAATGGAGGATCACCCGAGCTTTTTCA
Source organism: Anaerolineales bacterium (assembly GCA_041551115.1). GTDB lineage: Bacteria > Chloroflexota > Anaerolineae > Anaerolineales > UBA4823 > DAOVXM01. Next base: position 8,238 of record JBFENN010000072.1, read on the forward strand.
AAGCAGGGGTTACATCCTATGGTGTGGCGGATATTTTCGCCATGGCCACAGATACCCATAAATTCGAAACTCATTATATGGATTTGCTGGTCGGAAGCCTCCCCAGTGCAGCGGCAGTATTCCGAGAAAGATCCCCGCTATTCCACCTCGATAAAATCGAGCGACCCATCGCAGTATTTCATGGAGCTGATGACCTTGTTGTTTCGCCCAGTCAATCCGAAGAGGTTGTGGCTTCATTACAGCGAAGGGGCATTCCACATATCTACCATCTCTACGAAGGCGAGGGTCACGGGTTCCGTAAGCCAGAGACTTTGACGCACTTTTACACAGCTGTAGAGCAGTTCTTGCTAAAACACGTGATATACAGCTGAACACTCAACCTGCGTAATTGATTGATCCAAGAATTAAAAAAGCCCTCGGTAAATCTGCCAAGGGCTAATGGTTGACGATGAGCAGTTTCAGATATTAAGCGTAGCTGAATGCAATACGCGTACCTCGGCCTTGTTTCTGTAGCCAGACACCGCGGTGTGTATCAATATCGGTGCTCAGCTTCATCCATTCGGGCACGAGCAAAACCAACCCATCAGTATTCTTTGAAAACATTTGGTTTGGTAAAAATAATCGTAAGAGCCGTGGAGATATTGGGAAAGAGTGCAGCTCAACGATAACTGCGGTCATTCCATAGAATGGATCGAGGAACCTGCTTTGCGCCCAACTTGACCGGTTTGGTGGGAAGAGCTGATGGAAATCTGCTGGGTGAGTGTTCCTGATGCGTTGGTAGGAGATGTTGAAGCGCAAGAATGGGGTAACGATTTGAAGATGTGTATTGTATGCTTGAACGTATGCCATCCTTCGAGTAAAAAACGCGACAAACGTAAAACTTAAGGCTACAAACGCAGATATAGCAATCCAGGGATTATTAGCGTTTTCAACTATTGTGGTGTCCATGAATGTTGACCACCACCAGATAAATCCGAGGAGCGCGCCGAGAACAAAAGATGGTAATAGGAGCCGATCCATCATCCGCTTGTTCAGCAAAAGTGTATGCCGTGATGTTTTTCTTTTCCTTTTCATACTATTCTCCCTTCACACCATATTCTCTACTCCACCGAGCATCTCAGGATTCTCGCCGGTTTATTTTACAGAATGCATTTTTGCGGTATCGGATTTTATATAGATTAGATTTCCCAAGTCCATCGTTGGTAGAAGCGCATATTAGCAGGAATCTAATCCTTTATATATATTGTTATCGGGTACCAATTTGGTAAATTCAATTAATGGGTACTAAAGTACTGCGAAGTTGAGAGGTTGATTGAAAGGGGCTTGAGTTTATCAGTTCAGAAGATCAAGTGAATTTTCCCCGACTATTATTTTGGGGTGGTTTGTAATTCTGGCGAAGCTGGTGTTGGTAGATCAGAATCAGATTGATAATAATCACATAGATGGGTTAATGGGCACTGCGAGCATTTTGGTTTGCGAGCTTGACAGATCTCACGTCCTAAGCGAATTATGTTTAAGTGAGCAGCGTAATAACTATCGGGTGTGAAGAGTGCTGCTAAATGTTGATGTGCTTGGTCTGCATTCATCTTCGGGGAGCGTAACCCAATTCTCCCGCTTACACGGAATATATGAGTGTCAACCGGAAACGCTGGTTTATTCAGTGAGAATTGCAGCACAATTGCAGCAGTCTTTGGGCCTACACCTTTGAAACTCATCAACCACTGCTTTACTTCTTCAGCTGATAGATCGTATAGGAAACCCATGTCAAGCGATCCATTCTGGTTCGTGATGGTACGCAGTACCGTCTGGATACGTGGACCTTTCCGGTTCGCCAAGCCTGCTGGTCTAATAGTATCAATGACATCACCTTCAGAAGCATCCCTTACATCCTCCCATGTGGGATATTTGGAACGAAGGGCATCAAAAGCACGATCGCGGTTGATATCATTCGTATTCTGGGAGAGTATTGTCGAGATGAGTTCATCAAGAGGTGGAAGTGGATTCCTCCACTCAGGGGAGCCATAATAAGCCAACAAGGTCTCATGGACGTTCGCAGCTCGATTGACGAGGCTTACAGGCACGTTGGATACTCCGTTCACAAAAAATGGTGTCTATCTATCGATAGTTGGTTAATAAGCTGGGTACGCGCGTCCGACATCCAGCTGGCGCCAATTTTTAATAGTAGATTCTGGACCGTAGATTGAGAGTGCTCCCATATCTAAGCTGGAGAATACTCCCAATTCTTGCAGAATCCGCATGGAGACTGCGGGACGAGCGCGATCTTTCGGATCTCCATCAGCAATTTTTAGGGCGATACCAATAGCTGGGGAAGTTGGTGAGAGCACTCCTGGAAATATGCCCATTGCTTGGTAGCCTTCGGCTCCACCTTTAGAGATTACCTTGCCCCTCAAAACTTGCATTATGTCCGTGTCGTAGCGGTTTGGCCCAGCGACCATATGCGGATTAGAGATCATGGCGGTAGTAATTATATGGCAGGCTGACTTCCGCTGTGGTGTTGATGGGATTCCACTTTTTTCTGGGTCGCAGAGACGGGCAAATCCCAGTGCGGTTGAGTACAACGGGATGGAAAAATTGGGGGCTGAGCAGCCATCGATACCAATCGTGATCTGATCCAATGGCACAGAGCACATCTCAGAAATTACACCTAATATCAATTGTTGAGCTGGATGCTGGGAATCTATGTAATTCTCACTGGTTGCGCCAAGCATATGGGAAAGCGTAAGCATACCGCTGTGCTTACCAGAACAGTTATGCCGGTAGGGGCTAGGTTTCTCGTCATTTTTGATCAACCTATCGCGGGTTGGTTTATGGATCGGAGGGTGAGCCCCACAGAGAAGCTGATCTTGGGATAATCCAACTTTCCGGTGGATATTCTGCACAACACAGACATGCTCATCGGTGCCTGAATGCGACGCGCAAGTTATGGCAATTTCTTCTTCGTTCAAACCATACTTGCTTTGACCACCCATTTCAATTAAGGGCAGCGCTTGAAAGGGTTTGGCAGACGATCGGAGATATGTGGAGGCTTGTGGATTGCCCTGTGATACCAACAAATTCCCATCTACATCTACAACGGCAAAAGCGCCCCAATGGATAGATTCACATAAACTACCACGTGTCAGTTTGAAAATTGGTTCAAAATCGGTGGGCTGCACCATTGATTGGTTGGTATTTTTGTTATTACAATCGATTGGACCGCATGAAACTGCGTTTCTCATGCAGAATTAGGAATTTTCAGTAAGGACTATAATTGTTCAGCTCCACATCTGAATTCTGGGGAAGAAAATAATGGTTGTTATAGTATTGGTATAAGCCATTTCGCAGGCGTTGAGCACACCGGGCATATTTTTCAGCCGGAATATCATAAGATGCGAGCAGTGTACTGATGAATTTTTCGGTTTCATCAGGAGGGGCATTTTTTTCTGCTAGCTTCTCCAATCGGGACACAACCTTTTTAAAGAACCGAATTTGTGCTCGGACGTCTTCTATTGTGATAAGCCCGTTTCGACCACTTATGATTGTGTAGTCTTTTAAAGACTTATTCAGCACTTGTAATGTGTCAATCCATTTCTCCAAATCACCATTTGCTAAAAATGGCGGGCGGTCTGTGATAACTGCATCACCGATGAACACAACTTTTTCTTCCGGGATCAACACCCATGTAGCTCCAGGAGCGGGTCCAGGATGGTGTTCAAGCAAAATTTCTGGTCCTCCCCAGTGCAGTGTCATTTGTTCAGAGAACGTGATGTCAGGTGGTGCCCAGCGAGTTCCAATGGCTTCGTGATATGTTTCCCATATCGCTCCGCTTACTTCCACCTGACCTTTGAAAATGATCGAGCGATCGTAAAACTTTTGAGCGGTTTCCTGGTGAACCAGTATGGTGCTTTCCAATGAGCGTGCCCCGAGAGAGCGATCAGGATGTGCATCTAATAAAACCAATAATCGTCCAATACCGCCTCGCTGGCTGAGTAAACCTGAACGCCATGAGCGGGCGTCCTCTGGACGCAGTGGGGCATCGATGAGAACGGTCCCATGTGAGTAGACCAATGCGCCCAAGGTTACACCCAAATGTTGATCTTCAAAGTAAATTCCAGGCTTTATTTGCTGCATATTACTCCATTGTCAATAGGATTTATTTCTCGAGTTTTAGTCATCGACGATTGGTAATGTGAATACGAAGCGTGCGCCAGCACCAGGAGCATCTTCAATCCGAATTACTCCTCCATGTTTCTCCACCGCAAGTCTGCAGTAAGCCAAGCCTAGCCCCAAGCCTTTAGGTCTGCTTTTCGAATGCAGGCGAGTATATTTATCAAAGATCCTCTCACGATCTTCAGGTGGTATTCCGGGTCCATCGTCCTGAACATAAATTTCGATCATGTTGCTTGATCGATAGGCACCTACTACGATTTGGCTATCAGGAGGAGTGTACTTAACCGCATTCTCCATTAGGTTGATCAGGATACGGCGGATCATGTCGGCATCTACCAGCACTTCTGGGAGGTTGGATGTGATATCCAGGCTAAGATCCTGGTTCTTGCTTTGGGCCGCAGGGAGTACTGTTTCGATGGCATCTGCAATAATTTTATCTGGAGATGTGGGTTCTAAATTACCAATAGGTTGACCTGCTTCTAGTTGTCTCATATCCAAGAGGGAGTTGGTTAGTCGCTGGATCCGTTGGGTTGAGCGTTCTGCGATGCTGAGCAGTGCTTCTAGAGTTGGGTCTTGTTCTTTTGGCAAAATAGTTTCTATGACATCGAGACTTGAGACTATATTTGCTAACGGAGACCGCAGATCGTGATATACCATCGAAATTAAGTCGTTACGCAAATTGTCCAGGTTTTTTCTTTCGGTAATATCACGTAGAATCCATTGCAGATTAGATATGCCATCTATTTTTGTCTCTCGAACGTAGACCTGAACCGGGATCTCGCGCCCTGTCCGCGTATACATGTTTGTTTCATAGGAGATCGTTGCCCCAGTGACAAGAACGGCGAAACCATCACCAAGATGATCTTCGACGGCAATTTGGAGTTCATCGATGTTGAGGCTGAGTAAATTTTCTTTGTTCTGATCCGTAAGGATTGTTGCTTGGCGGTTTGCCTCCAGGATTACTCCATTCCAATTTGTGATCAAGATCGGATCAATGCTGTCCTCAAAAAGTTCGCGATATCGTTGGTGAGCAGCTTCAAGGCTTTCGAATAATTGTGCATGGCGAATTGCAGTCCCTGCCAAACCGCCAATGCCGCTTAATACCAGCAGCGCATCCGGATCAAATGTGCCATTAACTGGGTTCAATGCCTCTAAAATACCGATGACTTCACCTTGCGAGCGGATTGGTGCACACGCGATGGCTTTTGTCTTGATGCCTAGCTGGCGGTCAACTCCATCATAAAAGCGTGGATCCACACTGGTATCGGGAACGATGACGCCTTTTCCTTCCTTGGCAACCCACCCTGCGATACCTTGTCCATAAGGCAAGCGTAATCCAACAACGCTTTGATCCTTCTGGCTGGTGGAAGCCCTGAACACAAGTTCCTGTGTACTTCTATCGATTAATCCTAACGATACGGTCTCAACAAATAATGCATCACTGATAGATTCGAGAATCCTCAGCAAGACATCATCAAGTTTCAAGGAGGCTGTGATCGCACCAGCGCTTTCTGCCAAGGCTGTCATAGCTCGGGCTTGACGCTGGCTTTCGTCGTATAAGCGGGCATTCAGGACGGCGATGCCGGCCTGATCCGCTATTGACTGAATTAACAGCAGATGATCTTGGTTGAACAACCCGGGGGTTGGATGAACGAGTGTCATAACTCCAACGAGTTGGTCACGAGCCAAGATGGGAGCGCTGACGGCAGACTTCGGGCCAGTTCGGTCATCAGCATCATCTCGCCGCTGTAGCCAACGGTCATCATGCCGTGTATCAGCTACTAATACAGCTTGGCGATTGCGAATTACCCATCCCGCAAGCCCGCGTTCAAAAGTAGCTCGTAACTGTTGGGTTGTTTGGTCATGGACTTTAACTCCGGTAATGATGGCAGATTCAACAGGCTGTCCATTTTCATCTAGAACAATAATACTTCCGCTAATCGCCTGAACGCTTTTCATTGAGAGGAATAGTACTCTCTGTAGCACGGCACGCAGGTCAAGCGCAGCGGCAAGCTCGCGACTGATATTGTATAAGAGTTCAAGTGAAGAGCGAGTGCTTTCACTATCCAGTGTTTGGGTAAAGGGAGTTGGGTCTCTTTCGGTTTTCATGGTTTACCCAGGGCTGCAAGACACAGTCAGGAAATGGTTCCTGATTAAATCAAGCATGACGGATATGAGATTTCACCGGGTCTATCGTACCTCCCGACCTCATTGGTGATGCTGGATAATAAGTCATTCTCCCTGGGCTATGTTGGTCCCTTGAGTATAGCACAATCATGTATCTTACCAATTACACCCTCGGTAAAGGGAACTCTTGATGGTGTGGTAGATCTAACATTAAGACTTCAAGAGCCAGACGCAAATTTGCGTTCTTTAGGATGAGCTCCACTGTTTTCTGAAGAGCTTTAATAGTTTTGATCGCAGAAGCGGTATCAACTTGTGTGGATATGCTCTTGATTTCGGATGATTTGTCAATATTGATGATTTCGATGTCAGATTGTATGCTTGACAAATAGATATCACGCCATAAAGATTGCCATAGTTCGAGCTTGTTCAACAATGACTCCTTTGACTCATCCTGGTTGACTTTATTGACCAATTGTTCTGCGTATGCAAACCGGTCAACGCGGTTTGCGGACAGCAAATCGAGGTGTTCGTCAAGCCATGTTATCCGTTGATTTGACATATCTACATTTTGGTGGAGAGTAATTGCAAGGCCTGGTCGTCCCCCACAGACATGGGCGAACTGAGCGGCATTATCTTGTGATAATTTCCACTCAGAGACCAAGGCATGATTAATAGTATTCGTTGGTACAGATCTCAAATGAATTACTTGACAACGCGAGACAATCGTTGCAGGCAGGCTCTCGGTGCTGTCTGCTGTGATGATAAGGATTACCTGCCTGGGGGGTTCTTCGAGGGTTTTAAGCAGTGCGTTTGCTGCGCTGTTATGGGCTTCTTCAAATCGCAAGAGCAGTGCGATCCGGTAATTGGCTTCATAAGGAGTGAGGGAGAGCTTGTGTTGCAATTCACGGATTTGATCGACCTTTAATATGCCTCCATGTTGTTCAGCCTGTACTACATGGAAATCCGGGTGTTGCATTTGTCCAATTTTTTCACATGGGCGGCATGTAGCACAAATCTCGCCTGGTTCAGAAGCTTTGTCACAGTTTACAGCTTGGGCAAGGCGAATTGCCAATGATCGGCGGCCAACCTGGTTCGGTCCAGTAATTAAATACGTGTGAGGCAGATGACCATTCCTAATGTTGGTTTTCAGCAGTTTAATTGCCCAATCGTGCCCAATCATTTTCCAAGACATGGAGTGATTTTAGCAAATTCAGTGATCGTTGGCAATGATCCAAAATCGCACCGTCGCAGCAGCCTTGTTGACATGCCTATGAGCAGAAGTTAGAATCTTTGTTCATGGAATATTTGAAGTTGC
>JBFENN010000073.1:0-15772 GCA_041551115.1 Anaerolineales bacterium
CAGGGATGGTGTTGTGACTTCAAAGCGGGTGATGGAAAACCCGAGCTCCCGCAATTGATCGAGGATGATCTGCGGTGTAGTATCCGGCGCCAGGACCAATTCAACACCCTCTTTGTGGAGCTTTTTATCAATCACCCCGCGCAGGTCACCGATTTCCCCGTCAACATTCACCTGGACCGAGTGTTCTTTGAACCTTGATTTTATATCCTTCAAATCACCGTAGAGAACTTCGCTGCCATGATCGATCATCAGCACCCGGTCGCATAGCTCTTCGACTTGATTCATCTGGTGGGTGCTTAAGATGATAGCTTTCCCTCCATCTCTTAATTTACCGATCATGTTCTTCATAAGTTCTGTGTTTACAGGATCGAGACCGGCGAAGGGTTCATCCATGATGAGCAGATCTGGGTCGTGAATGATGGTGACGATAAACTGGATGATCTGTCCCATCCCCTTGCTCATGTGCTTGATTTTCATCTTTTTATTGTCGAACATTCCTGTTCGCCGGAGTAATTCATTCGCTTTACTTTCAGCCCGTGCTTTGTCCATTCCTTTCAGAGAAGCGAGGTATAGGATGACATCGATTGCGGCTAGATTTTTATACAATCCCTTCTCTTCAGGCAGGTAGCCAATTTGATCTTTGGTGGCTTCACTCATCTGATGACCAAAGATTTCCACTTCACCAGAATCGGGTTTGATAAAGTCTAATATCATTTTTACCGTGCTGCTTTTTCCGGCTCCGTTGGGCCCGATAAGTCCGAGGATCTCACCCGGATTGACGGAAAAAGTTAAATCCTTCACTGCGGTCTTGCCGGCGAAGGATTTGTATAAGTGTTCGACTGCAACCGCTGTCATGATGCACTCTCACTTCCGAAGTGAATAAATCTTAGATGGATTTGGGGATATTGCTAACTTATCAGCGGCTATCAACCTAAGATGATTTTAGAATTTGATCAGCAGGTTGATAACCTAATCTCATTAGCCAAACGCTCTTTTCTGGTTGTTGTTCGATAGTAGTCATATGGATAATAACATTTTCAGGAGTCTTTGCAGTACCAACAATATGGGGATTCTTATCTTTTGGACATTTACAATCAATTGGCTGTAAAGGCGAGGCTTGTCGCACAGATGAACCCACCATCCATAAATGATACGACTCACTTATCCCCCAGGAATGCCATATTGTGAACCGTTTTTTTACGAGCCTGCTGCTTCTGCAGTTCGCGGCCAGGGCTTTGTTAGGACCATCTTTTCTTGCATATGAAAATCATATTCTGGCTCTCAGCCGCCAGGGGACTCCGGTCCCAGCCACCGTAAACATCAAGTAGGGAGAAACCGTTGTAGTGTAATAGTGCTTCCATCTCTTGAGGGAAAATAAGCCGCAAGGAAAACCGGGCCCGTTTCACGATCTCTCGCCCTTCCCCATCTGTCCAGCGCCTAAAAGCGGTTTCATGTTTGATCTGCTTTATTGGGTCATATTCGTCTGTTCCGGTTACCTTGATCGTTTGCCCCTCATCAGTCACGTACGAGTACCAATCTTTTTCTTCGGCGTCTTCCATTGCGTTGCGGCTTGGGAAGAGCAGATCAACTGCAAACAGCCCATCCGTGGATAAGTGCTCGCGCACACACTTCAACATCATTTCTTGCTCGCTGCGTTCAACCAGATGTTGGAAAACACTGCCGGTTGTGTAGATCAAATCAAATTGTTTCCCCAAATGAAAATCTTTAATATCAGCTTCTATCCATTGTATCGGCAGGTCGGCGGCTTTTTCTTGCGCCCGAGCAAGCATACCTGGCACGATGTCTAACCCGGTCACATCAATCCCTTTTTGGGCTAGAGGGATTGTGACTCGACCGGTCCCACACCCTAATTCCAGGACAGGACCATCCACTTGCTGAGCGAGCGATAGATAGAACAGTCCATCTGGTTCAAAATCTTTATTCTCGTAATCATAGATCACTGGATCTTCATAGTCTTCGAGATTTGTGTGCTCAAGTATCAATTGTTTACTTTTTAATGACCTGCGATCTTTCCCCTAAACTTGTGTTTTGGGCGCTAAAGCTTTTCAATTCCACTGGCTGAGCGTTGAACCATTGTAATACAAGAACAAGTTTACTGAGAATGCAAAGCGAGTATTAGAAATAAAAGTACTCCGTTTAAGTGTAATAGGCTTGACGGCTGCCCCTGGCAACCACATTGCCCTTTACCGGGATCATGCTAGAATCAGCGCATGCTGAGAAATTACCGCAGACCATATCAAATCGTAATTCAGGGATGCCTGCTGCTCATCGGGATGTTGATATCGGCTGTGCACCCGGCAGTAGTTCAAGCCCAATCGGGAGCAGCATCCCGGAGTGAATTGATCCTGGCAATGAATACCCTGCGAGTCTCGCAGGGGCTGCCGCCTTTGATCGAAGATCCGATCGTCAACGCGGTTGCGCAAGGCACTGCCGAGATCATGGCAGCTAACAATATGTCCTGGCATATTGGCGATGTGCGTGGGCGTCTTGCCGCGGCGGGCTATGGCGGTGGGGCGACAGTTTGGGCAACCGAGAATTTCGCCATGGGCTCGATGGGCATTGATGAGATCATGCAGACCTGGGCTGACCCCGAACATATGCGTCCGGCGGTCATACCAGCCTATTGCCATGTTGGTGCCGGTGTGGCTCAGGCAGCAGATGGCACTTATTACTACGTTTTGCAGGCTGCATATACATCTGACCAGGCTTGTGGAGAATACAAATCTGTATCCGGGGATGATCCTGAAAATAGTGTGAACCAAGCCCCTCCGGTTTCACAAGTCATCATACCTGTGAAGATTGCAACGCCTGACTCTGATGGCAGAATTTATCACATCGTTCAAGCAGGGCAATCTTTCTGGAGTATTGCCATCGCCTACCAGATCACGATCCGCGATTTGGAGGTTTGGAACAACCTCTCCAGGGATGTTGCCCTGCTTGTCGGAGAGAAGTTATTCATCCCGTCCAGCGGTACTGCCGGTTATGCCACTCCCACACCAGTTGGAATGGTGCGACTGGCAACTCCTGGTTCTGATGGCAAAATCATTCACGAAGTGCAGCCCTACCAGGCATTGATCACGATCGCATCAGCCTACAAGGTTAATGTAGGTACGATCTTAGCCCTAAACGGACTGCAAGTCGATTGGCCGCTCCAGATCGGGCAGCGGTTACTGATTGATCCGGGCAATGTGACTCCAAGCCCAACACCCCGCCCGCTCTCAGCGATTGAAAAAATTACCCCCGCCAGCGACGGCAGCTACTACCATACCACGATGAGTGGTGAAAACCTTGCCTGGATTGCAGACCTCTATGAGATAAACTTGACTGAATTGATGGCTTGGAATGGACTCACCACAGAATCCATCCTCCAACCCGGGCAGAAGTTGCTGCTGCGCATTACGCCGCCGGCAACGGCCACTCCGATCCCAGCTCAACCAACCTTAACCGCTGCGTTGACCTCGACGCCGGTCACTCCGTTTCCGGTCACATCCACAGCCACCCAGGCATCGAAAACCCCGCTGCCCAGCCCCACAGAGGCCCGCACAACGGAATCCCAATCCGGTTTCTCCGGTGTGGGAGCAGTCATTGTAGGCGTTTTGGCAGTTACAGTTTTACTGGTTGTGGGTTGGTTTCTGCGGCACAGAGAATGAACAACGCTAAGGAACGGTAAACCGCTGATATTGAATCCGCAGACTGTCCTTGTGGCTGTGAGAATTCGACCTTGAGTACCTAGCTGCGTTGGATATAACCGGGCTGAATCCCAATAGCTGTATTTGCGGTTAGAATAGACTCTCAATGAGTGCTGTTATGATCTGGTTCCAAAAAGGAGATCGCCATGGAACACATTGAAGGTAATTTTGCAGGCGTGCGGAATACCAATATCTACTACCAGGGATGGCTTCCTGAAGGTGACATCAATGCTGTGCTGCTGGTCGTACACGGGCTGGGTGAACACAGCGGTCGTTACATGAATATCGTGGGGCACTTCGTCCCACTTGGGTATGCCGTATACGGGCTTGACCATATCGGACACGGTAAGTCGGACGGGACGCGTGAATTCGTTGAAAGCTTCGATGATTTCACGGCTCCGCTGATAATCTTCTACAAAATGGTTGTAGAATGGCAACCTGGCATCCCAATTTTTCTCCTTGGACACAGCCTGGGCGGTTTGATTGCTTCCTATTACCTGCTCGACCACCAGGACAAATTCAAGGGCGCGATCATTTCAGCTCCGACTGTCGAGATTGGCGACAGTGTAACCCAGTTGACAATCACGATGGCCAAGGTCTTGTCAAAGATCGCCCCAAAAGCAGGTGTGATGTCATTGGATGCCACGACCATATCGAAGGATCCTGAGGTGGTAGCGGCATATATCAGCGATCCGTTGGTATTCCACGGCAAGACGACTGCCCGCTTGGGCGCAGAATTACTGTCTGCCATGATGCGTAGTTCAGCAGAAGCAGGCACGATCACACTGCCAGTCATCATCGTCCAGGGCGCGGAAGATGCGCTTGTTGAACCCCACGGTGCCCAGATGCTCTATGACACGATTGGCTCCGAGGATAAGACACTTAAGATTTACGAAGGGCTATGGCACGAGGTTTTCAACGAGCCAGAACGTGCCATCGTACTCAAGGATGTCGAGGACTGGCTGAGTTCCCACACAATTTAGCAACGCTATAAAGACTCTAAATGATGGTAGAACATCGACAGTTTCATTTGAATTGCGGGCTGATAGGCTAATGCCAGCTCTGAGTAAGTCTTGAGCTTATGATAGATTCGCACTAGGCTGGCATGTTGTTAAGAAAATGATGATGAAGCGCATAATCGGTCTGGTCGTCGGTCTCTTGGTTCTAGCACTGATCCTCGGGTTAGGTATCCAATGGGTAGTTAATGGAGGCTGGCCTTCATCAGGGGCTGTAGGGGATATACTGCCACTTCATATCCAATATGTGCGCCCATCCGACGGTGAAGCAGCCGCAGTCTCCTATGGGATCTGTGCCCATTTTTACTATCAAGCCGGTCATGGTATGGGGGACGAACCTGAGAAAACCATTCGTTTTTACCTGGATGGGATAAATGTAACCCAGGATGTTGTTGATTTGGCTCGTCTGCAGTATGGCTATCCTGATCCGGTCGGAGAACCATGTTATACGCAGCACGACCCCTTGCGGGCGGGTTGGCATACAGCCAAAGTGACCTATGTAGATAGTTCCGGTGGGCGGTTTGCGTACAAATGGCGGTTTGAAGTCAGCGCTGAGCAGTGAGCGCAAGGAGAGAGTTTGCGATGGAAGACCTAAAGAAGGATCGTGATGCTGCTATTGCCAGCTATGCAGAGGGACCAAAATTGTTGGAGAAAGCGATTGCGGGATTATCGGTCGATGGGCTCGATCTAGCTGAGAGCAACGACACCTGGACGATCCGCCAATATGTCCATCACGTCGCTGATGGTGATGACATCTGGAAAGCGTTCATCAAGCAGGCAATTGGCAACCCTGGAAGCAGGTATGAGCTGCAGTGGTATTGGGACCTGCTGCAAAATGAGTGGGTGATGAGCTGGGATTATGCGAATCGGGCAATAGAACCATCGCTAGGGTTATACCGTGCCAGTCGTGCGCACATTGTACAGTTGTTGCTAAGTATCCCTGCTGCCTGGGAGCGAAGTCTGATGATACGCTGGCCAAATGGGGATGACCAGGAAGTCAGGGTGTCATGGGTCGTGGAGATGCAAACACAGCACGTATTTGGGCATGTGGATGATATCCGCCGGGCCCGGCAGGTCCATGGGGTTTGAGGTTTTGAGTGGGGAAGCATGAGTTGGGATTGCCGCCCGAGGCCCACGTCTGTATTCGGATCGCGGATAGTTAATCGATTGCCGACACTATTTTTACAGGTTTTGTAATGTTCCATCACATTAAACTATCAGTAGCTCTAGCCAAGCGCAGGTACTGATCCCCATTTCTCTTGGCGTCAATCATAATAGCAAAAGCAGCCATCCCTTAGTAAAGATCACCTACCAAACCGTATCAAACCAAATTACAGGGCGGCAATCAGGGATTTTTTCCACATCAGAGACAGCCTGTTGTATCTGCGCAATATAGGTGCCTGTAATGTACCAAAGTGAAAATTTGTAGGAATAGTTCCCTAGTATCTCTTCTCAAGGATTAACGTCATAAGTATCGAGGTATTGGGATTCCCACATATAATACGAAGAGGAGGAGGTAATGAAAAAGATATTTGTCCTTACAATCGCAATCCTGATTTTATTGATCACCACGCTGCCGGCTGCCGCCATCACCAATGGTGAACTGGACGGAGATGGTCACCCCAACGTCGGTCTCATGGCCGCTTTTATCGATGGAGAGTACCAGTGGCGCTGCTCAGGTACGCTGATTGCGCCCCGGGTGTTTCTCACGGCAGGGCACTGTGCAGGAGATGGGGCTACTGAGGCGAGCGTATGGTTTGATAGCGATATGACAGTGGTTGAAGACTACCCTGCTGGCGGTCTCCCAGGCACGCCAATTCCGCACGACCTTTATGCATGGGTTGGTGGCGATACCCATGACATTGGCCTGGTGATCCTGGACGAGGCGGTTGATCTTGTACCGGCAGCGCTGCCGACCCTAGATCTGCTTAGTAAGCTCAAGAAAGACCGAGAACTGGTAGGCAGCCACGAAGAGGGCGTCTTCTTTAGGTCGGTGGGGTATGGCGGAACACTTGAGTCGTTTCAGCCACCTGTGCTTGCATACGACAAAATACGCCGTTGGTCCGAGTCTGAATACGTTGCCCTGACCAAAACGCACCTGCACCTGACGCAGAAAGCCGTTTTTGACGAAAGCGGCAGCTGCTTTGGCGACTCGGGCGGACCGGTCTTCTGGGTAGATTCCGAAGGGAATGAAATTATCGTGGCGGTGACCTCATCAGGCGATGGCCAATGTGTGGCTACCGGCTTGAACTACCGGGTGGACATCCCGTATATGCTTAAGTGGATAGAAGATCAGATCGATTTAACGAAATAAGCACAATCTGGTCCTGATCCCATAGGGGGCACGATCTTCCGTGCCCCCTATATCTTCTTTACGGGCAAGATATAATCGGAAGTCAATATCATCACCGGATAATGCTGCCTGCAATCCACCGGTCCGGCCGTTTCACGGATGGGTAATCCCTTCACAGCGGCTTGCAATAGATTCCTGTGATACGGTTCGAGTAAACAGCGAGTTGGATCAGCAAAATACTGATACTAAGTCACATACTGGTGAAACCATATTCATTATCTCAAAGGTGGGTAATCCTTTTTGAGCGTAACCATTTTAGGTCAATAAGGCACCCAATTCAACTAGCCACGTCCCAGGAAATTTACATATTCCAACCTGTTTATGGGATCATCATGACCTTCGATATAGATGTCATACGCATCGTCGATGATGTCTCTAAGAAGTTTCTTGGAATGCAATGCCCTTGGTCCACGGAGATGCAGGGGTGGTGGATAATAGCAATCACCAAGGAACATTACCCCTGCGTGCGGTACCTTTACGATGATCGAATCCTTGGCGTGCTTTCCTCCCACATGCACTAGTTCAATCTGGATATCATCCAGTTCGAGGGTTTCACGCGTACTAAAAATCCGGTCCGGAACAACAATCCGGAAAGTATTCCATTCTCGGATTGCTCGGTCTCGGGCTTCACAGCTCACCTTCAGCTTGGGATTTTGAGCCACCAGCTGCTCAAGATATGCAGCGCTCCATGGCTTTTTTGCTTCACCTTCCAGGATTGTGGAGCATTTGTGGTGGGCATATATGGGCACTTGAAAAGCACATGCCCCAGAAACATGATCCCAATGGTGGTGCGTATAGATGATGTAGCTGATATCGGGAAGCTTTGCCCGATTTACGGCAGCCCTGATCTGTTCCGCGTTCTGCGGACTGTTTCCGGCATCGACAAGGACAGTCTGGTATCCACTGGTTATCACCCCCACGGAGGGTTCGATGAGCAGTGGATCTTTTAAACATGGCCACAGCCACACACTGTCTGCTAGTTGAACAAGTTTTCGTTCCATCAATATTAGTTGCACATGTTTGGATTAATTCAGGATCTATCATCGTGGTGGGGCATCGCGACCGAGGTTCATAAAATAGATCCAATCTTTTTTCTCTCGCTGGAGCTAAATATAGAGACTGATTAGTGGGCTGGTGACAAACCAGGCGAGTAATCCACCTATCTATCTTTTTTTCATGTCAAAGAAATCATATTCGTAGACAGCTATATTTTGCCAGCTAACGGCTGCACTTCGTGTTGGGCGTTATTCACATGGTTGACTTTTTCAACGCAGGTTCAATATCCTTTACGCGATGGTAGCTTGAGTGACCGTCAAGATCAAAGGGCCAGTCCGGTCGGCGCTCCCTGTTACTGAACCATTCTTCAGGTGCATTTTTAAGCGCAGCCAGCACATCGTCCTGTACTTGCTTGTGCCAAGCTAAAACATCCTGTGGGGAGTGATCTCGCCAACGCTCGTAGATGAGGTGGTTCCCATCAGTCTCACTCAGCCCTTTCTCCTCTACCGGTATGGGTTGTTTCTTGACTTTTCTGATCACGTCAGCCTTCCAATGGGTAATATGCGCTAGTGTATCTTTCACTGTCCAAGGGTCTTTGGTCTCGGGTCTGGTTAGCAACCTGTTCCAATCCTCATCAGTAAGGTTGTGAACCAGATGATCAAGGCGTTCGAACTCCCGAATAGTGCGCTTGATTACTTCCTCGCGAGTATGACGCATGAAAACTTACCTCCTGCCTATATTAACCTATCTCGAAAACTAACAGCGTGTTCGGCCTAACGGGTTGATCAGCTAATATATAAATCCACTGAATCCGGTAAAGTCAATTTATATGAGTCAAAATCTATGAGCGGTTTGTCTGACGCGTTCGACGGTAGACAGGTTATCATCCTGCTCATAGTGGTTTTTAGCGAGAGTGTCGCTTGGGTAGCGGTGGGTTTCTTTTTGGATTCCGTTGGATTGCGAGCCAGTATGCCGTGCGCCAGCGGAGAGAAGGCGATCACGCCACCCCCTGATCTTCGCAGAAATGCAAGAGCTCTCATTCATCCTCCTGGTAGAGCAGGTTGCAGTGATTTTGCATGGCCATAACGCACATCCAGCCGTGTAGGCTGGCGGGGTAATGAGCCTTGGCAAACTGCCAGGCGAACATCACTGACGCACCAATATAGCACCCTTTACCAGCCCGCACAATGTCAACAACAACTGGGTATCGGGTAGAGAAACCCAGTACAGGCAGGTCAAGCATTTCATTTTCTAGTAATGCGCGCACTGGAACTCGACCAATGCGCTCCTTTGTGTTAGATAAGGAGCAAAAATCTTCAGATTCAGCACTGGAGCAGTGACAATCACCGCACACTTGGTATTTGACATCCGGTAGAATGAATGTCATAATCATTCGTGGAATATTGCACAAAGCGCTACATCGATACTTCATCGCAAAGCGGAAAACTTTAGCGCCCATTCAGCCGTCAATAGACTATTTTGGGCAATATCATCTCAGCCAAGCGATGGGGAGAGGATACCAGTTAACAGTCTTGCTGGATGAACCCGAGATGATTAGTTTTCCAAACAACATCCCAAATATACAACAACTTGCTGACCAGTATTTCCGCCATGTAAAAGCGATAGTCGACCTACTGTGAGAACCATGATCTGCGTCCTGAGCGAACAAGTGGGATCAGCGAACAGAGGCAGGCGATTGAATCATACCAGCAACATCCTTCATCCCTGGTTCGTAATTACCCAACCCTGCATATGACTCCTCGCAATGAATTACACATTTATTGTACGATACTGAAGCCGGCTAGGTTCTATATTGAAAACGAATGACATAATCCAAATAAATTGTAGAAATGAGGCGAAGAACAGATGGATTCAGCGAGAAAGAAGGCAATAATTGTTGGCGCACTCTTTTTGATCGTGATGGTCGCAAGTATCCTGGGCGGGAGTCTCATCGAAGCTGTTATCGCCGATCCAGATTATAAAACTGCCGTATCTGAGAATCAAACCCAGGTGTTGATCGGCTTGCTGCTTGAGTTAGCGAACGCGATTGCAGTCCTTGGGATTGGGATGTTGTTGTACCCGATTTTAAATATCTTCCTGCGATGGTATTAGGCCTTCCCTACGTTCCATACGAACTCGTTTTAGGGTTATGGCTGATTGTTAAAGGCTTCAGCTAGTTGGTGTCTCTACAGCGTCTGCATCAGCTGTCATGGCTGAGGAATAATTGCGCACATTGCGCATAAGGGTGATTTATCGTTAAGTGTCAGAACGTTGACTTAAACTTTGAAGCCGTTGGAGAAATCTCGAAGTCAAATTGTAAGTATAAACTTTCTCCAAACGGATATTATTGTCGGTCGGTGCATGCATAGGTGTCGAAACGACTGAAGACCTATTTTTCCTCACAGAGCTTATCGAATCGGGATAGCGAAAAGCAGTCATTAACAGAACCTGCACTCTTGAACCGATTGTTGAGGCTCATAGATAGGTCGAATAAGGCCACAGATAGGGCAACGTGGTCATCACCTTGGCGCATAATGAAATAAACTGATTGCCCATAGGCGCGAATAGAGAAGTTCACAAACTCATTACTTTACGGAGGTAAAAATGGAAAATCTTGTCGGGATAGGCCAGTTCTGGGGAGGTTCTTTTGGGTTCTTTGGTGGTTTAGGTGTGTTTTTCATGGGCATTGGTGTGCTCTGGTGGATATCGCTGCAAGCGAAAGATAAGAAAGATTAGCTTCGTTCTTGCGGTGCTCGATGGCACCATTCGGGTTGAGAGCTCGCTGAAGGGCTAATAGTTGCGTACTGACCAACACCAGGTCTCATGTGATCAGGATGCGCGTGAAGAGAGTGTCGCTGGAATGGTAATGGGACCCGAAAACAGGTTGATCTCACGAGAATGGCTTGCTTCACAGTAAAATACCGGGCAATGCAATAAGGTTCCAGCCTGGAAGCTATTCAATCATCATAGTTGTTGGACCTTGCTGGCTCAATTCATCAGGGGTTGGCTGCTTGCTCACCTATTGCAAAAACCTCTGCGCAAGGCTGGTTTATTTGATCAGGCAGGGATTAAGCCTATCCCTATCAGCCCTTAAGACACGCGGGTGTATATAGGAGGTTGAATTTGCTCGCCGTAAATCAATTTGACCCGCTTTGGATGCCGGGTATATGAAAGTCCCTCTGGATTCCTTGATGCCTCGGGCGATCTGTCACTGTCCGCCGAACCGAGGATCATACCTATGTGACCATATTTCCGGGCTGCGGTTAGGCAAAGGTAGTTTTTGATTAGCAAGATGTAGTCAATCGGAGCGACACCGTGACTACCGATGAAAAGGAGCAAACAAATCGAGTTCTAGGTACCTTCTTGGGACAACTCGGAGTCATGGAAGCACGAAAAGGCGCATATCAGCCTGGTGGCTGATTTCATGTTTCCTTTCCGAGTGGAGCGGATTACTGAAGTTCACTGTTCTCCTGGGTGCTGACCGGAGACATTGGGCGAATCGCAAGCATAGATCAAGCTACTCTTTGGAACAGACTTCCAATGCGCATAGCTAAGTAGAATCAGGACACCACAAGGGTTGCGTCTTTCAAACCATGGTCCATCAGTAATTGTTCCCTGAAGGAAAGATGGCAAGCAATGTGACAAGCCAGAGTGATAAACAATGCCGTGTATAAATACTAGCACCTCTGTACACTTTACCGACTAGAAACACCAGGAAGTGCTATCTCAATGGGATAATTTTCCCCCAAACAGGAAGGAGCGAGTAAATGATGGAAGAAGTGAAGATCAGGCTGTCTGCTATCTGGGCGGCGCTCATGTTAACATACCTGCTGGGCGATGTGCTGCGTATATTCAGCGGTGATTTTGTGGCGGGTGAAATCGGTGAGATGGGAGGTATGGACATAACTCAGGAAATGTATCTGGGGCTCGCAATCATCATGGTCATTCCGATACTTATGGTGTTCCTCTCCCTGACGTTAAAGTATCCAATTAACCGCTGGGCAAACATCATCCTGGCCATCTTCTTTTTTATTTTTAATGCGATTGGACTGCCGACGTACCCTTCTTTGTATGACCAATTTTTAATTGTGGTCGGCCTTTTATTCAATGTCTTGACGGTTTGGTATGCGTGGAAGTGGTCGCAACCGGAAGCATGATTTAGTTCGACCGGATGATTACCTCATGGATTGGCATACATTTATCACGGGATAGGGGTTGCATTCTTTGGGTTTGATGTTCATTAAGGAGCGCTACAATGACAAAGGAAAAGTTCTTAACCGTTCGCTGGAATAATATCCTCACGCTGGCACTGGGAATTCCGGCACTGCTGTTTGTCGTCTATGCTTTTTCTACAACGCTTTGGACACAAAGGGCAGGATTGATTGGGCTTTCTATTATCGGGGTATTGTACTGACTGGTGCTTGAAGGCCATACCGCCGCGCGGTTCGCGTGGCTTCGCGAAAACTCAGCCGACTACGTTGCTGTCAAACAGAACACCACTCATCCATTAAACCTAATCAGGATGGCTTATAACGCCGCCTTTTGGATTTTCTTGCTGCCCTTCTTTACAGCGATCGACTATGGCACCGGCTTCATTATATTCACCATCATTATTTTTGTTAGGCTTGTACTCAACCTTTATATGAACAATTTCCTCCATTTTTCACCGGAGCAGTACGATGCTTTTCCCTTCCGCATTCCATAAAGAGTTGCAAGGTCGGAACATGATCTCTAACGGGCAGGCGATGGGGCAGACCTTCAGGGTGAAAAAATCAATCAACGGTGCAAAGGTATGCACGCTTGGCAGCAGGTATTCAGGAGCAGAACCATGAGAGCGATCGTTTGCACCAAGTACGGACCGCCCGAAGGGCTGCAGCTTAAAGAGATCGATAAGCCTGCTCCCAAGGAAGATGAGCTGCTGGTAAAAATCCATACGACGACCGTAACCGCGGGGGATGTAAGGCTGCGCAGCTTCTCCTTGCCGCTCAGATTACTGTTTGGTCTCTTTTTTGATATGGGCAGAAATAAAATTTTCGGCCATGAACTGGCCGGGGAAATTGAAGCCACCGGTAAAGAAGTGCGTTTATTTAAACCAGGTGAACAGGTTTTTGCTTCCACCGGTAAACATGGTCGGGCGTATGCGGAGTACATTTGTCTGCCTGAAAACGGGATGGTGGCTGGAAAACCAGAAAATATGACCTATGAAGAAGCAGCTGCGGTTCCGATAGGGGGGAATACAGCCCTGGACATTCTTAGAAAAGGAAATATCCACAGCGAGGATAACGTTCTGGTCTATGGCGCTTCAGGGAGCGTCGGAACCTATGCCGTTCAGCTTGCTAAGTACTTCGGTGCAGAAGTGACGGGTGTATGCAGTTCAGCAAACATAGCAATGGTGAAGTCTATTGGCGCTGATCAAGTCATTGATTATACACAAGAGGATATTACTCAGAGCAGTCTGCGCTACGATGTTGTTTTTGACGCGGTCGGTAAGCTGCCGCCAGTGGGGAAAAGATTGCTGAAGAAGGATGGCCGCTATCTCTCCGTGAAATCTCCCACTAGTGAAAAGGCTGAGGAATTAATATTCCTCAAAGAGCTGATCGAAGCGGGAGAGCTGAGAGCAGTCATCGACCGGCGCTACCCTTTGGAACAAATTGTCGAGGCCCACCGCTATGTCGACAAAGGGCACAAAAAAGGGAATGTAGTCATCACAGTAGCGCTGACAGTCCAGCCTAGATCAGAACATGATGGAAATATTCCCTGAATTCGACGACTAAATGACGGATCCGTGGAAGGAGCAGATCACGATCGAGCAGATATTTCAAATGCGCAGCGGCTATCCTGGGATAATTCAGATTAGTACGATGATCTTCTTCTTTTGGCAACAATCGGCGCTGGAGAGAAATTCCCATCACGGGTGGTAATATGGCCAAGTCCGGTCAGCTGTGTTTCGATGCGGGCGTATCCGATGGTAACCAGGTCATCCTGGCTGATTGGGTGCATGATTCCTTGCAAGTCTACTCTGAGGATGTCTGGACAATCAGTGTAGGCCGCAACTTCTGTGACATCGGCTAAGGCTCTCAATGGTGGAGCGGCAGGGCAGCGACCATATTTTTGACCTTTCCTGGAGACATGGTAGTCAGCTGATTACGTTAGTGAATGAACTCGACATGATCGTAGTCACGACAGCCAAATATGCTGAATGGATTTCTAACAGGGAATTACAGTTGGAAACAGGGAGAAGCGCCCCTCAATCTGGTGGCTGATGCCATCGCCTCCTTTCAGCGTGAGTGAAGCACTACCCATTTTGCTGTCCCAGAATCGGAGACTGATCGCTATACTTTTTATCTTTCTGGAACACCTGATTAACCCCCCGGATAATACCTACGGGGTATGACACTAATACCTTCCGGATGCTATAGTGTAAGTGTAAGATCAACAATTTCTTACTTGATCAAAAAGGATTAAACGATGTCTGATAATGAAATATCAACGACCAAGGGGAAACGGCTACACTGGATGGATAACCTCAGGACCATCACCATCTTTTTGGTGGTTCTATACCATGTTGGTGGCGTGTATGAAGCTGCCGGTTTGTGGGGTTGGTTCTGGATCGTGGATGACCCCGCAACCATATCTTGGGTTGGCATCATAAACATCGTGTTCGATATTATGGTGATGCCGATCATGTTCTTCATATCAGGCTATTTAGTCGTTGCGTCGCTAAAAAACAAGACTTCATGGGAATTTGTGAAAGGGAAATTCAGGCGTTTGATCATCCCCTGGATCATCGCGGTGTTTACGTTAATCCCGCTGTACAAAGGTATATTCCTATACTCTCGCAATATGCCTCAAGAGCACTGGACGACCTACTTCCACATCACAAACCCGAACAGCCAAAACTGGTTGTGGTTCCTGCCTGTGCTGTTCGTGTTCTGCATGCTCTACCTGCTGCTATCCAAAGTTAATGTGAGCATACCAAACATTTCAATAAAAGCTGCTGTAGTGGGTATCTTTGTCGTTGGATTTCTCTCTAGCTTTGCCATCGGCAGTTGGCTTGGTTTTCGGAGTTGGACCCTGACACCGTTGATCGATTTCGAGAATGAAAGGCTGCTTCTGTACTTCATGACTTTCTTGCTGGGGTCGTTGTGTTTTCGGCAGAACGCATTTGCGGAGAAACCTCAAGCCAAGATGCTGTACATCATCGTAAGCTCAACGGTCTGGATTCCAATCATGCTGCATATCTTCGCTCGGCTGTATCCCTTCTTCTACCCAGAGGGATTTTCAATTACTCCGCTGTACTTGCTCATTTGGTGGTTTAGTTTTTACATATCCCTTCTCTGCCTGGTGTATTTGATGGTTGAAACTTTTTGGCGCTATGTCGATAAAACCAGCCGAATCTGGAGCGAACTGAACCGGAATTCCTACGGCGTATACATCATCCATGTGATCGTTATCGGGGTCTTCGGCACGCTGCTGTTGAACATGGACCTGCCGGCTATAGTGAAATATCTCCTACTGATCGTCCTAACCTATCTGGGTAGTAATTTGATTGTCTCGGGGTATCGATCCTTGGTCCAAGTCATCAAATCCAACCGGCGTAAATCTATTCCACAAGCTGCGGACTGAGGTTGGCTATTTATAAAATGATTGATTGGAGAAAAGTGATCTCGTCTCGTAGGTACTGATATTCTTGTTCC
>JBFENN010000074.1:0-15152 GCA_041551115.1 Anaerolineales bacterium
GAAGGAAAAAACGACTGCTACTCATGAGGGATCAATATCGGATGATTTTGCTTTTACTGAAGATGGGCACTTGAGCGAGGCTGCGGCAAGAGATGGTTTGATATTTGGGGTGGATCAATGGGCAGGTTTGCTACCAGCTTTTCCTGGTGGAACCAAAGTTTATTACCAGTTAATTCTTGAAGCGTGGGAATTGGAAATCCAAAGCCAGGTCTATAATTATACAGTGCGCAAGGAAATTCCCCTCGATACAATAACCAGCATCCTTCATGGACAGAATTCTTTGGTGCTCATCCTAGAGAATCGAGTCGAAAAGGTTGAAGGCTATCTCCTCTTTCATAATCCTGCTGAAAACCACATGCAGATTGCAGCAGTTTATGGTAAGTTTCGAGAGGAAGAAATGTATGAGACAGTGCAGGTGACTCAAACTGGAAGTACATCGATTGTAAAACGATTTGGGGAGACAATAATTCAGGTTGATCCCAATGCTACCGATTTTCAGATCATCCATCAAGGAGATTTGGTGATCAAAGGTTACTTTGCCCCAGGTGGGGATCTTGGTAATGATAGATTTGAGACAGCTGGTCTATCCTTTGAATGTTTCCAGGATGAATCTTTCTACGGTTTTGGGGAAAGGTTTAACGCTCTAGATCAGAGGGGGCAGCGCCTCGATGTGCGGGTATATGACCAGTATAAAAACCAGGGAACGCGCACATATTTACCGGTACCCTTGCTCGTTTCCTCGCGTGGATACGGGCTGCTCGTCAATAGCTCGCGTTTTACGGTATTTGACCTAGCGCAGAAAAACTCAAAACGGTGGACAACAATCACTGAGTTAGGGGACGACAATTCTATAAAATACGATCTTCTGCTTGGAAGTCCTGATAACCTTATTGATATTGTCTGCAGATTGAATAATCTCACTGGAAAACCGGTGCTGCCTCCAGATTGGGCTTTTGGTCTATGGATGAGCTCAAATGAGTGGAATACACAAGCCCGAGTAGAAGAGATGTTGGCTTATTGTGAAAATCACGAAATACCAGCCTCGGTTATGGTGCTGGAAGCATGGAGTGATGAGAATACTTTTTATATCTGGAACGATGCCAGATACTCGCCGAAACCAGGAGCAGAGGAATTTTGTTTGGAAGATTTTACTTTCCCTAGTGATGGCATGTGGCCAGATCCAAAGGGGATGGTCGAGAAACTCCACCAACATGGTTTGCGCTTGTTGCTGTGGCAAATTCCAGTTGTGAAGGTAAACGAAGACGATCACGCTCAATTGGCAAATGATAGGGAACACATGTTGGAACAGGGCTATTGTGTTGAAACTACGAGTAGTTCCCCTTATCTCGTGCGTCCTTATTGGTTTCGTGATGGTTATTTGATGGATTTCACCAATGAAGATGGAGTTGATTGGTGGATGCGTAAAAGGGGATACTTGTTGGAAGAAATTGGCATTGATGGATTTAAGACCGATGGCGGAGAACACATATGGGGGCCTGATTTGAAATTTGCAGATGGGAAAAAAAGTGATGAGATATGGAACGAATACCCGAATCAATACTCAGGTGCATATTTCAAATTTTCACGGAATTACAAACCGGATGCCATCACTTTCAGCCGAGCAGGTTTCACTGGTGCGCAGGCCTACCCTTGCCATTGGGCTGGGGATGAGAATTCTACATGGGGAGCTTTCCAAAGGTCAATTTTAGCAGGGCTCAATGCTGGTATTTCCGGTATACCTTTCTGGGGGTGGGATTTTGCCGGTTTTAGTGGTGAAATCCCTACTGCAGAACTTTATTTACGGGCGGCAGCTATGGCAGTATTTTGTCCCATCATGCAGTATCACTCTGAGTTCAACCATCATCGCCAACCCTGCAACGATAGAACACCCTGGAATATTGCACAACGGACTAACAATCCAGAGGTATTGAATGTTTTTAGATATCTTGCTCGTTTGCGGATGAATTTACTGCCTTATATTCTCCATACTGCCAGACAATCAGCAGAGAAGGGGCTGCCAATGATGAAAGCTCTGTGCTTGGTATTCCCCCAAGATGCTAATTTGGAGGCCTATCCATATCAATACATGTTCGGTGATTCAATATTGGTTGCGCCCATCGTTCAACCTGATTTGTTAGCTGCTGACGTCTATTTGCCTGAAGGAGTTTGGTATTCATTCTGGGATGACCGACGTTATCCAGGTGGTTCTGTCTACAGCATTCCCACTTCCATAGACAGGATTCCAGTATTTGTACGTGCAAACAGTCTTATCCCGTTATATCTTAACGATTGCCATCAATTAGGTAGCGAGCTCGGAAAATGCGAAGGTAACCGCAACACAATGAGTTGCAAATTATATCCAACAACAAAATATCTTTTCGAGTGGACTGACGGTTCCGGGCAAGATGTCCGCATTGCTTGGGAGGAAAAATCTCCAAATCAGTTTGTAATGCGTGTCCTAGACTTATTTTACCCGAGCATAATTATTCTCCCCGAAGATTTCAGATTCGCTAGTAAGTCTGCTGACGAAAGTTTCAACGAAAACATACTGTATTTGACGGATTCATCCCAAAAGAGTTTTGAAGTTTCAGGGCCTGCCCTCATCGGGGGGATATAATGAGGACAGCAATCAAGCACACACGGACCTGAGTTTTTCTAATACATATACCATGGAAGGGTGTAGCTATCGCCCTATTGATAGCACATTTAGGCAAGGATATTTCAGTGCATATCCCAGAGATAAAAATTGAACACGTATACTCTGCTCGCAATCGTATAAAATCCATAGCTCGTAGAACCTCATTAGTGTCATCTCCCTGGCTGCGGGATATCATCCGTGCTGAAGTCTGCTTCAAATTAGAGAACCAGCAAAAGAGCGGTTCGTTTAAGATCCGCGGTGCCGCAAATAAGATCCTCAATCTGAGCGAGGAAGAAAAAACAAGTGGCGTGATCGCTGTTTCTTCCGGCAACCACGGCCGAGCAGTAGCCTCTGTTGCCAAAATGGCTGGCGTAAAAGCCGTGATCTGCCTCTCAGATGCGGTTCCTCAGAATAAAGTCCAGGCAATTCACGAACTGGGTGCCGAGATAGAGATCGTTGGAAGCTCATACATCGAATCGGCTGAAGCCGCAGCTCAACTGCAGGTGGAGCGGAACCTGACCATGATGCATCCATTCGATGATCCGTACGTGATTGCTGGCCAGGGAACAATTGGGATTGAGTTGATGGAGGAATTCCCGCAAATCGATACTGTCATCGTACCGCTTTCGGGCGGTGGATTGTTAGGGGGCATCGCCCTGACACTCAAGACATTGAAGCCGAGCATCCACGTAGTAGGGGTCTCGCAGGATCGTGGTCCGGGGATGGTCGCGAGCCTCCAGGCGGGTAGGATCATAGCAGTGAATGAAGAGCCATCCTTAGCAGATGCGTTGGTGGGCGGGCTTGAATTTGACAACCGATATACATTCAACCTGATCCAGCAGTACGTCGAAGAAACCGTTCTTGTCTCCGAACATGAAATTGCGGCCGCAATGACATTCGCGCTGCAGAAGCACCACTTGGTGGTAGAAGGCGGCGGAGCTGTGGGTATCGCCGCGCTGTTATCTCGCAAAGTTCAGCACCTGGGCGAAAATATTGTCGTAGTGATCAGCGGAGGTAATGTTGACCTATCGATGCTAAAGAAAGTGGCCCAGGGTAAGTATGAGTTTCAGCAGAAATCATCCTGATCGTGGGACAGTTGATAGTGGTCTGGTTACAAAGGAGATAACGATACTTCGCGATCACTCATTAACGTGCGGGAGCGATTATGAATATCACTATCTTGACCGAAAAAGACATTCGCAGCTGCGTATCTATGAACGAAGATGCGATATCAGTCGTTGAGCTGGGATTTTCAAAGCTGGCCAGTGGGGCTGTCTCGCTGCCTCCCATCATGCGCATTAATGTCACCGAACAGCATGGTGAGGTAGATGTAAAATCTGCCTACATCCAAGGATTGGATAGTTTTGCGATCAAGATCGCCAGCGGGTTTCACGATAACCATCTCTTGGGATTGCCAACCGGAAGTGGGATGATGGTCCTAATCAGCTCGGAAATCGGCTATCCAATCGCTGTGCTGCTGGATAACGGCTACCTAACGGATGTCCGCACCGGAATTGCGGGAGCCATTGCTGCAAAGTACCTGGCGAAACAACACATTCACACGGCGGGTGTGATCGGTTCGGGCGTACAGTCCCGCTACCAATTGCGCGCCCTGAAACTGGTGCGGGATTACTCGCGCATACTGGTTTACGGTATCATCCCCAGCGATGTCACTCATTTTGCACAAGAGATGAAAGAGGAGCTGGGTGTTGAGGTCTTGACAGCCGATAGCGTGGAAACTGTTGTGCGGGAGAGCGATGTGGTGGTCACTACTACTCCTTCACACGAGCCTTTCCTGCGTGCCGATTGGCTGCACCCTGGGTTGCACCTCACCTGCATGGGATCTGACGCCGAAGACAAGCAAGAATTGTTCCCCGATACTTTCGAGCGTGCAGACGTGATCGTTTGCGACAGCAGCGCGCAGTGCTTCCAGCTAGGCGAGCTGCACCACGCACTCGTAGCGGGTGTTATCTCCAAAGACTCCCAGATCATTGAATTAGGAGAACTCATTCTGAACAAAAAACCCGGACGGCAAAGCGGTGACGAAATAACGATTTGCGACCTGACCGGTGTGGGGGTGCAGGATACACAAATTGCGCGCTTGGCTTATCAAAGGGCAACTGAGAAGGGATTGGGTCTGCCCATAGAAGTTTAATAGATAAAGAGAGGGCTGAAAATGAAAAAAGACTTTATCCCATTCCAGCTTGAACGGACCATGTCGATTTGGGAGCACCAGGTTGAATATAACTTATCCGAGAGCGGTGTGCAGCCGATGACAGTAGCGGAATTACTGGCGCATGATCCAAAGCTGATCGAAGACCTGCTCTCCACCGGTTTGAATTATCCACAGACCAACGGGTCCATCGAGCTGCGAGACCGGATCGCAGCGCTCTATCCGGGCGCGACGCGTGATAATATCGTCGTCACAACTGGAGCAGCCCAGGCTAACTTCACTACGCTGATCACCTTGATGGATCCTGGAGATGAAATCCTGGTCATGCTGCCCAATTACATGCAGATCTGGGGGATTGCAAAAAACTATAAGTTGGACGTTAAGACATTTTCCCTGCGAGAAGAGCATGGCTGGGCATTTGACCCAGATGAAATGCAGCAGATGGTCTCGAATCAGACCAGGTTGATCGCGGTTTGCAATCCGAATAACCCAACCGGACATATCATGTCGCCGGAGGAGCGCCAAGCTGTCAACCAGGCCGCTGGTCGAGTCGGGGCATGGATCTTGAGCGACGAGGTGTACGCCGGCTCGGAACATAATACCGAAGTAATCACGCCCACCTTGTGGGGCGATTACGACAGAGTAATCGCCATTGGCAGTCTATCCAAGGCCTATGCCCTGCCTGGATTGCGGACGGGTTGGGTGGTAGCACCCAAGGAAATGGCAGATGAGATTTGGGCCCGCCAGGACTACATCACCATCAGCGCGACAGTTTTAGCCAACAAGCTCGCTGCCCAAGCCTTATCCCCCGAGGTGCAGCCTCAATTAATTGCCCGGACGCGCCAGTTTGTTCGTGCAGGATATAAAAATTTCGAAGCATGGTTCAAGCGCAATGCTGATATGTTTACCATGGTGCCACCGCAGGCAGCCGCCATCGCCTTTGTCAAGTACCTCCCGAACGTCAACTCCAGCGAGTTGGTTGACCGTTTGATCCAAAAGCAGAGCACATACGTGGTTCCGGGGGACCATTTTGGCCTTGACCAGCACCTGCGTATCAGCTACGGCCTATCGGATGAATATGTGAATGAGGGGCTGCGTAGGGTTCTGATAGAACTTAGGGGAGGGAATGCCTGATAATGAACACCCAATTCAGGTGGATAATCTCAAGCGTTTAATTGCAGCCAGATCCACAAGAATTAAAATTTTTCATAGAACTGAAACCTTGCTTAGTTAGAGTTGTTAATAATTAATTTTAGACTGCAAATAGATTAGCCGTAAGCTGGGATTACCAGCAATTAGGTCGTAGATTGTTAGTAAATATTATTGCTAAATTATATCGATAAGATAAGGCAGGATCGATTTCTTGACTTACAAAGTAAGCCCATATATGTACCCTAGTAAGATGGCACCAAGTAGAGAAATGCATATATATAAGGCGAAGACCTTACGATTTACCAGTCCCCAGACAGCAGACATGGCTGGCAGCGTAGTAGTCGGTCCAGCGATGAGGAATGCTAATGCCGCTGCTGGGTGCATACCCTGACCGAGTAATCCTCCAACTAATGGCATTGCCGTAAGATTACTTGTGTATACCGGAATGCCCAAGATGGCCGCCGTAATGATTACCCAAGGGTTATCCTCTCCAAGGGTGGAAGTTATCCAGGTCTCTGGAACAAATAATTTGATCAATGCGCCTAAGAACCAAGCCATAACCATAAACTTCATCACCATCGTGATGGCTGCCCAGGTTTCCAAAGCCAACTTCTTCCAGAAAGTTGATTTGGTCTCCTGGGCGATATCTTTGAGGTTCGTTTGCAAGGCTTCCCCAGCATCATTATCCCCATTACTGCAGGTAGCACAGCCACAACTAGAACCACTTTCAATTACAGATGGTTCTTGGGAAAGAGCGATCGCTCCACCAGAAATGTTCATTCTGGTTTGTGATTTTAGGGCTAGAGCTGTACCAAACGAGGTCATAGCATACTGCCACGTACCCTTCAATAGTTCACTGATGGTTCTGACTTTTGTGGATCGTTCTCCACGCAGGATCTTTGTGCCTAGCCAGCCACGCTTACCTAAGAATAGGGTGATAAATCCACCACAGAGACTCATAATCAGAGTGGCAGCCAATCGCCAAATAGCTAGTTCCATCCCTAGCGTGCTGACCGACAAGAAGAAAATTTCCGGGTCCATGGAGGGGGAAGCCAACCAGAATGACATGACCGGGGCAAGGGGAACTCCACCAATGAGCAGTGCAGCTACTACTGGAATGACAGAGCAGGAACATAAGGGACTAAAAGCCCCTACGATTGTTGCAAGAATAATCGCCATTACCGGTTGAGCAGTAAAAGCCCGGTGGATGTATTTGGAAGCACCGGACATCTTCACGGCAACAGCTATTGGGATGGTAATCAGCAAGTATGGCCAAGTGTGGAGAAAGCTTTCATAGATGTATTGGGCAATTGAGAGAATGTGGTTGATCATGTTTGGCTCCTTATATCGTATTATTACGATATTTGACATTAAAAAATATCATATTCCTAAAAAATTGCATTCACTCTTTTACGAAACCAGGCTATGTTTTCTTCATGCAGGCAGTAGCTAGTGGCTGTCCCTTCAACAGTCCCCTCGATCCAACCAGCCTGGCGTAACACCTTGAGATGTTGCGAGACAGTAGCCTGGGCAATAGGTAGATATTCGACGATATCCCCAGTGATACAGCCGGGCCGGCTGACCAAGAATTTCATGATCTCGAAGCGGATAGGATTGCCGACTGCTTTGAACATGGTAACTAACTTCTCCTGCTCCGCTCCAGAAATATCGAGTGTGCAACACGCTTCTGGAATTACTCGAATGCTCTCTTCAGTCATATTATCCTTTTATCGTAAATATACGATAATTATATAATAGAATCTCCTTTGTGTCAAGATGTTTTAGGAACACTTCCTATTTCATTGTACTTAGGGCTGAAACAAACAGCTAATGATTTGATGGTTTTCCATTTCGCAGAATGAGTCATCGCAAGATCAGGGTGTACTCAAACATCATCACCGCAACGACTTACATCCGGGGCTCGTGGCTAAAGGCACCCCACTGACAATAATAATCCATTACCTGTATGACGTATTGAACCCATCATCTGAGGGGATCTGGCCGCATGTCATCGGCGGTCATTCCACAAGTCGCTGGCTATCTCGGCCAATTGGCAAGTGGTCTCTGCCGTGACTTCCAGAAAAGGAATCTTTCGCATCAGGGAAGTGGAAATCGATTATTCGCATGTAATGCTCCCGGTGATTATGTCATTAGGCAAGATAAACACCGAGTTGAGTAATACCATCTGTATTATGGGGATACACACTCGTCATCTTAGCTGAAATAGTGTACCCACGTTGAGTTATCTCACCATCATTTCAAAGGGTTGGGACCGTATCAAGCTAGAAGGTAATTTCAAAGCATTGGTGGTGTGTAAATTCCTCACAGCAATATAGACCGTAAACTACGAAACGGATATGAGGCTTGGCTCGGGGCGGAAAGATTTGGCTACAACCAAACCTACCAGGGTCCATGCCAGAATATCGTTTGCAGCTAGAAGCAGGACATCATTTAACGAATATTTGTCAATGGCAAAATTCATTAGATCACCGAAAACTGCAAACAACAGTCCAATTGCCACGTAAAAGAGCACTTTACGACGATTGCTCGAGAGGATTTGTGGAGCAGTTTGGGAGAGCATCCATACGGAAATCATGGAGGCAAGTAGTAAAAACAAAAATTGATACAGCATCACCTTTCCCGCAGCATCGTGACCAAGCCCACTATAGTGAACACTAAAGACTGGCTCTCCATCCGGGAACATGCCTGCTGGTGTCAGCTTAGGGTTAATGATATACCTACCTGGCTCGATGATGCTCTCTTTGAGGACCTCATATACTAGGCTTTCATCCGAAATTTGTTTCATGTTGATACGGCTGTTGAAGCCAAAAATCCCATTGACAACAAATCCCCAAGCGAACAGAACCACAAAACCTAATAATCCCGAAACAACCACCTTTTTGTACATGATTGACCTCCAATCTTTGAGAAATTTATCTATCGGGACTCACAGAAATTGCCGCCGATTGCTTTGCTGGAAAACAATTATGTTGTAAGGATAACAATAAAGTGGGTTGGAGTCATGCGCCCGCAGACCTGATTCAGCAGCGACCTAGGGATGAATCCGCATATAAGTTTTGATGAGTTGGGAAATTGTGTACAGCCAAAAATTTGCGATCACCGAAGGTATATTTAATGGGTCCAACATCCCTGTAGGTTGACACGTAGATCAACGGCGTATTGCTGAAACTCTCCCAGCAATCCAATATTGATAACATGCCTACTCCAGCTTGCCCTTTGTGGATGCTCCATCCATCTGGGAATCCCAGTGTACTGCCGCCGACACCAGCTCGACAGAGTTTGTTGATGCATCGCAATCCACCTGGTTGCATTACCACAATCATTCGATTATGTTGCGCCTATTTCCCATAGTAAGGGCATTGCCTGCTAGATTTCAGCTTATATCTGGTCTATGCTTGGGAACCTCCTTGTGCGAAAATTTGCTGTAAATCCGATTTCATGCTGATCACCTGCCAGTTGAGCTCGTCTGCCAGTGCTAATGCCTTCTCAGCACCTTGTTCGTAGGCATATTCTCGCTCTGCATCATCGTGTAACAGCAGCAAATTCAGGAAATGTTTCCCTTTGGCTTGGGTAAATTTCAGCATCTCGATATCACCATTGGAGTTGCCTGCTGCAAGGATGGGACGCCGTCCGATCACGTTCCAAATCTGGATCACTTTGCCGGGACCGTCGTCAATCACATCCAGTTCGGGCTGCTGCACGATGGCAATGCTGCGTTCATCTTCCTTGTAGCGGTAGGCGACCGTGCTGCCGATGACGCGCTCACGAGGGATACCATACAAATCGTGCGCGAAGCCACGCATAAAATCGCGCCCGCCGCCAGAAACGATATAGTTTATGAAGCCGTTTGTTTCAAGATAGCGCAGCAGTTCGATCATCGGTAGATAAATGCAATCGCGGTAAGGTATATCCATTTCCGCATGATGTTCCTGTGTAACAAAGTGTTTTGCAGCCGCTTCAATCTTCAAAACTGGCTGGTCTTGAGAAAGCGTCAGGATCCCGCCAATTAATATGCGAAAATCGCCATCGTCGCCCTGGTAGTGTTTGGTGATGGCACCACTGAGCCAGCCGAAATCTTTTTCCCAGGCGGCTTGCCAGGGCTGCTGCGCGCGTAAAGAGGCATCGTTTTGGGCTTGTTCCGCTAGGTTGCGCAGGAAGTAATCAAACTGGATGTACATCGGTTTTTCGCACCACAATGTGCCATCATTATCAAAAACAGCGATTCGTTCTTCGGGCGGGACGAAATCTAGGCTGCCGGGTGTCGTCACAGCCATAACAAAATCCACGATAGCCTGGCGAGTGGGGGTATCGTTCCATAGGGGGAGTGATTTAGTCATGGGAATTGCCTCAAAAGGTGACTGTCATCAAGCAGATAACAGTCACCCAGTTACGCTTGATACTGATGCAGGCCTGGAGGTTAATCCTTCCGTGGTTGCGGGTATACTTAGTGCAAACTCCCATCGGTGGCTTGCTGCATCTTTTCCATCAATGTATCGAGATTGAAGGAAGCTGGTTTTTGGCGTGGGGGGAACTCCGCAAAGGATTGAAGCTGCTGGGCGGTTAATGCCTGGGCAGCATAGATTCCCGGGACATGATCGAGCACCCAATCCCAGTAGGTATTGGAGCTTTCGTCGGCTCTTTCAAATGGATCACGGCGCAGGTTGAACATCTTGGGCAGGCGCAGTTCCACAAAGGGTTCAGCCCAGACCATCATGCCCTTGGCACGCTGTTCCATAAAGACGATCTTCCAGTCATTGATGCGGATGGCCGTCACCTGGCCGTCATCGTTGGCGTAAAAGAAGAAATTGCGCGGCGATTCGTCGGTCTCTCCGGTCAGGTAGGGCAGGATGTTGTAGCCATCAATATGGACTTTGAAATCCTTGCCATTGGCCGTGTGCCCTTTGAGCAGCTTCTCCTTGATATCTGGTACACCGGCTGCCGCCAGCAGGGTGGGCAGCCACTCCTGGTGCGTGACGATGCCGTTCAGCGTCTTACCGGCTTCAAACTTGCCTGGCCAGCGCACAAAGCATGGCACGCGGTAAGCGCCCTCCCAGTTGGAGTTCTTTTCACTGCGCCACGGGGTAATGGCACCATCCGGCCAGGTGTTGTAGTGTGGGCCGTTATCGGTGGAGTACTGCACGATGGTATCTTCAGCAATGCCAAGCTCATCAAGCAGATCAAGCAGCCGGCCAACCGCCATGTCGTGCAGCACCATGGCATCGTTATAGAAGCCCTGTCCACTAAGGCCTTCGGCTTCTTTGGGGATATGGGTGCGGAAATGCATATGGGTTGAGTTCCACCACACGAAGAAAGGTACTCCCTCTGCGTGGGCCTTCTTGATGAACGCAATGGCGCGATCGGTGACATCGTCGTCGACCGTTTCCATGCGCTTCTTGGTCAGCGGACCGGTATCTTCGACAACCTGCTTGCCAATGCGGCCGAAACGCAGTTCCTCGGTAGGATCATCGACATCGCTAGCTTTGCTGTGCATCACGCCGCGTGGACCAAAGCGTTCGCGGAACTTGGGGTTTTTGGGATAGTCGGGGTGTTCTGGTTCCTCTTCAGCATTCAGGTGGTAGAGGTTGCCGTAGAACTCATCGAAGCCGTGTACAGTCGGCAGGAACTTATTGGCATCGCCCAGGTGGTTTTTGCCGAACTGACCGGTGGCATAGCCCTGTTCTTTTAGTAATTCAGCGATGGTGGGATCCTCAGGCTGCAAGCCGATATCAGCGCCGGGGAGGCCTACCTTGGTCAACCCGGTGCGGATGGGGTTCTGGCCGGTGATGAAAGCCGCCCGCCCGGCGGTGCAGCTTTGTTGAGCGTAGTAATCGGTGAATTCAATTCCTTCGTGGGCAACGCGGTCGATATTGGGTGTACGGTAGCCCATCTGGCCGCGATTGTTATGGCTAATGTTGTACCAGCCGATATCATCACCCCAGATAATCAGGATGTTGGGTTTTCCGTTTGGCATATTTTTTTTCCTTATCGTTTCTTGTATATCTCTAATCTGTCGCATTTAGTTTTTAATTATGCCATGCACAGGAGGGCGTGGACCGCTCGCGGGTCTGCCCCCTGATCTACGGCTATGCTTGGATGGTTTCCAGCCATGGCAAGTGCGGAAAGGCATGCTACTGCCGCAGGGACAGGTCTGCTTGGGGCTAGCGTTCTGGTATGCTATCGATAGAGCCTCCTTTTCTTTGTTCAGAATCTGCATGACGTCGGATGCCGGTCTGCCACTGCTCATCAGCATGGCCATGATCTGCATGGGTTCGTCTACCCGCTGAAAAAATGCTTTATAACCGGCACACAAGTAATTCAACCCCGGCTCACCATCAGGTGTGATAATGAAGCGATTCTTAGGGCATTCACCGTTGCAAGCGAACAGGACCGGGCACTCCAAGCAGTATTTCGGCAGACGGTCATATTTATCCTGTCCGAATCGATATTGTTCGACCGCACCAACTAATTCGAGCATGTGCTCTTCCTTGATATTGCCCAGTAAATATGCGGGCTCGACGAAGTGATCGCAGGAATAGAGGTCGCCATTGTGCTCCAAAGCGAGCCCGTAACCGCAAGTCTTCTCGAAAACACACATCCCCGATGTTGGCAGCCGCATCCAATTGCGTAGCGCAGCCTCAAATGTTTGAACATATAGCTTACCAACATCATTGTGCACCCACTCATCAAAGACCTGGATGAGGAAGCGGCCAAACTGTTCGGGGCGCACCGATCGCGGGGAAACCTTGTCTCCAAACTGGATCAGGTTTAGCCCATCCTGGTTCAGCCGTTCAATGACTGGTATGAACTGGATCCAACTGGTGCCAACATCATCGCGTAGAAAGCGGTATATGTCCTTCGGATGGTCAGCGGTCATCCGGTTGACGGTTACTAGGATATTATATTCAACCCCGTGTTTCTGTAATAGGCGCAGGCCACGCATTACCTTGTCGAAGGTCGATGCGCCGCCTTTATCCACCCGATAGATGTCATGCAATTGGCGCGGACCATCGAGACTGAGACCGATCAAGAAGTTGTTTTCTTTGAAGAACTCGCACCATTCATCATTAAGCAATGTGCCGTTGGTTTGCATGGTGTTCTCGAAGGTCATTCCTGGCTTACGAAATTTCTCCTGGTAGTCGATAGCTTTGCGGAAGAAATCCACACCCATCAATGTAGGTTCGCCGCCCTGCCAGGCAACCGTGACCTCAGAGCTGCGGTGAGTCTCAATCAGTTGGTGGATATATGCTCCTAAAGTCTCTTCGCTCATGCGGAAATTGCTACCCGGGTACAGTAATTCTTTATCCAGGAAGAAGCAGTACGAGCAAGCTAGGTTGCATGTTGCACCGCTGGGCTTAGCCAGCACATGAATTCTTGGAGGGATAGGCATCTTTGCTTTTCTATTCATATAAGCTTTCTCATCTCGTACCGGCAGGTGGGATATGAGTTTCACGAGACACGAAAGATGGAAATTTGGGAATCAGGAAAGCTAGCACACACAGTTGAGGAGATTTGCGGCAATCAGATTAGTGCAGTATTGCGTCTTCGGATTACGGAGATTATACCAATATCGTTTGCTGGTTAGTGTATTAGAGCGGGACACTAATCACAACTTAATGCATATCTGAGCTACATGGTAATTTGTTTTCAACCTATTGGAGTAAGCCATCAATGCCTCAACCTGTAGTTCATGAAACATTACTTTCGGCGGGGAAAATTATCCGAGGTTTGGCCGTGAGCGTAAAAAAAGAAAAGCCACCCTCATTGGATGGCTTTTTTGCTACTACGCGTGGAAGTTTATTGTACAAATTTGATTGTTCTCTGGGAGTCAGCTACTCAGCAAAATGGTCAGCAGACGTTTTCTCGGTCAATTCAGCCAAAGTCAGGTCAGCCCAGGCGATGTAATTCTCCATATCCAAACCTAGTTTCTCAGCCACACCGCGGCCATAGAATGGGTCTGCTTTATAGAAATGAACCAACTGTCGGACGACGATCCGCTCTGGAACTCCAGCCATCGCTTCGGCGATATTGTTGAACAACTGGTCTTTCTGGCTGGCATTCATCAGGTTGAATAATGCACCCGGTTGCGAGTAGTAGTCATCATCGACGCGGTGATCATAACGATCAGCAGCACCAGATATCTCGAGTGCGGGTTCGAGGAATTTCTTGTCTTCTACGGGACCACCGACGCTGTTGGGCTCATAATTGACGGCTCCCCCGTAGTTGCCGTCAAAGCGCAGCTTGCCATCCCGATGGTATGTATTGACCTCCGAGTGCGGATGGTTGACCGGCAGTGCGGCATAGTTTACCCCAATTCGGTAGCGGTGGGCGTCGGCGTAAGACATAATGCGAGCTTGCAGCATTTTATCTGGGGAGAAGCCGATTCCAGGGACGATATTGGAAGGTTCGAAGGCGGCTTGTTCGATCTCAGCATGGTAGTTCTCAGGGTTGCGGTTGAGCTCCAATACCCCTACCTCCACCAACGGGTAATCAGCATGCGGCCAGACTTTGGTCAGGTCGAAAGGATTGATGTGATAGGTTTCCGCCTCTGCTTCCGGCATTATCTGTACAAATACGTTCCACCTGGGGTAATCGCCATCTTCGATTGCTTCGTAGAGATCACGCTGGGAGGATTCACGGTCAGCTCCAATAACATTGGCGGCTTCTGAATTGGTCCAGGTCTTGATCGTTTGTTGTGTTTTAAAATGCAGCTTGATCCAGAAACGTTCATTGGCAGCATTGATGAAGCTGTAGGTATGGCTGCCGTATCCATTGACGAAGCGGTAGCCTTGCGGCAGACCGCGGTCGCTGAACAGGATTGTTACCTGGTGCAAGCTCTCGGGTGACAGAGACCAAAAATCCCACATGGCGGTGCTGGAGCGCATATTGGTCTTGGGATCACGCTTCTGGGTGTGGATGAAGTCACCGAATTTATAGGGGTCGCGGATAAAGAAAACCGGAGTATTGTTTCCGACCATATCCCAGTTGCCATCTTCGGTGTAGAACTTGACCGCAAAACCGCGGACGTCACGTTCAGCATCGGCTGCGCCGCGTTCGCCTGCAACCGTAGAGAAACGCAGCAAACAATCTGTACGTTTACCCACCTGCGCAAAGATATTTGCTTTTGTGTATTGGGTGATGTCGTTGGTGACAGTGAATGTCCCGAACGCC
>JBFENN010000075.1:0-15083 GCA_041551115.1 Anaerolineales bacterium
CTGCCTTATCCTGCTGAGACACCTGGACCAGAGCGGAAATCGTGAACTTAACCCGGATGATTTGATCAATGTATATGATGACGAAGGGTTCCAAAGCCACCTGCTGACTTCATTTATGCAGAACACCGAGAATCGTGACAAGGCCTTGATCTATGCAGTGCTGACAGCGCTTGATCAAGCCGAATCGCGCGGCTTCAGCCAGGAATTTATCGATGAGGCACTCCGCAAACAAGGCTTGATCGTGATGCAGGAAGATATCGATGAAGCGTGCAATGTGCTGACCTTGGCTGGGGTTATCAAGCGCAAAGGACGTGAGTTCTTCTTCACTTCGCCGATCTTCACCCGAGTCTTGCAGCAGACATACGACCTCAATTACTTGCTGCGCAAAGTTAAGGAAGAGGGTGTATGACCATCCACACACCCGAGGGTGAAATCCCCATCACGGTTCGTTTTCACCAGAAAGCAGTTGACCAATTGATTGCGGCGGTCGAGCAAGGTTCCTACTGCGCGCTGCTCGGACCACGTTTATGCGGTAAAACCGTGCTGCTGCGTTATGCTGAAAACCTGCTCAGCAACCAATTAGGTTGGACCTGTGCTTACATCGATTTCCATAAAATCAATGCTGCGACACAGCAGGTCTTCTTCACTGATCTCGTCAAGCAGATCCAGCACATATATTCCAGGCAATCACAGCAGCAATTGGAACTGCCCGAGTCGGAAATGATGACCAGCGCTGTTTTCCGTGCCTTCCTTATTGACAGCTTAGAAGTGCTGCGGCGCGACCTGGTTCTGATTATCGACAACCTAGAAGCGATCCCAACGGATCTCGTGCAAGCACTGTTGACCTCACTGAGGGCTGCCTACATGGACCAGCAAACGTTAGATCACCGGCTGACCGTGGTGGCATCTGGGGCTCTTAGTCTAGCGAACTTGACCGTAGGTGAATCGTCGCCGTTCCGGGGCATAGCTGAAAGAATCTTCATCGGTGATCTCTCCCGGGAACAAAGCCGGGATTTGATCGCTGAATTTATGGCACTGGAGGGCACCGACTACACCAAGCAAGCATTTAATAAGTTGCTCGAAGCGACCCAAGGTGATGCTTACCTTATTCGCCAATTAAGCCAAGCCTGCATAGAAACATCACAAAGGGCGGTCTCAACGCGCTTAACAGCTCGCCAAGTGAGCGCTACAACCCGTACATTCCTGAATGATGACGTCTACCAATATGCCCCATTGCTCGAGGCAGTGCGCCTGATTGAAGAAGATCCAGACCTGCTGCGGAGTATACTACTGCTGCTTGAGCATGACAGCCTCCCCAAGGGCGAACTGCCGTTACCGCTCTCCCCCGATCTCGATCCGCTTTACCTGACGGGTGTGATTGAACAGAACCTACATGGTCAATACCGCATCCAAAACAATATCTACCATAAATTCCTCAGCAAGCACTTCCGCCCAGGACGGGTGGGGCATATGTTAGCAATGGTTGGGCGTTGGGATGACGCACTCGACTACCTGGAGGTAGGCGTACAAAATGGTGACCGATCCTCTCACACTGACCTTTTGGCAGCTACTATTCAATCGATCTATGCTGCGGAGGATTTAAACCAAGCCGCCCACTTCCTCACACGCGGCTTACTGGCTGGTTTCTATATTGACGAAGTCCAAGTCTGGTATGCTTTACCTGGCGAGCGACGCTTGCGTTTGATTGGCAACGCGGGCGAGAGAGCTGACCCAGGCTTATGGTCCCAACCGAATTTGCACTTAGCCGATGACCTGCTTGAAGCGCGCGCATACCGGCAGCGCTCCGTACTACGCGGTGGTGAAAGCGATAACTACGTCCAACGCGCGATTCCGCTCGCAGTTCCTGGGAGCGCCCCCGTTGGTGTTGTGACAATAAGCAGCATAACCAACTCCGGAGTGACACAACAGAAGCAAGCATCCGACCACCAGATGATTGGATTCCTCAACCAAGCCGCACGTGCCATAGCAACAGTCGGAACCCGCCGCCAGGAGTTAGCCCTAGCTGGACGGATGCAGGCCAGCCTGCTGCCAGAACTACCACCCAACCCACCTGGTTGGAACCTATCGGCAATTTGGCGACCGGCACGTGAGACATCGGGTGATTTCTATGATTTCATCAACTGCCCAGATGGGCGCCTAGGCCTAGTGCTGGCTGATGTTACCGACAAAGGGATCGGTGCAGCTCTGTACATGGCATTGAGCCGCACTCTGTTGCGGACATTTGCAGAAGAACACCCATACTCACCAGGTGAAGTGCTGCGCGCAGTCAACCAACGCATCCTGGATGACACCCATGGGGGTCTCTTCATCACCATGTTCTACGGTCTCCTGGAGCCGACCACCGGTACACTGATCTACAGCAACGCGGGACACCACCCACCGTACTTACTGAAAAATGAAGCCGATCAAGTACCGAGTGCATTAATGCGCACCGGTATTCCTCTGGGTGTCGACAACCAAGCAGCTTGGGGAGAGAGCAGTGTGCAGATAGCGCCTGGAGACCTGCTGTTGATGTATACAGATGGTGTCGTCGATGCCCAAAATGCTGAAGGTGAACCAATGGGGTTCAAACCTATGCTGGAAATTGCCAGCACCTTAAAGCACCGCACCGCACGGGATGTGCAGGATGCGTTGATCTCAGAAGTGCGGGCATACGCGGGCAGCGAACAGCAGTTTGACGACCTGACCCTAGTGCTGTTGCAGCGTGCCCAAACCCTAGATCAGCAATAAATAAGCCAATTTATTCGACCTGTAGGTACTGGATTATCGCGTATGTTCCTAACTGACAGCTCCTTTCAGATATGATAAATGATGGATGGGCACAAAAAATGCATATAATGTGAGAAAATACCTATACAAAGGTGAGTGTGAGGCACTGCTTACACCGTGTCTGTTATTTATTAATTGAGCCGTCGATCAAGGAGGGCTGATATGAACGAGAAGAGAAGCATCATAATCGCTGTCATCCTGCTATTAACCTTCAGCCTAAGCGCATGCAACCTGCCATTCCGTTCAACACCGACACCATTCGTTGCGGCCACCCAGAACCCTAC
Source organism: Anaerolineales bacterium (assembly GCA_041551115.1). Taxonomy (GTDB): domain Bacteria; phylum Chloroflexota; class Anaerolineae; order Anaerolineales; family UBA4823; genus DAOVXM01. Next base: position 3,075 of record JBFENN010000075.1, read on the forward strand.
CAACGCAGAAATATATAAACTGCTGGCAACGACTACCGCACAAGCACAAATAACCCTTGTCCCGACTGAAGCACCGGAGCAGCCGACCGTCCAACCACCAGCAACCGAGACCAGCCAGGCTGCAGTCGTTGAATCAACCCCAACAAGTGCGCCTCCCACCGCTACCGATGCACCAACCGACGCCCCAACAAAGGCAGCTACTAAGCCTCCCTCCAGCAGCTCAGCTACACGCAATAAACCCTATTTAAAAGCATATTATCTGAAAGAAGAACCAGAGATAGATGGTGACCTGGGCGAGTGGGAAATCCCGGAATATCCGGTTCGGGACGTGGTTTTCGGCGATGAAAACTGGGATGGAACATCAGATCTCTCGGCTGAAGTGCGAATCGGGTGGGATGATTACAACTTCTATATTGCCGCAGAAGTGCGCGATGATGTGTACGTCCAAAACTCCGGCAGCCGGCTGTTATATCTTGGGGATGATATCGAGATTCAACTCGATAAAAGTCTCAACGCAGATTACTACATCCAGACTCTCAGCGCTGATGACTTCCAAGTGGGCGTCTCACCTGGCTCGCCAGATCCTGGGAATGGACTTGAATCTTATCTATGGTATCCAAGCAATGTAAAAGGCGTCTATCCCACGATTGAGATGGCAGCCGAAGAGACCGAGGATGGCTACACAATTGAAGTCAAGATGCCCTGGAAGATCTTCAACATGACTCCAGTCAAGGACGCCCATTACGGGTTTGCATTCTCGGTATCAGATAACGACGACCCGGATGAACTCGTGCAGCAAAGCATGGTGTCAACCAATCCCTACCGGATGCTGACCAACCCGACTACCTGGAACGATCTGGAACTGCTAGGACAGTACAAACCATAACAGAACTAGCATTATGCAGACCATTATTACCAAAAATAGAACCGAGTTGGCAAATCCAACTCGGTTTTTTTTCACGGGAACGCGCACAATAATATCTCTATTGTCCGGAACAAGCTGGAATGACTTAGAGATATCTCAGCCAGATATATAAACTAGCGAGGCTTAGGGAAATAATGGTAGTAATGACCCCGTAACGCATGAAACCAAAAAAGCTTATTGGATAACCGGCACGGGTTGCCAGATTTGCCACAACAACATTAGCGGAGGCTCCGACCAAGGTGGCATTGCCACCCAGACAAGCACCTAAGGCAAGCGACCACCACAACGGATCAACCGGCATTGTCATTCCAAGGTTCTGCACGATCGGGATCATGGTGGTGGTATAGGGGATGTTATCGACGATACCCGAGGCAATCGAGGACATCCAGAGCAGCAACATGGCAGTTGTCTGCAACTGACCTCCAGTAAGGTCAAGCAGTGCACGGCTAGCCATCTCGATCAGACCAACCTCAACGAGCGCCTCAACGGTTATGAAGAGTCCGACAAAAAAGAATAATGTCACCCATTCGACATCCCGCAGGGCTTGATGGACATCTTTTCCGCCCCACAGGAGCAGAACGGTCGCACCGGTGAAAGCTATTGTGGCGGGTTCGATATGCAGTGCACCATGGGCAACAAAGCCAATGATCACTCCCACCATCACAACCGCACCTTTTAGTAACAAGGGCTTATTCGTAATCAGCGCAGTCGTATCAAATGATTCAAAATCATGGGGAGACTTATGCTTGCCCATTAACGGCTTGCGAAACATGATCCAAGCAATTCCGAGGAAAGCGATTAAGATAATAGCAGCGATCGGAGCCATGTTGCTAACAAAAGTAACAAAATCATACCCAGCCGCGCTGCCGATCAAGATGTTGGGCGGGTCACCAATCAGTGTTGCACTCCCGCCGATGTTGGATGCAAGAATCTCGGCAATCAAAAAAGGGATCGGGCTTACCCGCAGGCTTGCTGCGACAATTAACGTTACTGGAGCTACCAGGATGACAATCGTCACATTATCCAACAGGGCGGAAGCTACGGCGGTGATAAAAGAGAGAATCAATAATATGCGGAATGGTTCGTCATTTCCTAAGCGAACTGCCTTCACGGCGATCCATTGAAACAATCCCGTCTCGCGCAGCAAATTAGCGATAATCATCATTCCGGCGAGCAAGAAAATTACATTCCAGTCGATTGAATCGAAGGCTTGTTCCTGCGTAACAACACCCGATAGGATCATCAGCATTCCCCCCAATAGTGCGGCAAGTGTACGGTCAATCCGTTCCGAGACAATCACCGCGTAGGTGATGACAAAGATGCCTGCTGCCAACCAGATTGGATTCATTCCCGTTCACCCCCATTATCAGTAGACGGACCTTTCTTCATACAAGCTGCCATTAATTCAATCAGGTTGATATACCCGACCACTCGGTAACGGTCGTCTACTACTGGCAGGCCTGATAATTTCTGATCATGCATACGCTCGAATGCGTCCTTAACCAGCTCTTCACGTTTGACCCACATCGGTGGACGCATCGCGTCAGCCGCAGTTCGCATGCGGGTCTTATTAGCGAATTCCAATACCGATTCGAGATCGTGCACATCACTCATGAATTCTTCCGGCATGATATGAAAGAAGAGGTCATCGGCTAAGGAACGCAAGCCTATTATTCCGATCAAACGTTCATCTTCGTTAACTACACAAGCAATATGCGTCCTGGGTTGAGCAAGCATAGCCGCCGCGACTTCATCCAAAGGGGAATCGGAGCGAACTATCGTGGGCTCCAGGTCAAGAATATCCAACACTTCCTCAACACTAGTCAACCGATTAATATACCAATCCGGATAAACTGCTTCAGGTAATGTTTCCGGAACAGCGACCGGACTGTGCTTCTGCAGTCCAAGCACCTGCAGGACCGGTACTACGAGCAGCAACCCACTGTTTGGTCGATCGAAGCCCCCCATTACCCGTTCAGCCTCACCGATAGCCTTATCTTTTAAAACCTCATCGTCAAAGGCTGCTAAGAGCGTCCGACGGCGAATCTGATCTGTATCAAATAAACGATCAAGCGCCCCAAGACCTACTTGACTCAGCCAGGTGCGAGTTCGGTGCGCACCGGTGCTCTGTAAAATCGTTGTGCCGGGAACGCCAATAGCATGCCAGGCATCCAAGATGTCCGGTAATTTATCGATATCATCCAAAAATAGGATAATTAAATATGCCATGTCTACACCTCTAGCATTGAATATTAAGCGATTAATCAATCCGGCATAAATCTACCCAAAATTGATCACCTACTTTAATCATGCATAAGTATCATAATAATCACTTCATCCCGTGGCAGAGTAAATCATCCTTGGAAACCAACCAAGGGTTTCCCAATTCCTGCTGAGCTCAATATTGATCCTTTTCTGCATACTTACGGCAATGTAAAATTCTGAGCAAGATACTCAAGCTCTGGTTTCATCTTCATCAGGGTTGTCATCAACTTTTTCAGGCTCAATTTGCAGATTCTCTTCCTCGATAACGAGCTCACTACCCAACTGCTTCCAGCGGAGAGTATACAAACGAATAAATTCCACTTGAGTATAAATTATAAAAGTGAAAAAAATGGTCAGTACCAACCCTAAGCCGATCAGTATCCCAGGGATGATCACAATCAGGTGCTGCGCCAGTGCTTCGACCTCAGCCAATGTGATGTCCAATCTCGCTAAACCAGAACGGACTCCATCGATTTCAGCTGTCAATTGAGTAGTTGCGTCAGCAACCAAATCAATCCTTTCCGTTATGCCATCACGGAAAGCCTGGATCTCTGCCTTTAAGTTCGCTACCTTCTCACTCGTCTCGTTTATAGATACCGCAATTCCATCGAGCTGGTCTTCACTCAGGCCAGGTAGATTGACAAATGGGATATTGTTGACAGTCTGGTAGAGGTTCAATGTGTTATCGATCACCGCACGGATCTCTGCAAATGTCTCTTGAGCAGAATTAATTGTGTCAGTGAGCTGTAACTCATTTTCTTCGGGTAGCAATACCATTACTACTCCCCTATCAGTCACCTCCCCACTGAGTTCATACGAGGCTTTCGAGATGTTGGTTGTGATCTCTTCTGCTCGTTCGATAATGCTATCCACTTTTATAGTGATTTGCTGCCCAAGACTAGCAGTTTCCTCAACGAGAACCACAAATGATACAACGGCTTCACTCAACGGTTGCTGAATTATCCAGATGCCGATCACTCCGAGAGAACTGAATATGATGACCAGAACACTCAGCGTAATTACGATGCCATAGAGAACTGTACTGCCAATGTGTTGCGGTTTTTGATCGCTCATTGAGGTACTCCAATATGTTTAAGCTATTATTTTAAGATAACATTGCCTGCCTATTATAGCCGCTTCGAGGCAAGGGAGTAATTCGGGTATAACTTTGATCTAGTAAGAAGCTCTTTGGATCCTTCGGACCTACCAGACCTGTCCCTTTAAGTCCAACACCAACCAGGTATAAGCAGATACAAACAAGCCGCTCTTCAGGGAGCGGCTTGTTCTTTCGATGATGAATTATTCTAGGGCAGGTTGGTGGCTTATTCAATCTCCCACTGCTGGCTGTGCGGCTACCTCAGGAGGAAAGAACCGCTTGTGGAAATATATTGCTACGGATACCAATCCAACCATGACTGGTACCTCAATTAAGGGTCCTATCACGGCTGCAAAAGCTTGGCCAGAATTGATCCCAAACACGGCTACCGCGACTGCGATCGCGAGCTCGAAGTTGTTGCTGGCAGCAGTGAATGCCAAGGTGGTGGATTTTTCATAACCCGCCTTGACACGGTATCCCATGTAGAAGCTCAGCAAGAACATGATGACGAAATAGAGCAGCAGTGGGATAGCGATACGCAGGACATCAAAAGGTATCGTGACAATCAGTTCTCCTTTTAGGCTGAACATGATGACGATCGTAAACAGCAGGGCAATCAGCGTTAATGGGCTGATAAGCGGGATAAAGCGCGTATCGTACCACTCTCTACCTTTCGCCCGGATCAAGATGAAACGGCTCAGAAACCCCGCAATAAAAGGGATACCGAGGTAAATGAATACGCTCTTGGCGATATCCACGATAGTCACGTTTACCACCGTCCCCACTAGTCCCAAGATACCGGGCAGCACTGTAATGAAGATGTAAGCGTAGAGACTGTAAAAAAGCACTTGGAAAATGCTGTTGAACGCTACCAAACCAGCTGCATAATCGCTGTCCCCCTTGGCTAAATCGTTCCAGACCAGTACCATGGCAATACAGCGTGCCAAACCGATCAAAATCAGCCCGGTCATATAATCCGGCAAATCCGGCAGAAAGATCACTGCAAGGATGAACATGAGCAACGGACCAATTACCCAGTTTTGCAGCAAGGATATACCAAGGATCTTCCAATCACGAAAGACATCTCCCAATTCTTCATAACGGACCTTGGCAAGCGGAGGATACATCATCAGGATCAATCCAACCGCAATAGGGACATTTGTCGTTCCGACCGAAACGGCTTCATTAAAGTTCTGTACTTGCGTGGGGAATAGATATCCGATTCCAACACCGGCCGCCATTGCCAAGAAGATCCAAAGCGTCAGAAAGCGATCCAAAGTAGATAATTTCTTTGTTGAGCCACTTACTTGAGCTCCTTCTGCATTTACCACACTGCTCATTTCAGCCCTCCTGCAAGGTAGCGTTCGCCAACCATGATGCCACTTCGGATTTCGCGGGGATCCGCCCTGAACAAACAACCTGCTCGTTGATAACCAACCCAGGTGTCGATAGGATCGGGTATGCCATGATTTCGCTGTAATCAGTAACCTTGACAATCTCAGCATCAAAGCCCATCTCCTGAACAGCAGATTGGGTAATTTGCTCAACTTTCTTACAGTTTGCACAGCCTGAACCCAGTACCTTGATAATCAACATTGATGCCTCCTTGAATTTCTCGATTTAGATATAGGAACAAATATACTCATTAGCAGCTAGACGATGGTTAAGAATATGCCAAACAAGTAGCCGGCCAGAACACTGAAACCTGTCACTAGTGATACATAGGTCCATGTTTTCCGGCGCCCTAGGATCCGGCTAGTGACTAGGATGCTTTGTAATGATAGGGCGGGGTCTGCGATCAAGTATGCCAAGAGTGGACCGCGACTCATGCCTAAATCAAGGAACATCCGGGCAATAGGTACTTCTACCAATGTAGGGAAGTACATGAAGACACCGAACAAGACAGCTACAAGATTCGCCAATATGGTGTTCTGCCCAGTTAATGATTGGATCAATGAGCCGGGGATAAGCGTTTTGACAACGCCAGCCAGAAAGACACCCAGCACGAGCAGGGGGAAAATCTGTTTAACGAATTTCCAGGTCTCCCACAGCCAGTTAGCTATCTGGTCGCGTTCGAAATAGCGCACTACTATCACGCCAATGAGCGCAAAAAGGATCAATTCCCCGAAGAAACGGCCGGTAATCCCCAAGATCAAGCTGCCGGTCTCAACTACTGGTGCGGCAATGAGAATGGTTGCACCTACAATAATAACGACCAGATAGGTCCAGCGATTGAATTTCTCCAGTACATTCTCCAAGCCTAAGTAAGCAGCTGGTGCGATCAGCAGGATCAGGATGATTAACATTGCGCCCTGTGGATTCAAGCTCGCACTCTCCAACCTAGTGACCAGTCCTTGTGGTAAATCGATTGGCAAACTGAGGTTAATCCACGTAGTTGTCAAGAAACTGACCTGTAATGTTCCTACGATCAGCACCGCCATTAAGAGCAGGAACACGATCCACACAGCCGGCTGCACACGTGCACTCTGGTCAAAAAGACCATTGTCGGCCATCTCAGCAGCACGCTTGGCTTCGCCCTCACGGAATATATACGCCATAACCATCCCGATAAGGATGCCGAAAGAAATTGACAGCACGATCCGCGCCACGGCGATATCCATACCGATGGCAGCACCGGTATAAGCAATAGCCAAGATATTTACTGCTGGCCCTACAAAAAGAAAAGTGATTGCAACACCCAGTCCTGCCCCGCGCTTCCAGATGCCGGCAAAGAGCGGCAAGACAGTACAAGAGCAGACAGCCAGGATGAAACCACCAAAGGCAGCTGCAGGGTAGCTCACCCAACGGGAGGCGCGCGGCCCCAGGTAGCGGGTGATAACTTCTTTGGGGATCATGGCGCTGATGTAGCCAGCAATAATGAACGCTGGGACCAGGCAAAGCAGTACATGCGCAGCAAGATAATCTAACAAGCTGAGCCAACCAGCCTCAAGAAGTGTAAGAACGGTGTCCAATAGCTGCTCCATATCAATTCTTCATGGGCGATTACTCACCATTAATTATTATCAGTTCTGTCGAACAACGCGGGCAGCAGCAGGCGGGTTCCATTTTTCTGCCGCTTCGTAGAGCACCATCATCACTGGACACTCCGCTGATACCAGCGGCATCTTCTATCAAATCTAACAATCTCTGGTCAGCTAATCGGTAAAAAACAAACCGCCCGTCCCGCTGTGAAATGAGCAATCCAGCCTCTCGTAACACCATTAAATGTTGCGAGATATAAGCCTGACGCAGCCCAAGAACAGCTTCAAGGTGGCAAACACAAGCCTCACCATCCCCTATTGCCAATAAGATACGGATGCGCGCTGGTTTGCCAAGTGTTTCTAACAAGCGGCTGATTGCACGCTCGGGTTTTGGAGATTTCATATTCGACATTATGAATATAATAGCGGATATATTCATATAATGGAATATGATGAAGGTAACCAATTCCCCATGACAATGATCGCGAACAAACTTTTCATGATCGTGAATTGAACCAAATACTCTATTACGTGGGCCGAAAGGATATTTGTGTCCAGCGGAAATAGAATTGGTGAGAATGACTCCATTCAAATATTGCACTTGTACTTCATAACCCAACCACACACCGAATTCGCAACAGTAAGGATGTTCTGCTAGGGAAAGTAGACATCTCTTTGAATTAGGGAAGCGTGGCGTACAGAATATGTTTACAATTAATTAATTGAAAAAGTGAGGGTAAACTTCAGCTTGTAACTATTAGGCTACCATCATAATGGAGGATTACACTATGGAAGATTTTCAAATCTCATTTAACTGGGCAGAGCGTGATTTTGGGGCAATAATCACCGGGATCGTAATTGGGATATTGATATTTATCATCGGCCGCTGGTTGGCGAAGTTGGTGATTCACCTTTTAAAGCGGGCTCTGAAAAGAATGGATGTTGATGAAACAGTGGTACGTTTCAGTGGAATCCTAGTATACGCTGGTTTGCTGGTCGCAGTTGTGATTGCGGCATTAAATGCAGCTGGAATCCATACCACCAGCTTAACTGCGCTGTTAGCTTCTGCAGGCTTGGCGGTCGGTCTAGCACTTAAGGATTCTCTATCCAATTTCGCGTCTGGCGTGGTAGTGCTGGTGCTCAAACCTTACGTGATCGGCGATTCTATTGATGCCGGAGGTGCCAGCGGAATAGTCGAGGAAGTGGGCATCTTCAATACGATCATGCGGACAGCGGACAACGTCCAAGTGATTATCCCAAATTCCAACATCACTAGCGATTACATTAAGAATTATTCCGCTAAGGAAACTCGCCGAATTGATATAGTGACCAGTATCAGCTATGCTGAAAACATCGGCCGGACGCGTGACCTGTTGATCGAGATCATGACATCTAACCCACAGATCTTGTTAGATCCCACCCCGAGTGTGGAGGTGTTAAATCTTGGCGAGTTCGGGGTGGATCTAGCCGTGCGAGCGTGGGTGAAAACTGACGATTTCTGGCAGGTGAAATGCATCCTCCAGGAACAGATGAAAGAGCGCTTTGAAGAACAGCAGATATCTGGCCCCATACCTCAGCGCGAGATTTATATGCGAGGAACAACTTAGCAGGTGAGTAATACCAGCCTTCTGATGGTAAAGTATCATTTGGATATCTAATCGTGGTCCCCAAACACCACTATGGAAACAGCTATCGCGGTATGAGCTCATCTCAAAACAATGCCCACGTCTCAAGTTTGCACAATATATCAACGATGGCATCAGTCATCTTGGGATATCGCTATGGAAATAGACGTTAATGAAACTAGACACAGGATTTGTTCTCCCCCATAGCTATTGATATTCTTTTAAGCGGATAAACTACAATAGAAAATTACTTGATCAACTCAACCAAAATGCGCGCCAGGACTGATACCAGCGGGATCAGTACGGAGAAAACCAGTGCACGCAGCATCGCGGTGTTGTAAGGCCATGTGGGTGCGTTCAGCAGATACGCCTCGAAGACCGACAGCGATTGAATCACACCTGGGAGTTCGTCGACTGGTTCGTTTTGAGTTAAGCGGTCTTGCAGCTTTCGGCTGTATTGGTAGATCTGACGCTGTAGAGGCTCCAGCTCAGCTTTCTTTTGTGCAGCCATGAGACGATGGGTGGGACGCATATTGAGGAAGAAAATCAACAGCACCAGCAGCACCAAGACAGCATATTCTCCCCAGAAGTAAGGTGATGCAAGATTGCCAGGTTGAAATGAAAACAGGAAGCTGATCGTGATCCCTCCAATAAAGACCAGCGCAAGCAGCAAACTTTGTTTACCAACCGCTTCAAAGGGACTTGGATCCAAGATATCAAATGGCCCTATCACTTGATGTAATCGATTGATCAAGCGTGTGCTGAGGACAGAAACTATGATCACCCACACCAGCAGCCCGTACATCAAGCTTGCAGTGAGCAGCCAATATGCACCGAGACAGGAGGTCAGTTGATCAAATCCGCTTGATAGGGTCACGACCACGCCTAGCACCATCCCACCGACAAATGCGAGTATTTCATAGCCCGGTTTTATGATCGCTGCATTCGCCCTCAGCTGTAAAAATGCTTCATCATCGAGTTTAATTAACGGGCGCAGGCTTCGCTCCACTTGCTGGCCATAGCGAGCCATTACTGGCGATACCATCCAGATATAGATGCTAACGGTCGGGGCTAATAGCAAGACACGCAAGGTGAACAGATCGCGCAGTTCGCCCAAAACACCATCTACTGCTGCTGCAACAACCAACGCGGTAAGATAGATGATAATCACCAGCAACCGCACATACCAAGACTGCGGGCGGGCAATGAATCGTTCAAAGATTGTCTGCGGCTCATCCATCTAAATATATTTTTGTCATCTGTCTCATTTAGAATGAGCCCATAAAGGAAAATTCCTCAAACTAAACGAAAGAACATCTCCATGGTGATTGGACACTAACATTATTTCAGCCAAAGCTCCGGTCCGCCGTAAGAGGAGACCAAAAACAAGTGTACACCGGGTGATAGATACCCACTCACTTGTTGCTCAAGCACAACGGTTTCACCAGCTTTCAGCTCACCTGAGAAATGACCCAACCGGTACTGTAAGCTGGTATCGGTGTGATTGGTCACCTGTAGGTACTGTTCCGGAGATAGCTGCAAGCAGCGCGGATTTGGCGTATCCGGCCAAATCTCTATCGGAGCGATCTGCCCTGCTAGAGGCCCGCCACAGATACCCGCAGCGGGTGAGCTTGCATACGGCGTGGCTGGGGCTGACATAACCTGGGCTGTGGGAGAAGCTACCGGTATCACGGGTGTTGTGTCTTTTGAACATCCCGCTACAAGGCCTACTGACACGACTGTGATCAAGCCGATCCACAGCAGAAACAACTTGATAGAGGAATATTTATTCATATCTCAACCCCTGTAGGAGTTTAGTTTTATGACCGGTGACTGATTATAATATAGCGGCACATAATCAAACAACCAACTAAAATCATCGCGAATTGAGAATTACCCATGAAACCGTACACCATCAGCCTGATTTTCTGCGTGCTGCTCGGCTCTGCTACACTCATTATGGTCGTATTTTCGGTGCTGCCCGTACAAGCGATGCCGCATGAAGATCATTCAACAGCTTCTGGTGGATTCAAGAATGACCAGGACAATTTTTCCCCCAACATCATGATTGTCCCGCCTTCTTTGTCCCCGACAGCTAGGATTACTTATACCCAGCACTTGCCAATAATATTCGGATTCGGGCTACTGACATTCGAGCTCAAAAATTATTGGGTGGCAGATTCGGAAGGGCTGCCAATATTGGCTTTTAGGTCGGGAGAATTGATCCAAAATGTGGTTGAAGGTATAAATAATAATTTCATCCCAATCCAAGCCAAACTGGAAATCAGCCGTACTAATGGATCTGATATTATCAGAATAATCAGTGAGACATTAACACTTCCAAACGGTACCTGGGAATTATCTTTTTCTTCCACAGCTCCTACTAATACCGGTGTATATACGCAGCGCGCAGAGTTATCCAATAAGACAATATCGCAATCATTGGAAGCATACTATATGGTCAACCAGATGCATGGCTTTGATCGCTGTTACGCTCCCACACTGGAACAGATGCAGACATGGTGGGAAAGGAGCCCCTATTATGTTTTCAATTTATACATCGGAGGAGTGAGCTTTGCCTGCCGGGATGAACCAGTCAATGCCCTTTGGATTCAAAAAGCTGCTGAACAAGGATGGGATTTCATCTTGACCTGGGTTGGACCACAAGCTCCATGCACATCATTTAAATATCGCATGAGCAGTAATCCAGCCGTTGCATATGTAGAGGGTAAACTCGAAGCAGAGTATGCAAGCGAAGCTGCACACAAGTTAGGTTTCGCGAGTAACGCATTAATCAACTATGATATTGAAGGGTATCCTGATGCTGAAAGCTGCCGTGATGCGGTTAAATCGTTTTTGAATGGTTGGGTAGAGCAATTAGAATTAATCGGATTACGAGCTGGTGCATATGGCAGCCCATGCCGGTCTTACATTACCGACTGGGCAACGATCAATAACCCACCTCAAGACGTCTGGATAGCCCATTGGATCGCTGATGAATTTGATCCAACAGCAAATGTCTGGAATGTCCCGTGCGGCTTAGAAAATTCTTATTGGAGCTATCACCAACGCCTGAAGCAGTACGCTGGTGGCCATAAGGAAAGCTGGGGCGGGGTA
>JBFENN010000076.1:0-15014 GCA_041551115.1 Anaerolineales bacterium
AGATTGGTTGGGCAGGGCTTGGAAAGTTTATATCCGAATTTGGTGAACTCTGTAAAACAAATAGATGCGGGGATCAACAAGCTTTAGACGATTTGTTTACAACTAACCTAGGCGTCGACCAACAGCAATTTGAATCTGAATGGCATTTTTACTGGAACAATCGACTTTCTGAGGCTCAAGACGAGCTTGATTCGTTAATGAATAAACGTTCTGTTGCCATAGAAGAGAACAATAGCACATCGTTCATGCAGACTGTAGACGATAACCTTCCCCACTTGAAAGTGGAACAAGCAAATTGGTTTGCTGATGCTGTCCAAGTCGATTCAATCGACTATAAATACCGACCAGTTGCGTTTCTACCAGATGGGGATATCCTTACAAAGATCTTCATAATTCCAGAACAAGAATCAAATATATCCATTTACAACCAAACTCCGATAGCTGAAATTGTATTTACGCTCGGAGAGCAAGGCTACAAATGGTCAGGACCCAATTTCTCGAAAACGAGCGGAGAATGGTTGAAGATTTACACTCCTCACGCGGCAGTGGAATGGGCTGCAGCAATCTTGCCAGATGCAGAGCGATATTACCTTCATCTTAATCATATGCTTGGGTTGGAGCCTGAGCGAGGTCAAGTACTTTCAGTATATGGAACGCCAGGAGAGTTGGAGTTCTCGGTTGCACAGAGCATGTTTACTGCTGGAAAAATCAGTGAGTGGACAGCTAGCGGTGAAGGTATAAAATTAGTCCTGCATTCACAATGGGATAATCAACACTATCTGGGCACGATAGCGAAATTATTCGCGAAAAATCTACTTTTTGAAGCTGGATTAACTGATGATTGGCTGCAGCGTGGATTGAGCATCTATTTGACCCAATCGTTCAACAACCAGGAGATGAAGAATGCTGCCAGTGAGTTATTTATTATCAGGGAAGGTAATCTCTATGACCAATTTTTTAGTTTCGAAGATTTTCCTCTAGATTATGAGTTGTCAGTGGATGAGAGAAAAATTGCTGATGCCCAATCTTGGGACGCTGTCCGATACTTGGTAAACCGGTACGGCTGGAGGAATCTCACCCAGCTGATTGAATACAGCCATCGTGGATACTCCCTTGATAGAAGTCTGCAGCTCGCATTAGATGTACCGCTTGTCGACTTCGCAGAAGATTGGAGAGAATCTATCGGCCGTGGTCATGTTGAGCCTGAGTGGGGTGATGTTGTAAACCAGTTTGATCTCCGTGCCACGCTAGAAGATATCGGTATACTAACCGCCCCTGAACTCAGCGGACGGTTATCGGGGACACCGGGAGCGCAACATGTTGCAGAGTACATCGCTGATGTATTTGATGATCTCGGTTTACTATCAGTATATTCAGCTCCCACCGGTTTGACGAATTCTACACTGGAAAATGATTTTACGGAGCAGGAGACAGAGCCTGGTTCTGGACTGCAGCATTTGGTAGGTGAACCTCCCGGTGCGGATACTTTCTATCAACAGTTTCCAATAACTCGAACAGTATTTACAGCTGCCCCAACTCTTTCCGTAAGTGACAATCAATTAGCGAATGAGGTTTTATTGCCCTACCGGGAAGGATTTCTCATCCGCCAAATCGGTATTGGATTAGATCAGCATCACCAAGGCCAACTCATGTGGGCTGGAAATCATCCCGATCTGGATATCGATCTGCGCGATAAGATTGTGCTTCAGGTATCCACTCAGGACCTGGCACGAGAGATAAGTTGGGCGAAAGAACGTGGGGCTGCAGTTCTAATCATCACCGGCAACAAAAGGGAGGCTGATGAAATCTATACCAAGCAGCCGCTTATCATAGCTGATGCTGAAGATAATGGAATGGTAGTACTCGAATTGACCCAGATGGGCTTTACGCGCTTATTAGAACTTCTTGGACAGTCCCGGTCTTCGATTCGCGAGTTAGATGCGGGAACAGCACTTGGCTATTTTGCCGACCTGCAGCTATTCATGGTGGCTGAAACTGTACCTGCAAAGAATGTTATAGCTTGGTTGCCAGGTAGCGACCCAATCCTTAAAGATGAATTTATCATCATCGGTGCCCATTATGATCATGTTGGGGATGATCCGGGAATGCGTTACTCGGGCGCAAACGATAATGCTAGTGGGATCAGTGTTTTGCTGGAATTAGCTCGCTTGTGGCACAAAGCAGCCTACCATCCTAAGCGGAGTATCGTTTTTGTGGCATGGGATGCTCAAGAATATGGAAACTGGGGTTCAATTTTTTATCACAAGAATCCAATCATACCGTTGGAAAACACAATTGCAGTAGTGAACCTGGATGGAGTCGCTGGTGGGGATGGATTTAATCTAGGAATCACTGGTGATGTTGAGACAGATAGTCTCCTGCTTCTCGCAACCCGGGCAGCCGCTGATTATCTTGAAGAGAAAATTACATGGGTCAATGATGTGGGGGAGGGTGACCAAGAACCGTTTCATACGGTTGGTATACCATCGTTACTGCTGGGATGGCGTCTTGCGAACGAGGATAATCTGCCTGATGAATACGCGAACGGAGTCAATCCCATCCGCTTAGGTATTTCTGGCAAAATTGTTACGTTAGCTGTTATGGCATTGGCACAGTGATAATACTCATGCCCAAGTAATATCCCCGTAAAGTTCTGGCGACCACCCTTTCTCGATAAAAGACTGATATGCTGAACGCTCTTTTCCAATAATTCCGGCTGGACCATGTCCAGGGAAGAACTGTGTCTGGTTGGACCATCTGAAGACGACTTCCTCCATAGTCCGCATAGTTATGGCAAAATCTTCCGCTGACCAAGTGCGGCCTGGACCACCAACAAAAATCGTATCACCAACTAAGATTCGCTCATCGCCGATGTCAAAGCACATCATACCGGATGTATGACCAGGGGTATGGATCGCTCTTAACTCTCCATCTCCAACAGTTATGATTTCTCCATCGGAAAGTGGCGAATCTATCCTGACGCTCATTGCACTCGCTTCAGCCGGGTGGGCGAGTACCGGAGCACCGGTTGTCCTTTTAACCACATCGAGAGCTCCGATATGATCTGGGTGGGAATGGGTAACCAGGATCCCGGCAATCGTTTTTCCGGCGATTGCCGCAAGGATTTTTTCCGCTTCTGCTCCAGGATCAACAATTGCACAGGTGTGGTCGTCAGGACTGCTAATAACATATGAATTCATCGGCCAGGGGCCAAGTTCTATGGTTGATAATTGCAGGGTCATAACAAATCAATTGTATCATTTTCTTTCTGGCATTCTATTGAATAGATTATTGGTAAAAAGTAATTGTCTTGAGTCATGTCAGCCGCATATGAATATTCAGCATTTTCAAGACTATCAGAACATTGTAGTGGAAGTATAGCGGGATTTGCTTGTACACACTTTTTGTTAGAACAACAAGGCGATCTTTAGCTTTGCATTAAACATCGTGTATATCTGAATTTCGCAATCTAAAAAATGCAGTTTTTCGGCTTATACTGACTGGTTCCTCACAGTATCTGGTGCTAACGAACCGACCGCTGAGTCACTTGGTGAGTGAAAACTCGGTTTGTCGCAAATATTGAACAGGATATTTATATTTACCTGGGAGCAAGCTGACAAAGACCTGGCTAACCAGAGTATACTTAGAGCCTCACCGATGTGATATTTGGTTTTGTCATCCATACTTGATTATAAGCTGCTAGGTGTATTCGATCATGGTATTAAACACCCCCGTAGTACGTGAGCTGGATCATAAAAACATACCCTACCGTGTATTTATACACCCTGGACAACTGAAATCTCTAGAACAGGCTGCCCACGAGCGCAACCAACAGCCCGATCAAGTGGTGAGAAGTATTGTATTTCGCATTACCGAACAACAATATGTGATGGTGCTGGTAGCCGGACGGCAACAAATTGCGTGGCCAGCACTACGAAAACACTTGGGCACTTCCAGGATTTCCATGGCTGATCAAGATGAGGTGCATGTCCTAACCGGATATAGACGTGGGGCAGTGTCACCATTGGGTTTGCCGACCCCAATACGTACGTTGGTTGATATAAGTGTGTTAAACCAAGAAGAGATATCGATCGGATCTGGCCAGCAGGGAGCGGCCGTGATATTAAAGCAAGCAGATCTCATCAAAGCGCTTGGTGAACCTGAAGTAGTCGATGTACTTAATAATGAACAGGAAATTTAGTAATGATTTTCACACAGCATCCAGCGTGATTACTTTGAGCCAAAATATGTCTTCAGTTTTGATTAGTCAAGGTTTAATTTTTCTGCTAGTGTTTTTGTCGATGGTTCAACAAGGATGGTTCCGTCCTCGAATACAATGGTTGGCACACTGCGCAATCCGCCATTCGTTTTTATTACGAATGCTTCAGCTTCTGGATCATGATCAATGTTTATCCATTTGTACATAATTTTCTTGCGATCGAGAAAAAATTTTACGCGTAAACAGTCCCCACACCATTTTGTCCCGTAAAAAGTAAGGCTACTCTCAGGCATGTAAGCCTCCACCAGATGTTAGTCGTTATTCATCTAGAGCAATTATAATCAGTCATGCATAAATTGAAAGCTGAAAATCAGTCAAACTACTACATGGATTGGCAGCTTGGGACAATGGGTTTTGCGTTTAAAGATTGGGAGGGGGTTTTCTATCCTGACGCATTCCCAAATCAGAAATATCTACACTTTTATTCTGAACAGTTTACGTCTGTTGAGATTGATTCTACATTTTATGGCACTCCTCGTCAGAGCACAGTTTTACGCTGGCATGCAATCACCCCGGACAATTTTACGGTCTCTTTGAAAATGCCCCGCCGAATCACTCACGAATTGAAACTTATTAACACTGATAATGATGTCCAAGATTTCTTAGCCGTGAGTTCGCTTTTGGAAGATAAGCTGGGAGTTATCCTAATCCAATTTCCGGCTTCGTTTAGTGCAGATGATTTTGATGTCCTGCAATCTTTCCTAGAAAAGCTGCCGCAGGGCTTACGCTTTGCGATTGAGTTTAGGCATCCGTCATGGTACACTGTAGCGAGAGATTCTCTTACTCCTAGGGTGGCAGATAATCTGCAAGCTCAAGGAATATGTTGGACTGCCATAGATTACCCGGGCGTTCCCAGCACAATATACCCCACAGCTGATTTTTTATATATTCGTTGGATTGGGCAGCACGGCCGGTACTCAGAATTTAAACGAGAGCATGAGGATTTAACTCCGCAGTTAGAGTGGTGGCGTCAGCAAATAATTAGCAATAAAACCCACATCAAGAATGTGTTCGGATATTTTAATAATGACTATGCTGGTTTTGCCCCGAAGACATGTAACCGCTTCAAGCAGCTTGTTGGCCTCCCAATTAGTCAGTTTGAGTTGCCTCGCCAAGGAATGTTATTTGACTAACGTTATGTTCATTGTTTTGGAGAGTAGAAGAAAAACGGATATGTGTATATGCTGAAATTTTCTCGAATGAGCAAGTACGCTTGGTTTGTATTGGCAGTGAATATCGTAGTCATTCTGTGGGGAGCGTACGTGCGTGCTACCGGTTCTGGGGCAGGATGTGGGAGCCATTGGCCACTTTGTAATGGTGCCGTGATTCCGCGTGCCCCGCAGATCGAAACGATTATTGAACTCACACATCGAGCAACAAGCGGTATTGCCTTCTTTCTGTTGTTGATCCTTGTGATTTGGATTTTCAAAATTTATCCCAAAGGTCATCGTTTGCGGTTTGGATCGGGGATGGCCATGTTATTTATGGTCACGGAGGCGCTGGTTGGGGCTGGATTAGTCTTATTTGAATGGGTTGCAAGTGATGCATCACTTGGTAGAGCAATTTCCATTGTTATCCATTTGATCAATACCTTCCTGTTGTTAGCTTTCCTGTCGATCACTGCGTGGTGGGCAACTGGCGGCAAAGTTGTGTGGATCCGGGTGCGTGACAGTAGTTTCTGGATGATTCTCATTGGGTTATTAGGTACGCTAATATTGGGAGCCAGCGGAGCGCTAACTGCGTTAGGCGACACACTGTTCCCAGTTAACACTCTCGCAGAAGGGTTGATACAGGACTTTTCGACTGCTGCTCATTTCTTAGTACGACTACGCATCCTGCATCCAACAATTGCTGTGATTGTAGGTTTCTACTTGATCGTGACAACAGGTATTATTACAAGTCGGATAGATGATGAATTCGTGCAGCAGTTCGGAAGGGCCCTGATACTTGCTGTCCTCATCCAGTTTGGGGCGGGTTTACTAAATGTGTTTTTGTTAGCTCCGGTATGGTTGCAGCTCGTCCACTTATTACTAGCGGACATTATTTGGATAGTAAGTATTCTGTTTATGGCAAATGTATTTGCTGATCGTGGTCACATATCAACAAGCGCTGAGCAGGGTGCGTCTGCATAAATTTTTCGATTTTGTAGTAAATATCTCTTCTCTAAGATAGAGGTTCCAGATAATGGAAGATCGAACTTCGCAAGAGCTACAGAAAAAACTCAACAATTTACGGGCCGAAATCAATTTCCACAATTATCGCTATCATGTACTTGACAACCCGCTTATCAGTGATTTTGAGTATGATCAATTGCTACTCAAGCTCCGGAAAATTGAATCTGAGCACCCAGAATTAATCACACCTGACTCTCCGACTCAGCGTGCTGGCGCTGAACCAGCAGGTAAATTTGATAAGGTTAACCATCCGGTTCCAGTGCTGAGTTTGAGCAATGCATTTGAAGCGGCTGATATATGGAAGTGGTATGAAAGGATCTTGAAGCTTGATAAGCGAGTCGCCGGTACAACCTATGTTGTCGAACCCAAATTGGATGGATTGACTGTCGTGTTGCATTATAGGAATGGCAGTTTCGAAATGGGCGCGACACGAGGTGATGGAACTGTTGGAGAAGATATTACCGCGAACTTACGGACAATTCGGGCACTCCCTTTGAAGATACCCATATCTAAAGATGCATCAGAATCTCCGGAATATATTGTTGTCAGAGGGGAGGTATTTATTGAGATCGAAAGTTTCTATGAACTCAATCGGAGGCTTGAGGAAAGCGGCAATAAACCATATTTGAATCCTAGAAATACAGCAGCAGGCTCACTCCGTCAATTGGACCCCAAACTAACTGCCTCGCGCCCATTAACACTGATGACTTACCAGATTCTATATATTGAAGGCAGGATTATTCCTTCACTGCGAACTGAAGAAGAGATGCTCTCATATCTTGGGGAACTAGGATTTCCTGTGGTTGATAGTACCTACTGTCAGACAATTGCGGAGACGATCAGCGTTCATTCAGATTTTGAGAAAGAGCGTACTGAAATGCCGTTCGAAATCGATGGTGCAGTTATTAAAATCAACGACCGTGAATTATTTGAATCCTTAGGATATGTCGGGAAAGATCCGCGCGGTGCAATCGCATTTAAATTTCCTGCTCAAGAGGTAACTACGAAATTATTGGATATTGGTGTAAATGTCGGTCGCACAGGTGTGCTTACTCCATATGCCATTTTAGATTCTGTCAAGATCGGTGGGGTAGTAGTAAAGCAAGCCACATTACATAATTTTGATTTCATAGCTGAGAAAGATATTCGCATAGGCGATCGCGTGGCTGTAAAACGCGCTGGTGATGTGATTCCCTACGTAATCGGGCCAGTAGTTGATGCCCGCAATGGTGATGAAGTGATCTACAAACCTCCGCTGCTTTGTCCTAATTGCAATCAGCCAGTAGAACATATCGATGGTGAGGTGGCGTGGTATTGTGTCAACGCCACGTGTTCAGCGCAGTTAGTTCGCAATGTTGAGCATTTCGTCTCCCGCGGCGCGATGGATATTGTTGGGCTGGGCATAAAAATTGTGGAACAGTTAATTTCAGCTGGTTTCGTGAAAGACGTATCGGACTTATTTACGCTAGAAAAAGCTGAGCTGCTGGAACTAGAGGGATTTGCTGAGAAAAAAGCGGATAACTTGATTGAATCAATCGCAGAGTCTAAAAAACAATCACTCGCACGATTGCTTACCTCTTTGGGCATTCGAGGTGTTGGTGAGGTTATAGCCGCAGATTTAGCTCGCATCTATACCGATTTAGACGCACTTTCTTTTGCCAATGAAGAAGAGCTCCAGCAAATTGAAGGAATCGGCCCTAACATTGCCCAAGCAATCGTTGATTGGTTCAGCCAAGATACCAATAAAAATGTTGTTTTGAAGTTGAAATCTTACGGGGTATGGCCAAGATCGGTTCCACAAACTGAAATATATACAGGTGGGACTTTTAATGGACTGGTTTTTGTTATTACAGGAACATTATCCAGCTTTACGCGTAGTGAAGCCAAGGATTTTATCCAACAAAGAGGTGGGAAGGTAACCAATTCTGTGAGCAAAAATACTTCATATCTAGTCAGGGGTGATAATCCAGGTTCCAAATTTGACAAAGCTCTAGATTTAGGCATCTCTATCATTAATGAGGCTGAACTGCAAGAATTGGCAAGTGAGTAAGCAGTTGTAAAACAACTATCGTCGTTGACATCTATTTCGGCCTAAGCTAAACTTGGAAGGATTGTTTGCAAAGGAGAACAAATGGATATTAATTCAGCTAATGACGCTGTAATGCAGCGGGTACGAGCGATGAATGAACGCGTGGAGGGGGTTATGGACGCTGGTTTATATTTTTACAACCAGCCAATATCTGAACTACGCGATGGTGCACGGGTCATAGTAAATGGTCGTGAGATGGGGATGTATGCATCCTACAGCTATCTTGGATTGGTTGGGCATCCGCGTATCAATGCTGCTGCATTGGCTGCGATCGAACAATATGGTTCAGGCACACATGGTGTAAGGACACTTGCCGGAAGTTTAACTCTGCATCGAGAATTAGAAGCGACAATAGCGGATTTCAAACGCGCCGAAGCAGCCGTTACCTTTACATCTGGTTATGTTACAAACCTTACTGTCGTTTCTACTCTTGTTGGGAGGGGGGATTACGTCATCTCCGACAAATTGAATCATGCTAGCATCGTAGATGGTTGTTTAATGTCGGGAGCAAAATTCGTCCGGTTCCGGCACAACGATATGGAAGCCTTAGAATTCCGACTGCAGCAGGTACCATCGGGTGTGTCAAAATTAGTTGTAGCTGATTCGGTGTTTAGCATGGATGGCGATATCATTGATTTTCCGAAGGTGGTCGAATTATGCCAGAAATATGATGCCTGGCTGATGATAGATGAAGCTCATTCGGTTGGCGTTTTAGGAAAGACTGGTCGCGGGATAGAAGAACATTTTGGAATGGAAGGCACGATCGATATTAAAATGGGTACATTGAGTAAAACTATTCCCTCTGTTGGTGGCTATGTTGCCGCAAAAAATGAGATCATAAACTACCTCCGTCATGCCAGCAGGGCTTATATCTTCTCAGCAGCCTTACCCCCAGCGCAGGCGGCAGCGGCAAAAGCTGCGTTTGAAGTTATCCTCGATGAACCTTGGCGGATGGAAAAATTAAATGCGAACACTGCTCAATTTATTGGTGGGCTGAAAGAGCGCGGTTTCGATACACTGAATACTGAGACAGCGATCGTCCCCGTGGTATGCGGTTCAGACGAGGTAGCTTATGAGATGACGCGTATCGGACAGAGCCGTGATGTATTTGTACTACCAGTCGTATCTCCAGCAGTTCCTCCTGGATTAGCTCGCCTACGGGCAACAATTACAGCTGCCCATGAGCCAGATGAAATTGAGCACGCGATGAATGTGATCGAGGAAGCAGGTAAGCAGGTTGGTATCATTTAGGCTCCATTATTTTTTAAACCAATACCGAGCGCCGGAACCTTCCGGTGCATTTTTTATCAGGAGGTCAGGGTGGATAAAGTTTTACAGCTAAAACCTGGTCGGGAGCGATCAGTTCTGAGACAGCATCCCTGGATCTACTCTGGTGCAATCGATCATGTAAGAGGCGACCCAGATTGTGGGGATACTGTCCACATACATGATTCAGTGGGTATGTATCTTGCCACTGGTAGCTATAGCCCGATATCCCAAATCCGCAGCCGAATATGGACTTGGAATGCAAACGATTCGATCGATTTAAACTACTTTAAATCTAAGATGGATCAAGCTATCGGGATGCGAAAGATGATCATTGATTCTTCCATCACGGATGCATTTCGACTCGTCCACGGAGAATCCGACAACTTACCTGGTCTAATAATTGATCAGTATGCCGAAGTTTTGGTGATCCAAGTATTAAGTTGTGGCGCAGAACGTTGGCGGGAAGCTATCGTGAGCATCTTGGCTGAGCGGATTAAACCGGCTATGATCTTCGAACGATCGGACGTTGATATCCGTAAGTTGGAGGGTTTGAAAGTGAGGGCAGATTTACTCTGGGGAACTGAACCAGCAGAACCAATCCGGATAGTTGAGAACGGGCTCAATTTCATTGTGGACTACAAAAATGGTCATAAAACAGGTTTCTATATCGATCAACGCGCCAATCGACAGATCGTCCGTTCGTATGCTGAGAGGAAAGATGTATTAGATTGCTTTTGTTACAGTGGTGGCTTCACAGTTTCTGCTCTTGCTGGTGGAGCAAATTCCGTTACAGCTGTAGACAGTTCTAGCTCGGCAATCGAGATGTTAAAACAAAATGTAGCCATCAATAACCTAGATCAGAACAAGCTAGCGACCATCAACGGAGATGTATTTAAAGTTCTGCGTTCAATGCGTGATTCCCGTAAGACATTCGATCTGATCATATTAGATCCACCAAAATTCGCGCCTACCTCCGCCCAAGTTGCCCGTGCAACGCGAGCATATAAGGATATAAACTTGCTTGGGTTAAAATTATTACGTCCTGGAGGAATCTTAGCAACTTTCTCGTGTTCCGGCGGGGTAAGCAGTGAGCTATTTCAGAAAATTGTAGCAGGTGCAGCACTCGATGCAGGAGTGTATGTTAAGGTCCTTCATCAGCTCTTCCAAACATCTGATCACCCAATCGCACTCAACTTTCCGGAGGGTGGGTATTTGAAAGGTATCATAGCCATAAAAGATTAGGTGTACAGAAGACAATACCAAAAAACTTAGGTCTTGATATTGATAGTACCAATCCCTGAATGCAGCTAAAGATAGTTTAACTTACAGTGTTACGCAATAAACTCAACATTAAGCCATTCTCGGACGCGGGAAGGATCTCCGAGTGTGGCGTCAGCGATAGTTTCCCCTGTACCCTGGTCAACTTTGATAGCTATACCTCCAAATTGTTGAACGATAGCAAATGCTGCCTCGTCTTTATCATCATCACCGATGTAGAGTAGTAAACTTTGCTGCCAGTCATTGTGTTCAACAAGGTACATAACGGCATTTCCTTTATCCGCGATTGTTGGTGCAACCTCTAAGAAGCGGTCTCCACCAAGTACCCGAAATTGGTTTCCAAGACGACATGCCTGGAGGACAGCTCGGGCATCTCGCAGGATTTGTAAACCGATATCAGGATCTGCATCACGGGCGTGTAAAGCTAAGCTCCAACGCTTATCTTCTAAGTAAAAGCCATCAATACTATCAATCAATCTATGCCATTTCGGTTTCACAAGTTCTAACTGTGGGCGTATCTCTTGATATTTGATACGTTCAATAAGTTCTCTGCGTGGGCTAATTATTTCTATACCGTAGGTTCCGGCACGCCACAGCCCAGCAATCGGTACTAATTGCTTAATGTGCTGCAAGCGTCGCCCACTGAGGATCACCACTTCAATATTTGGAGTTTGGCTTAAGGCTCTTAGCAAGTCAATCAAATCCTCGTCTGGAAAAATATGATCGGGTGAGGGAGCAAAATCAGCGAGTGTTCCATCATAATCCAAGATGAGCTTAATCGTCTCGGCTTGGTTGATTTTCTTGGTGATAAACCTCAGGTTACCTGCAGTTGAACTTATTCTCATGGAGATAATAGAGGGACGATATCTTTTTTGAAAATGATCTCCCAAGTAAATCGCTGGCGGATTTTCTGTTTAAATTGGAATTCGTGATTTTCCTCTGCCCAATCGATAATCAATTCGGCAGTTGTCTCTGCTGGAGCATCAGCGTTGAATATTTCAACACCTTCTAAACCGATTTCAATCGATGCAGGAACAGCAGTGCTCATCACGTGAAGTCCCGCAAGACCTGCTTCTAGAATTGGCATCCCAAATCCTTCTCGATGACTTGGCATAAACATTAAATCCGAAATGCGATATAGATCACCCACAACTGTGCTGCTGATAAGATATGATTCCCCTAAATCCATCCTTGATGAATAAATGAAATGTACATTTCTTTCAAGGTTATAAGATGTCCGTAGAGCCAATAGATCGTCATAATATGCCATATTATTCGGATCATGGGGATCGGGTGGACCAGTGATAATCATGCGTGGATCCGCAACATATTTTTTTAGTTCATGGATTACCTGCATGGCATATTCGATATTCTTTGCTTGCGTAATTCGCACCGGCATCAATAACAGCAAATCAGCATTGAACAACTGCAGCCTTTGGGAAAGCTGGATGCTCTCTGGGGATAATCCTAATATCTCGATTGGATTTACACCGTTATATACAACGTGTATCACTTCGTCCGGGCATTGAAATAGGGCAGCTAGTGTTTGCTGACGTTCTTTGGAGACCACTACGTAGGTGATCTGAGTTTGTTGGTGTTTTAACAACTCCCAAGGGTACCCTTCATGCACTTTTGTACGCGAGTTGGGGCTGGTCCATGTAAAATCGTGACACCATGCGATGCAATTGCCGATGTGGCTTTCTTCAACCAAGCGGGTGAGTGCAGCTGTTAGCGGAAGATTGAAGTGTTTCGTAAAAACGTTGTGAACGATTAGCGTGTCAATTTCGGTTACAACCGGTATTAGTTCTTCGTAGATCTGGTGCGTTGCTTGACTAAATGTTTCAGGAACTATCCCTAAATCCAGATCAGCACTGATGGATTTGACAAAGGGATCTTGAGAATCTATTCTAGCAAGGTGTACATAGTTTGCACCCGCGGGTAATGCGGATATTGACCCTCTTCCCGAGATAACTGTAATTGGATATCCATGGGCAACGAATTGCTTGGTATGTTCGTGGATTACCATTTCAACTCCACCAACTGTGGGTGGCGATGAATAGTGCAGAATGCCAATTTTGGGAAATGCCATTGCTACCAACCCGCTTATAGACCTAGCTCTTCAATTGTTTGTAGTTGGCGGCACAACCAATCTACAATATCCTCTTTCTCAATTCTCCATTTGAGCAGGTGTGCCTTCTCCCTTTTTTCAGCCTCCGGCATAATCAAAGCTTGGTGCATGGCCTCCCCAGTAGCGTAAACATCGCACGGAGGAATAACAATGGCGCCCGCACCTAACTGTTGATTTGCCCCGGCGCTTTCGGAAAGTATTAATACTCCATTGTGTTGGTTAATAATTGGTCCTTCTTTGGCAACCAGGTTCATACCATCAGCGATCGCATTTACCAGTAATACGTCGTAGATCTGCAAAGCAGCCAGCGCTCTGTCATAATTCTCGCCGATAATTATCCGGACTGGCTCCCAATCACTGTCACCATACTTTGCATTTACTCGCCCGGCTGTGGCGTTAATGTTATCTAGATACTCGTTGTACTCTTCAACCCCTAACCGGGAAGGGACTAAATATGCTAAGAAGTGGACATTCCCACAATGCTCAGGGTGCAGATCTAGAAGTTCCTCGAATGCTAAAAATCCTCGGACAATATTCTTGCTCGGTTCGATTCTATCTACTCTGACAATTACGTTAAAGTCTTCTGTGTTTGATTCAATTTCACTCCGGTACTCGACGACTTCAGGTGAGCGAACTTGATTCTTTATTGAATCAACATCAATAGAGATGGGGAAATCTCTTACGTACGTTGCATGGTTCCGATACCAAATCCTTCCATGTTTGAAATTGACATATGCTTTCGGAAGGAAAGACTCACATGTGCGGATGAAATTTAAACCATCCGCGTTTGTCTGGAAACCTAATATATCAACGGCGCACAAACTATCCAGGATGGAAAAACGCATATTTGGTGGCAGGATTCGCCAATACTCCGGTCCTGGCCAAGGAATATGAATAAAATGAAGCAGGGTCGGTCGAGAACGAGGTGGAATTGCGTCTCGGACGTGCCGTGCTGTTAAATACAGATGATAATCTTGCAGCATGACCAATTTCGTCCCAGGATATTCACGTGTCGCTTCAATAATGGCACGTGCGAACAGCTTGTTTACAGCAACATAACCATCATCCCACGCGTTCCATGTGGCACGGTTGATAATTGGGCTGGTTGGGACATTCCACATTGAATGCTGTAGAAACCATAACAGGGGATTAGCGATGACGTTATAGTAGCCTTCATATGCTTCGGCTGTTGGAGATAAGAACTTGATATGAATTGTGTGTTCGGGAATATCCGGATCCAGCGGAACATGAACCGATGTGAGCTCTCGATCAGCGCTGCTCTGGGCGCATGCTATCCAGGTTGCATCAATATTTTGGGTGAGTCCCAATAATGCCGTAACCAATCCACCTGAACCACGCTCGAATATATATTCTTCGTTCTGATCTTTCTCAAACTGGAAAGGGGCTCGATTCGCACAGATGATAAGTTTTTTCCCGGCAAGGTATTCTTTCCGGTCATGCAAGCAGTCTTCCGTAAGACCTTGCTGGATATATGGATTAGCCATAGTTTTCTCCAGATTGATCTGTATTACTGTCGGTAAATGCATTTGCTTGGATGGCTAAATCAATAAATACAGCCGCAGTCCATCCAAAAATATCTGCAGCAGTTTCCGGTGGGTGTCCATCGGATGCATTATAGTATTCGTAAATACTGGGCTGCCTCATGATCAGCTCTAATGTATTCTCGCGTAATTCGCTTGCTAAATCCACCATGCCAATTTGAGCAAGCGCTTCGATAAAAAAGTAGTTAATGTTCACCCAAATCGGGCCGCGCCACATCTTATTTGGATCGAAGTG
>JBFENN010000077.1:0-14751 GCA_041551115.1 Anaerolineales bacterium
AGAGCTGGCAAAAGAAGGCGAAGCGGTATTCCGTGAATATAAAGTCGATATCGTTGATGAGCAGCAAAAGCTCATTGCGACCGTTACCAAGACTTTATACATTAGACTGCGCAAATACATCGCGAAATTCGAACAGGACTTTCCAACCGCCAATATAACAGGACGTTTTCATCGTAGGTACCTGAATTACTTACATACTGGTGCGATAATCTTAGCCATCATCCTCCCCATTACGAGCGCTATACGGTACGGCGGCCCATTGTCTATACCTCAACCTGAGGCTGTAGAGAAAGCGCTGCGTCAAATCGCTAGAATCGCCGAGAAACCCGTGTCAAGTGGCAAAGATATCTTATTCATTGGCGAACGTCAATTGTTGACATTTAATGTACTACCAAATGTAAAACTTATCCCCGAGTATGAGCGCGTTTATTTAATGGAAATGGCGATGGCAGGGAACGAAAGCTACCTGGATCAATTTGAGACTGATTTGAGAAACCAGAAATATGCCTTGATTATCAATGAACCAGTATTCATCCGCTACAAGGGGTCATCCGAGCCCTTTGGCGAGGAAAACGATGCTTGGGTTAGTCATGTTGCCGAGCCAATACTATGCTACTACAAACCGTTAAAATACCTCAAAGAGGTACGAGTACAGATACTTGTGCCCCGAGGAAGTGAAAATATTTGCGCACAATAAGCGCGGCCGAGATCAAATCAAGAAGTTCCAGCCAATGCAGATCCAGAATCGGTGTCGTACATACAATATAAACTGGAAATCACTTTCACCAATCTTGGCTTCTGTCATCGCGTGTGCTGGGGCGCTGGTGTATGCCTATTACGCTTGGTCGTTTGCCCATTCCCAGATGACCATCCTGGACGAAGGCGCATATCTTTACAAAGGTTTCCTATTTGCTTCTGGGAAGTACTTCCCCTTCCAGGAATATGGCCCCTGGGGAAACCACATGCCGCTGTCTTTCTTGATACCAGGGCATATTCAGAAGTGGTTTGGGGTCGGATTGCATACCGGGCGCTATTTCTCTATCGTCCTCGGGCTCATGCTATTACTTGGTTCCTGGGTTGTGGCATACCGTCTGGGGGATAACTGGTGGGCAGCCGGAGCTGTATGGTCAATAGTCATCAACCCGTTTTATATTAAAGTCTACAGCCTGGCTTTTTCCCAAGTGTTGGTAGCTTGTATGCTGGTATGGATAATGGTTTGTGTAGTAGATAAACGTGCCCCAATCTGGAGAATCGGGCTGGGAGGAGCACTCGCGGGGATGATGCTGCTTACCCGAATGAATATGATTGTGGTCATCCCGATCATGATCATATACATCTTCTGGCAGCATGGCAAACGAGCTGGAATTACCGCAATAATCACCAGCAGCCTGGTTATCATCGCTGGACATTTGTATTTCTGGCCAGGGATTATGCGTTTGTGGGCGTCCTGGATACCCGAAACTCTGACACCATTTCTAAATTCCTGGCGAAGTTCTAACCAGGGTATCGCCCGGTGGAACCCTGAAATCACACCTGAACTTCGCTGGCTGAGTTTTTGGTCAGCGATACGCAATAATTTCATCGCAATGTTTGCTGTCTTCGGTCTCGGCGTGCTGGTTATTAATCGGAGGATATGGAAGAATGAGTATTACTGGCATACGGCGGTTCTCCTCGTAGCGCTGGTGATCCCCCTCATCGCCGGCCATGCCTGGGCCTCGTTGGGGAAAAACTACTGTGTATTTTGCTTCACCGGCTACTTGACTTTTTTCACCCCGCTGACATGGCCGCTCGTTACGATCACATTCAAAGGCTCAGCAACCAGGTCAAGGATATACGCAGTTTATATCAGTGGATTACTGATCATATTAGCTGCAGGTATCGGTTTCGCGAGTTACAAAGACATCGGTGTCAGTGTGCTGGATTTTCCATTTCCTCGTATCAGTGAAGGGCGTTTAGTGGGAGGTGCGGCAACATTATGGGCTTTGCTTAAAAACAAGTGGAATCTAGACTATAACACCGCCCGCGTTGCAGCCCCCTTCTTTGCAGGCATGCTGTTAGGCACAGTCTTTGTAATCCTGAGTGTGATCATCTACCGGAAGGTAGCCCTAAAATATACATCCAAGATTGGATTTGGGTATTTTACCGCCGCGTTAACCCTATCAATTGGTTTCATGCTTTCACCCACGAAACTGCTCAGCGGAAGCTACCAAGAATACGACTGCAGTGGAGACATCATCAAGGCACAGGAGGCTGCGGGAGATCATTTAGCGAGCAATATTGCCCCTGGTTCGCAAGTGTACTGGCAGGGCAGTTTATCGGTAGCTCCCTTGCTCTATGCGCCAGAGATAACAATCTACCCTCCACAAATCAACGATGGATACGCTTTTCGAATTGGAGGTGAGACGCTAGAGATCGCGCGTTGGGGCCTATGGAATGAAGAGTTAGCTGAACAATGGAAAAATGAAGCAGATTATATTGTGGTTGAAGACCGCTATTACAATATTGAATGGAAGGCATTTCTCGAATCCGGGCGCTACGCAGAACTTGAGCCATCTCCTTCTACTGCTCCGTGCAGAGATAATGCTAGATTACGGATATTCCGCAAATCCAACTGAACATTGCCAGGTAATGGCAGCTTGAACACAGGACTAGGCAAATGTATTTCATCAGGACCAGTCCGCTTGATCTATTACTGTGGTTGGTGATATTCTTACTACTGTGGGTTGGGGGCTGGTTGCTCAATCTATATTTATTCAGAGTGCGGCCAAGAGAAAGCCTCGTTGCAGGGTTGGCCAGCGGGATTGTGCTGTTCATCGTGATTGCAAACCTGCTGGCGAATATCACGAGTTTGCTGCCTGCATTGTGGACTTCAGCGTTGGCGATATTCGGCTTAGGTGTGTATTCGGCACGGAAATACCGTCGTTACCGAGGAATAATACAAGGAAGCCTCAGAGCCTGGCCAGAACTCCTTGCGCTTGGTTTACTCTTGCTCCTGTTTACACTTATCAATCGCGGCTTGGCCATATTTGATGATTACCATAACCTACCACTTATTTCTACAATGGCGGCCGGCGACGTCCCGCCCCACTTCTATTTGAATCCAGATTTCAAGCTTTCCTATCATTACGGCTTGCATATCTTCGGATCTAGTTTGCTGCGTATCGGCGGCACCTACCCATGGAGTGCACTCGACATATCAAAAGCACTAATCCTAGCCACCACAGTGATGCTGGGCTGGACCTGGTTTCGACGTGAAACTCGCAGTATAACCGGCGGAACAACTGGCACCATCATGATGTTATTTGGCGGCGGGACGAGGTGGCTGCTCCTGTTTCTACCCATCAGCATAAGCAGTTCACTTGCAGCTGGCATTATGCTTTTAGGGTCTGCAGCTGCCAGCGGATCCAATCTGTTGTCTGCGTTAGTAAAGCCCTGGAATATTGAAGGTGCGGGACCATTTCCGTTCCCTTTCGCTTTTGCCAACGGAATCTTCTCTACGCTTAATTTAGCCTTGGGTGGCAGCGGTGCATTACCTATAATGACAGTAATTTTGATGCTCATCATCCTGCAGCGCAGGTGGAAGCCTCTCAGCACGCTGCTATTCAGCCTGGTGCTAGCATCATTTGCCTTAAGCAGCGAGCATTATTTCGTCATGGTTTGGGTAGGATTTGTCTTAGCTCTATTGGTAGCTAAATTCTGGTGGCACAGGAGGTACCGATGGCAGCCATGGGTGATCATATTATCGCTATCATTCATCATCGCCGCAACCACCGGCGGAGTGTTGACCGAAATCGTAAGACGCTCCCTGGCAGGGTTGCTCGGTTATACTGCCTTAAGCGGTTTTGGGCTGACTGGGTTTTCTCTACGCTGGCCCCCCGCACTCCAATCGGCCCATTTAGGCTCGCTTTCTCTCATCAATTCCCGCCATCTGTTAATCGCCTTGATCGAGGCTGGACCAGCTTTGATATTAGCACCCTGGGTTACTTGGTTTGGGTTCAAACGCAGTAAAAAAGGAGATTTTGCCTATGCTGGATTGGCGTTAGGGGCATTAAGCATATTCTTGGTATCTCTGTTTACCATCTACCTCGAACGGGAGAGAGATATCTCACGACTTCCAGCAGCCGCGCTCATTACTTGGCTCATACTGGGGTTTCCACTTCTATGGTACGTATGGAAAAAGGGTAGGCAAATCACCAGAATAATGATAGCTTGCTGGTACGCTATCGTCATCTTTGGTGGAGTAGTTATTTTAGCCATTGAAATGATCGCCATGGCGCGGCCCCAATTCACCTATTTTGTTGACGAACCCGATGCGATGATGGCACGAGACTACTGGGGCATACTGGAACCTGGTACTCAGGTGCTCGACTCAGCTCCCTACCGCGCAATTACCGTTCTGGGATTGGGAGGTGGTCGTGCTTATCAAGATTTTTATTCTCCGCTACCTAAGCGTGCCAGCTTATCCGGCACACCCAACCCTGGAGATATCGCTAATGCTGGTTACGACTACCTCTACCTGGACAAAGAGACTTGGCAGCTTATGACGCCAGAAGGCAAATCCAACCTGCAGCAGCCTTGTGTAGTAGTGATAGCAGAATATGCCACTGAATCCCAGGAATACCGTAGGCTCCTTGATATCAGCGCGTGTCGAACAAATCAATAAATGTGTGCATTGATAAATTCATTACATAGCAAATTGCTTGTCATCGTTCTTTCCATCATCGGTTCCTTACGATAACATTCCCGAGGTTCACGAAAGCAACTCATGTGTGGATTAAGGTCCTATGTTGAAGAGAATTAACCTAGGAGCTTTCTGGAAAGAGGGTTCTCGGATTTTCTGGATAGCATTTTGTGTGCTATTCATGGCATTAATTTTCTTTTTGCTGATGTATTATCACTACCCATTCCGCGAAGTTTTTGAATTTGATCCAGATGAAGGCCAGAATGCGATGATATCTTTGATGATCAATCGAGGGTACTCTATGTACTCCGAGATATGGAGCGATCATCCACCTTTATTTCCGTACCTGTTGGATTTCTGGTTGCGAATATTCGGCTATGAGATCTACACCGCCAGAGTTTTAGTCTTATTTTTTTCAACCATATTGTTGGCTTCTGCCTACCAATTCCTTAGAGAAGCTTGGGGAACATGGCATGCAGTTGCAGGACTTATCCTAATTATCCTGCTCCCTTATTACACCAGACTAAGTGTGTCACTGATGATCGGCCTGCCTTCCATCGCCTTTGCGATATGTGCTATATACGCACTTCAGTTATGGCATAGAAAAGGAAGATTAGTATGGCTAATCATTTCAGGTATTCTGCTGGTATCTTCATTGTTTATCAAGCTGTTCACTATTATCCTTGTGCCCATTTTCATCCTGGGCATATATTTGGACGAACGGCATAAACAAAATCAAAAACAATGGATATTTTTCCCGCGATCACTGGCTACCTGGTTCATCACAACCATATTTGTTGGGATCGTATTGGGGTTACTGCTTATAGGTCCAAGAGCAATGGGGGAGCTCGTAAATTTTTACCTGCAAGCGGCATCAATAAAATCGTACTTAGCAGTCGCAAAGATCTATGACATCAATTGGTTCCTACGCGAGTCCTTACCATTATTCGTATTGGCAGCCATCGGCAGTGTATTCGCAATCATCGCGAAAAACTGGGGATCCTTATATCTTACCGCATGGACAATACTAGCTTACATAACTCTGCTATGGCAGATCCCCGTATGGTATCACCACCAATTACTAGTTACTATCCCTACCGCAATGTTGGCTGGTGTCACCATTGGACAATCGATTGACACAAGCTTACAGCTATTTAGGACAAAGGGTATATCAGTCTGGTTGGTTTCATTGGCCATAATCAGTATGGCCTTACTGATATTCGTACTGGTAGAGCGCGTTCCAGAAACAATGCAAGAATTTTCTACACCGGATACACTCCTGGAACGCGAGCGGATGTTCTTGGTCAGGAGCAGCAACCACGCTGCGGAAACGGAATGGTTTGTCACCGATACACCTATGTATGCTTTTCGAATCAAAGCTTCCGTTCCGCCAAGTCTGGCAGTATTCTCCGACAAAAGGATCCTTACTGGCGGCTTGAGCGAAGAACAAATCTTGGTAGCTATTGCTGCATACCGACCTGAGCAAGTATTCATCGGTCGGTTTAATTTTCCAGCAGTGAGAGATTACCTACAAGAAGATTACCGGCTATTATATGAACGTGGGAAAAGAGCCCTGTACTTGAGGCAATAAAACGAAAGTTATGCGACGAAAGAATATCGACAAAGTAAACTACCAAAGGTTGGTACAAATAATAAGCCTTGTTGTGGTCTTAGCTGCGTTGGCAGTACCGCGCGCTATGGAACTGGATCGCTTTGTGACACCTGATGAGCCAAAATGGCTGCACCGTTCAGCCAACTTCTTGACCGCTTTGGTTCAAAAGGACTTTGAGCATACTTACCAACGTGAACACCCTGGGATTACCACCATGTGGGCTGGTGCTGCGGGGTTTCTCCTACGATATCCGCAATTTGCAAGAATAGGTCCTGGACAATTGGATCGCATCGGGGATTTTCATCGCTTTCTGGAAAATAATGGGATGGATCCAATTGTTTTGCTTGAATCTGGACGCCTGTTCAGCGTTCTTGGGATAAGTTCCGCATTATTATTAGCATTTTATTTTGCGAGGAAGGTTTTCGGGGTGGCGATAGCAATACCCGGTTTTCTCTTCACCGCCTTCAACCCATTATCAATTGCCTTAGCACGTTTGCTGCATCTAGATGGAATCGTGAGTGCTTTAATGTTGCTATCGCTTCTAGCGCTGATGGTTTACCTATATCGGGGTCGCCAGTTCCCAGACCTGGCCGTTTCCGCAATGGCAGCTGGACTAAGCTGGTTGACAAAATCGCCAGCTTTGTTTTTGTTACCGTTCTTTGGCTTCCTGATGTTAGTAGAATTTATTCGTAGCTGGAGAAGCGCAAAGAAGAGTTTCAGAGCTCTACTTCGGAATGATCTTCTACCATTTCTAATCTGGTCCGGAATCTCAATGGTAACATTTACAATTCTCTTTCCGGCAATGTGGGTTGCCCCACTTGACACAATCAACAATATCTTCGTTCAAGCACTCTACTATGCTTCAGAAGGTCATGAG
This sequence comes from Anaerolineales bacterium, assembly GCA_041551115.1. Classification (GTDB taxonomy): domain Bacteria; phylum Chloroflexota; class Anaerolineae; order Anaerolineales; family UBA4823; genus DAOVXM01. The sequence goes on from JBFENN010000077.1 coordinate 7,171, forward strand.
AGCAATGTCTTTTTCAACGGCAGTATCTATTCTGGTGGCGTTAAGAATGCATGGTTTTACCCCGCCATTTATTTTTGGCGAACAACACCGATAACGGTTCTTGGCTTGTTCCTGTTGGGATCAGCATTCGCCTTACGACGTAAAATCCAATTCAACAAAGAACTACAAAAATCTGCACTGGTTTTGCTCCTTTTCGTCCTTTTGTATACAACTTTCATGACACTTGGGGCAAAGAAATTCGACCGCTACCTGCTACCTGTTTTCGCGCCACTGGATATCTTAGCTGCTGTAGGTTGGGCCACGATGCTCACCGGCACTTATCAAATTCTGCGGGATAGACTGACCAGAACCGCACAACTCAAATTTGTTGTGGTTGGATTTGGAATGCTGCTTAGCTTCGCATTCATTTGGCAGTTTGTAAGTGTAATGCAAACAGCACCATACTATTTCAGCTACTACAACCCGCTGCTAGGAGGGAGTGAACGCGCCCCAGATGTGATGATGATCGGTTGGGGAGAGGGGTTGGACCAGGCAGCCAGGTATCTCAACCAGTCGACCGAGGCCGGTAAGTTGCGGGTAATGAGCTGGTATTATGATGGTCCGTTTTCATACTTCTTCAACGGGACAACCCTATTGGAAGAATACCCCAAAAATCTGGATGATCTGCCTAAAGTCGATTACATCATCATCTATTATCACCAGCTACAGAGACAACTACCGAGTGTAGAATTTTTAACGTTTATGGAGAAGCAGACTCTCGAATACGTAGTCAAAATAGCGGGCATTCCTTATGCATACATATATAGGATGTATTAAACTGATAGTACACAATGAAATTAGGAACCGTGGCGTATTTACTATTGATTAAAGTGATAGATTTCGTTCCTTGGTCATTCGATATTTATACCGCTAAGCCGACATCAATCGGCCTTCGATATTTTATATGACGTCTAATCATTCCCCATCGCCAGCGTTTCATCTAGCGATCGCAGTATGGTGTTTGGTCATCACTGCCGCAGCGGTCTTACTGCTGGTTGTTATGACCCAGACAGTACTGACCACTCCCATTCCATTTGATATCGATGAATCAAACCACGCATTAGCCGGTTGGGAAGTTTACTACGCATTGATAAACGGATCGCCTAGTGGACTTCTCCGCGCCGTGAGGGATCAGGCATTCTACCCCCCGGTATTCTCTTTCTTCGTGGCTTCCGCCTACCTGCTGGCAAAACCGGGATTGTTCGCCAGCCGGATCCCCTCGGTCATTAATTATGCCCTGCTAATCATAGCTCTTACGGGGCTCACCTTCCACTTTGCTCGCCGCGATCAAATGGAACACGGGCTTAATGGCAATGATGTTGAGAATCATCCCACCACTGGCAGGTTTGCGTTCACAGGTATTGAGCTAGCTCTCATTGGAGCGTTCTTTGCGACAGCATTAACGATCACCAGTATGACGATGATCAGGAATGCAGTATTAAGCATGCTCGAGATCACTGGAGCGTTATTGCTCATTCCTCTTTTCGTGCTTGTCGACCACGCCGATCAGCGATCGGGACGCCCGAGGATGACAGCACTAAATCTGGCAGCCGTGATGGTCATGATCCTATTCTTGACCAAGTACACCTTCGGAATGTTCTTCGGGGCTGCCGTAGCGGCTGCACTTATTAGCGAGACCTGGCCCTGGAAAGCAAGTCGACGTGTCTGGTATGAGTTATTAGCAGTTTTCAGTGTCTATGCCCTCATAGCCGGTCTCTGGATCTTGCTGACAGATCGTGGGTCAATGGCTTTGTTTTTTACTGGTCACCCATCATATGTCCCGGTCTGGTCATGGGAGAACTTTGTGTTCTACCCTCGTGTCTGGCTTAATGAATATTCTATTACGGGCTTTATTGGTGTCTTTGTTGTGATTCTTGCAGTGGTGGAAGCTGTTATTAACTGGCACAAATTGTACGTCCGTTTTGCAGCCTGGTCAGTGCTGGTCGCCCTGGTGATTCTGACCGTCTCCACCACGAACGAACCTCGCCATATACTGGCTGTAGCTCCTGCAATCTGGCTGCTTGCCGGCCTGAGGTTATCAACTATATTTCGAGCGTTACTCCAAGAAGCTTCCTGGGGACCGAAGGCCAGTCTGTCGCTTGTACTGCTGTTAATTTTATTGCTTGACGCAGCAATACCAACTGCGAAGCGTGTTCGCACAGAAATAGTGACCAGTTTTGAGGGAGAAACGTTCTTCAGCGCTATGCAAGCTGTCGCCTTGGAGGAAGTGGATCTAGAACAACCAGTATTGGTTGTCGGAGACACAAACGACCAATTCAATTTGCTAGCACTACGTTGGCTAGCTGCGCTTAAGAAAAACCAGAGCACCTGGCAGCTTGACATTGATAGATATCCATTCGACCAATTCGATTGGATACTCGCAAGACATAATCGCAAGCCCCAGATCAATGATGTGTATCAAGAATACCCAGACGGCTCACTCAAGGAAGTATTGGATACAGGCTACTATGCTTCCGTGATTGCGGTGCATAATAAAAAGCTGAAGAAGCAAACGGAGATAGATGCATTGGCTGAAATTGCGCCTTCGACTTCCGCAACATACCAGTATCCGGGTTGGGAAATAACAATTTACAAAATTCCCTAGGCGAAGAACGCATTTCCATTACAAATAATGAAAGGTGTCTAGTGAATAAGTCTATGGAACCTCTCCTCTTTAGAAGCGCACCGCAAAGGTTGTTTACAGTTTAACTCTGCGCAATAGCAGACAGTAATCAAGTAATTATGTAAACGCTATTTGTTCGGTAAAAGTTATTACCTTTAAGATTAGGGGGTCACTGTAGAGAATATATCTTCTCGATTATAGACCTCAACATAATCCAGACCTTTCAAGTTTACTACGTGTTCCGGTGTTTGATCATGGAAGAACGACAAAACCTCGGGGCTTGGAAGCTGTCGCTGATATTGTTGGAAATAGATCACCACATAATCAGCTTTGAGTAACTCTTCTAACGTAGCATCCTCTGGCATATTGATCGTCTTACCGTTAAAGAAATAAGCAAAGGGTGCATCGCCATACCAGCTGAAAACGCGCAATTGTTTTGCATTAGGTTTTGTGTTCAAATAGCGGGCTGCTTGGTCTAGACCTTCTCCCCAGCCAATCTGCATAACCTGTTTAGCTGTTCCAATACCGCCAAACATGGGGTTGAAATATTGGAAATAATATGGATAAGAAGAAACAACACCCCAAATTAAACTCAGCATGAGCCCGGTGATGACTAGCGAGATCGTTAAGAATCTTTCTATCGGCTTATTTTTGGACACGTAGATTAGCTGAAATAACCAGTACCACCCAATACCCGCTGAAAGAATGAGCGCCTGCATGGCTGGCAAGATATAGCGAGTGTACTTCTGCCCCGCCAAACTCATCACCAAAATGAATAATCCTGCGAACAATGTCAAAGCACCGATGACCCGTAGATGCCTTACACAGAAATATGCGGGTTTCTTGATGAGCAACAGAATAGGCACCAACACTAGTCCGACAAGTGTTGCAGGTGTTGAGCGCCAGAAATACGTGATTGGGTAGTAAAACCAGGCTGAATCCCCACTTGTATAAATCACACCATTGAAAAAGACTGCATTTTGATTGCCCAACACTGAATAAGCCAGCGCTTCCCTGAAGACTTCTTTCAGGACACCTAATGGATCCACCCACAGCGCCGGCCAGAATATGAAACCAATCACGCAGCCTGAAACCAACCAGATGAGAAATATGCGGCCGTTTTGAAACAGAAAGTCTAGTACAGTAAACTTTTCCTGGGTCCGAATATTGCCACTCATCCATGCAAGCGCGATCAGCAAGCTAGAAAAGGGAATTAGGAACAGTGCCGGGGATTTCGTCAGCCAGCTCACCCCAGCTGCCGCACCTGAGATCAATAAAGCTATCCATCTCTGACCATTCAATAGATAATCTAGCAGCCACAGCAGAGATAACAGCATCAAGGCACTGTTGAGACCATCCAAATGAAGTATTCGCGATAATGATATCAAGAATGGGTCAAACGCCAGCAGTATATATCCCACCAAGGTGGGAGTAAAACTAATCAAACGGATTGAGGCAACAAAAGATAGCCCATTTGCAATGAGAATTGCCATCAATAACCAAAATCGTCCGGCAGCCAGTATATCGACTATGGATTGGTCTTGTTGTTGGATGAAACGCTGGAATTTAGTTGGACCAGGCATCTGCGCCCCAGCAAGCAGAGCATAGCGGCGAAATTCCTGAACAAAACCTGCTGTTCCTGCCCACATGATGGTCACCCCCGGATGTTCACTCTGGAACGTGTTTATTAGATCGCCATGCCGCAATGCCTGATAGAAATTGGCAGATCTCAGCATCCACTTCGATTCATCAATCGTTGCAAAGCGATCCAAGGCCAGGAACCGTGTCAACAGGAATGCTGTCAACAAGCCAGCGCCCATTATGAAAGCAATCCAGGTTTTCCGCTCCCGCATTAATAGCTATCCTGACTGTGGAATAGGATTGACACTTGAAATACCAGGTTGAAGATGTGTAGATATCTCTTGAGCATTATAACCGTACAGCTTTGTCAAGACTGATTACACCAGGCAGTATAGTCCAACCACACCTGTACGAATTCCAAATAATCACAAATTTGATAATTTCACCTCGGCTGTCATTTTCCAAAATTAGTGTTATAATTCAGCCGCTGAATTTTAGAAACTCTTATGGATACTACACCTGAACCCACACGCGAGTTATTGCTGCTCGAACAAATCGAAGCTGATCCAGATATCAACCAATCGACGCTAGCGGATCAGCTAGGTGTCGCCGTTGGCACTGTCAACTGGCATTTGAAACGTCTGGTATCAAAAGGCTATGTCAAGGTGAAGCGCGCCCAACGGAGAAAACTGCGCTACATCATTACACCTGAAGGGATTGCCTTCCGAGCACGCCTGACCGTCAATTATGTCGAAAACCAGATGCGCCTTTACCGCCGGACGCGCAAACGCGTCTCTGAGCTTTTAGGAGAGGTTCAGAAAGCTGGGATTCATAGTGTATATATCGTTGGTGAGGGTGATATTGCAGATATCTGCCGTTTAACCTGCATGGAACAAGGAATAACGGTAATAGACAAGATCGATGGAAGGGAATCCGACGCCGCAACACTCGAAGTAAGTGGCATGCGAGTACGCCTGCAGCAGGAAGAGCTAGTATGATTCAGAAATCTGGTAGACATATCCTCATCACTGGAGGTGCTGGTTATATTGGATCACTGCTGACGGGGATCCTCTTACGCAACGGTTATTTGGTAAGTGTAATCGATGAACTTTTGTTCGGTGGTGAAGCGCTACTTGCATACCTGCCGGATCCTAATTTCAATTTCCAGAAGGCAGATATCCTCGAACCTCAAGCGCTACATAATCCAGGGAAAAAGGATTGGCCTGCCCCTAATGCGGTTATTCACCTGGCAGGAATTGTCGGGTTCCCTGCCTGCCAATCAGTCGGTGAGCAGGTTGCCTGGCGGTATAACGTCGAAGGCACGCAACGCGTATATGAGGCAGCTATCAAACTGGGGGCGGAACGATTTATCTTCTCATCAACGTATAGTAACTATGGAATGTCTAAAGACGGCAAACCCGTCGATGAAAATGTGCCTTTAAACCCGCAATCGCTTTACGCAGAAACCAAGGTGGCAGCAGAAGAATTCTTGCTCGATCAGGCGGATCAAAGCTGTGCCCCATTGATCTTCCGCTTTGCGACCTTATACGGCATCTCACCACGCACTCGTTTCGACCTAATCGTGAACCAATTTGTATTAGAAGCATACATCCAACGCGAGCTGCTGATCTACCAACGTGGCTATTCGCGCTCATTTGTGCATATCCAGGATATCATCCACTGCATCTGCCTTGGTTTGGAAGCACCGCTTGATAAAGTGAATCGGCAGGTCTACAACGTAGGTACAGATAAAGGGAATTTCACAAAAGACGAGATTGCCGGGATGATCCTGCAACGATTGCCCGAAACCAGCGTGCACTATAAAGACCTATCTTTTGGCGGAGATATGCGTGATATCCGGGTCTCCTTCAAGAAAGCCGAGCGTGAGCTTGGTTTTCAAGCCAAGCTGTCAGTCGATGACGGGATCCGTGAAGTACTAAATGCGGTTCGCAGCGGGTTGATTCGCGACCCGCAAGCAGCACACTACCGGAATGCTCAATTTATTGTGCAATAAGTATTTGCCAATCCCAAATCACTATATCACTGCTCACATCGGCAATAAGAGGTTTAGCAATGAATCTTTCCAAGAACAATTTCTGGAGTAACCGGCGAATCTGCATAACTGGAGGAGCGGGCTTCTTAGGTTCTTATCTTATCGAGAGCCTGCACCAGCAGGGAGCTAAAGATATCTTCATCCCGCATATAGAGGATTACGACTTGGTAAATCTCGCAGATATCAAACGCATGTACGATGATGCGCAGCCAGACTTGGTAATTCATTTAGCCGCTCTGGCTGGTGGAATCGGCGCAAATCGTGCCCGCCCAGCCGATTTTTTCTATATCAACCTGATGATGGGCGTTCAACTAATGCACGAGGCTTGGCTACGCGGGGTTGAAAAATTCGTTGCCATCGGTACCATCTGTGCTTATCCCAAATTCACCCCCTTGCCTTTTATGGAGGACAACCTGTGGAACGGCTACCCAGAAGAAACCAATGCCCCATATGGTTTAGCAAAAAAAATGCTGCTTGTACAAGCCCAAGCGTATCGCGAACAATATGAATTTAACAGTATTTATTTGCTGCCAGTCAATTTATATGGCCCACGCGACAACTTCAATTTAGAGACATCCCATGTCATCCCCGCACTGATCCGCAAATTTATTGAGGCTCACGAACGCGGGGATGAGAAAGTCATTCTGTGGGGTGATGGATCTCCTACTCGCGAATTTCTGTATGCCGGAGATGCTGCTAAGGCTATTTTATTGGCCTCAGAAAAGTACAACGATAGTGAGCCGGTCAATTTGGGATCAGGAATGGAAATAAGCATAAGAGATCTCGCCCAGCTGATCGCTCGCTTGACAGGCTATGAGGGTGAGTTCGTCTGGGATACAAGCAAACCGAATGGGCAACCTCGCCGAGCACTGGATGTCAAACGTGCTGAGGCCTATTTTGGTTTTCGCGCCCAAATGCCTTTCGAAGAAGGTCTCCGGCGGACAATTGATTGGTACCGAGAAACTCTTACAGGTTAGTGGATAAAGGGAAGCAGAATCAACCCGTTCTAAGAACTGCACATATGACAGATACAGCTACTCAACCAACCCAAGATGAAGTTATTTACCTGCGCCCCTCACGTGGCTGGTCAGCACTAAACCTGCGCGATCTTTGGCGCTATAGAGAACTTACCTATTTCTTGACCTGGCGCGACATAAAAGTACGCTATAAACAAACAGTCCTTGGCGCAGGTTGGGCAATCATCCAGCCGCTGGTTAATATGGTGGTGCTTTCGATCATATTTGGGAATTTCGCCAATATGCCGACGGATGGCATCCCACGCCCG
>JBFENN010000078.1:0-14567 GCA_041551115.1 Anaerolineales bacterium
GACAATGTATCCGCAGTCGGTTTTATGGGAGAGAATGAAGGCCAACTCAAGATAGGTGGTCAGCTCACATCCGACGAACAGCTTGGCTTCGTCTTCCCGCCAGGCAGCGAACTGCGTGCCGCGGTTGACGCGGCCCTGGTCGCAATGGAAGCGGATGGCACACTGGAAGAACTCAATCTGACGTGGGGGCTGGTTCAGTAGGTATTATTTCCGGCCATTTGAACTCACTAAATTCCGGGATGGGTAATAATTTTCCCATCCCGGATGTGTGCTAGATATGCTGCTCCAAACCTGGAGCCACATTTGATAACTCGCTCTGCAGCGATGTCTGACCTCTCATTCAAAGATAGAATGGATAAGTTACACTCTAAAACAATCAGAATTAATTGGTAAATTCTTAAACCAAAATAAAATTTCTATAGGATCCGGATTATGGAAACTACCCGTAGTGTGGAGGAACGCCCAGGAATCGTCAACCGATTGCAGTTAAGCAAGCTCCCATGGTGGGGTATCATTATTATCCTATCCGGGCTCCTCGTCACCTACCTTATCCTCGCAAATGAAAATTACCAGGCTACATTCATCTTCCTAAAAGATGGTGTCATAACAACCCTAAGGATCACATTTTTTGCGTATATCCTATCGCTTGTTATTGGTCTGATAACCGGTATAGCACGGACATCAAAGAACACGTTCATTTATACAATTGCCACATTGTATGTAGAGTTAATTCGCGGTATACCGATGATCGTTTTGATACTATATATCGCTTTTGGTGTCATACCTTTGTTGGTGACATTCGTGAACTACCTGGGCAATGTAGGTACCAATCCTTCGGCAGGTACTCCGCTCGAACCCTTTTTCCTGTCCCTGAGTTCTTATTCAATCCGAATGATATCTATGGAGATGCGAGGAATCTTTGCCCTCGGTATTGGCTATGGCGCTTATGAAGCAGAGGTATTTAGAGCTGGTATTCAAGCGATCAGCCGTGGTCAAATGGAAGCCGCACGCTCACTCGGTATGAGTTATTTCAAAGCAATGAGACTGGTAATATTACCCCAAGCAGTTCGAGCAGTATTGCCCCCGCTCGGCAATGATTTCATCTCATTATTGAAAGACTCGGCTTTATTAACCGTACTGGCAGTAAACGAACTCACTCAACTCAGCCGCAAACGACGTTCGAGCACATTTCGTGTATTTGAGACTTTCAATGTTGTTGTCTTCCTATATCTCGCGATGACCCTGCTGTTATCTGCTGGCGTGCGCTACATTGAAAAACGTTTGAAAGTTGAGGATTAAAAAGATATCAGCGTAATGAAACGCTGATATCTCTACTCATGCGCTGGGTGGGAGTTGAACCCACACGCCTTGCGGCACATGGCCCTCAACCATGCCTGTCTGCCAATTCCAGCACCAGCGCGAGACTAGCCGTATTATAATGCGCCCTGTATCTATGTCAAGTTTCCACTCGGCGAGGACCCAGTTCTTAAAGAAATTCCTGACAGAGGAGATCTTATGAATATAGTCTTGGACGCTATGGGAAGTGATAACCATCCAGAACCAGAAATTATTGCTGCAGTAGAGGCGGTTAATTTATTTGGCGATGAGATCATATTGGTTGGTCATGAGGAGCAGCTAACCCTTAAGATGAATGCTTTAGCCGGAGATATCCAAGGGATAAAGATCGTTCACGCGGCTGAAAGTGTCACTATGACGGATAAACCGGCAGCCAATGCCCGACGAAAGAGCGATAACTCTATGGCGGTTGGTATGGAGCTGGTAAAATCTGGTGGAGCGGATGCTTTTGTAACCGCCGGCAACACTGGTGGAGCTATGGCGAATGCTCTATTCCGCCTCGGGCGAATTCGGGGGGTTAAACGCCCCGCTTTGACTGTTTTACTTCCGGTCCATAATGGATATTGCGCCGTATTAGATATCGGTGCAAATGCAGATTGCAAACCAGAGTACCTAGTGCAGTTCGCCCATCTCGGTGCGGTTTACGCAGACAAAGTCCAGAGAAAACAAAATCCACGCATCGGGTTACTGTCAAATGGCGAGGAAGCCGGCAAGGGCAACGACTTAGTTAAGCAAACGTTCCCACTACTGCAGAAAAGCGGATTGAATTTTATCGGTAACGTGGAGAGTAAAGAGCTTTTTGGCGGACATGCCGATGTCGTCGTCACCGATGGGTTTACAGGCAATGTGCTTCTTAAGACAAGTGAAGCAGTAGGAAAAATGATGACCGAAATGATCAAAAAGGAATTAACTAGCAGCCTGATTACTAAGATCGGAGCATTATTAGCAAAGCCGGCCTTTGGGAAAGTAAAGAAATTGATGGACCCAAGGGAGGTCGGGGCTGCCCCACTCTTGGGTGTTGATGGCTTGGTTTTCGTCGGTCATGGTCGTTCCGATGACCGAGCTTTAGTCAGCGCAATAAGAGTAGCCCGCCAAGCGGTAGAAGCAGATCTGCTCTCTGCATTGAAAGACTCAATTAGAACTGCGTTATCATAACTGAACGTCCCACATACAGGAGTATAGATGTCGAATAAAAATTCTCGTCCAAGAGTCGTCATTACAGGTTTAGGAGCCATCACTCCATTGGGCTCTTCGGTAAACCAATTCTGGGAGGGTTTGGTAGCTGGCCAGTCTGGTGTACGAAAAATTACCCAATTCGATGCCAGTGAAATGCCATGTCAAATAGCTGGAGAAGTGCCTGATTTTGACCCTGAAGTTTACATGGAGCGCAAAGAGGCGCGGCGCGTAGCTCGTTCGGGACAATTTGCACTAGGCGCAGCTACTCAAGCTGTAAACGATGCAGGACTGCCAGACACCATGGCAGATCCTGAGCGCGTCGCGGTCGTTTTCGGTACCACTATCGGCGGTTTAGAACGGATAGACGAAGGAATTACAGTCCTCAGAACCGTAGGCCTATCAAGGGTAAATCCTTTTGCCATTCCTTCAGGCATCCCAAATATCGGGGCTTTCTTGATAGCCCGGCGGTTCCATTGTTATGGACCGAATATTACCATTTCCACCGCCTGTGCAACAGGAACCCAAGTCTTGGGTGAGGCCTGCGAATATATTCGCCGTGGCGCGGCAGACCTGGTAATTTCAGGGGGTACAGAAGCGGTTATCCAAGATTACGCTATAGGCGGGTTTTCAGCTATGCGTGCTCTGCCTACTAACTACAACAACGATCCGCAATCAGCGTCACGACCATTTGATGCAAAAAGAGAGGGATTCATCTTCTCCGAAGGTGCTGGTGCAATCGTTTTGGAAAGTCTTGATCACGCACGCACACGCGGGGCGCGCATTTATGCAGAATTTGCCGGGCATGCCTCTACATCAGAAGCCTTCCACATTGCAGCGCCTCACCCAGAGGCGAAAGCCCCTGTCCGCACAATGAAATGGGCTCTCAATGATGCAGGGATCAATCCTGATGATATTGATTATATAAATGCCCATGGCACCTCCACACCCCTAAATGATGCGGTAGAGACAAAAGCTATCAAACTATTATTTCTTGACCATGCTTACGATTTAGCCATCAGCTCGACTAAATCTATGGTCGGGCATGCAATGGGTGCTTCTGGTACCCTGGAAGCAATATCCACAATTCTATCCATACAAAATTCGATCATTCCCCCAACAATCAACTATGAGTATCCTGATCCTGAATGTGACCTCAATTACACGCCAAATGACGCCCGCGAGCAGATTGTAAATGCTGCACTCTCAAATTCATTCGGGTTAGGTGGTCAGAATGCATGTTTGGTTATCAAGCGATTCCAGGAGTAAAAATTAGATATGAAAATCATTGTTAACGAAAATAAGATCAACCGCAATCGTCGCATCGCTCAGATAACGATGATCGGTGGTTTAGCGGTTTTAGCAGGAGGCATGTATATATCTTTCCAGATGCCTGAGCAATTTTACTTGTCACTGGTGGCGTTGCTGCTTGGATTCATCTTATCTCAAGTAGGTATTTATTTCAGTAATCGCTGGGGAAGAAGACCTCGTCCTGATGAACAGATTGACCAATCTCTTAAAGGTCTTGATGACCAATACTCCATATATCATTACAAAACGCCTAGCTCGCATCTACTCATTGGTCCAGGGGGCATTTGGGTAATACTCCCAAAGCATCAACGCGGTACGATCACCTTTGAAAAGGGACGCTGGAAGCAACGTGGGGGTGGTGTGTTAATGACCTATCTAAAAGTCTTTGCCCAAGAAGGGCTAGGTCGTCCAGATCTCGAAATGATTGGTGAGATCGAGAGCTTAGAGAAGTATTTTACAAAAATCCTACCTAACGAAAAAATTTCAGATATATCTGCTGCATTAGTCTTCACCAACCCGGATACCGTGATTGACATCGATAAAGATCAAGAACTACCTGCTGCAACTATCCCGTTAAGTAAGTTAAAAGACCTGATCAGGAAGACTGCAAAAACCAAACCGATATCATTAGCAGTGATCAAGAAACTTCAAGAAACCTTACCTCAAAATTGAACTTTGAGTAAAGCTTATTACTTGAAAAGAAAGCCGCTACCGCACTAGGGTAAAGAGTGTGTCTGCCCAGCTTGCCGATCTACAATATCGGAAATGAACCCCGTCAATAATGAAGCAGTTGTCAATCAATCAATTGAATTTGTTTGTTTTCAGGAGATTTTGTCTACTGATTCAGTTCCATCCATGCTTTGATATCATCGGGAATGCCCTTGGCAGTCTCAAGATTGGCATATACTAAAGTCGTCTCAGCCATATCTGAGTGCCAAAGATTGGCGCGTGTAAGGTCAGCACCACGCAAGTTTGCCCCTCTGATATCCGCATTTTGGAGATTCGCATCGGTAAGATCTACCCCTCGCAAATCTGCGCCGATCAGCTTTGCTTCATGTAAATTGGCTCCCCTCATATTTGCTTCACTTAAATCTGCATAGCTCAGGTCTGCCTGCATTAAATTTGCCTTGCTTAGGTCGCTGCCAGTCAGGTTCGATTCGCTGAGATCCGCTATCTCGAAATTGGCTTCGACCAAATATAACTTCCTAAGGTCAACGCCGTTCAGGTTAACTCCTCTCAGCAATAGCCCCTTGTGCTCGTTCATATTCGTGGCAATAAGCATGACAATTTGGGTTCGGGTTAGATCGCTCATATTGATCATCTCCAATACATTCAATCAATATATAACAGTTATTTCATCTTATTGACGCAAAATCAAGCTTATGCAAAAACAATCTCTAGACCATCATCTTGATATTTATAATTGATAAAGATCACTTGATCGCCTTTACGGTGGGAGAATACTTTGGGTAAGAGCACCGGTAAATCTTCAACGAGAGGCAGCTCAAATACAGCTGATCGACGAACCCACTCAAGACTCCCTTCGATCGAAGGTATCGGTTCCAGTTTTTTACATGTATCTTTCTTGATACGTCCACGAAAAACGAAAAGAAGGATACCACCAGGTTCTCGGATATCAATTGTAACAATGGCACTCAACCACAAATCATCTGCTTGGTATCCAGACTCCTCCAATAATTCGCGCTTTGCAGCGCTGAAGATGTCCTCACCTCGCTCAACATGACCTCCGATGCCATTATACTTTGAAGCCCAAACATTCTTGCTAGGATTGCATGCTAGCATCAGCACCATATCCCCACAATCCAGGAAAATGAGGGTGCGCGGAATCAGAGAATAACGGTTGATGGAAAATCCCTGATCAGCTGGCTCCATGAAGATCGCGCCATCCAATAAAGCTAGTTTAGACATGTTAATGGGGATCGATGTCATCGGCTCGATCCCCATTAGGTTGAAATCAAGTATCTCAGATAGCTGAGTTTAGGGCTTTGCGCACGATTCCAAGCTGTCCGGCACTTCCAAGTTTCTCGTTCTTACCAGCGATAAATTCTGCATATTCACTCATGAATATTTTCCCAGGCTGTCTTAGATCAAATCCTTCAGGCTTTTCCTTAAAAAATTCACGGTGAACTCTTGTCCAGACGAGCCGTCCGTCTGTATCAATATTCACCTTAGTAACACCTAATTCTGCTGCGCGCTTAAATTGATCGGCATCGACACCTTTTGCTCCGAGCATTTTCCCCCCGGCAGCATTAATACGCGCCACTTCATCTTCCGGGACTGAACTGCTGCCATGCATGACCAGTGGGAAATTCGGCAATCTCGCTTGGATCTTCTCTAAAACATCAAACCTTAAAGCCTGGGATCCGGAGAATTTGTATGCGCCATGGCTCGTCCCAATAGCCACAGCTAAAGAGTCACATCCTGATCGTTGTACAAATTCGGAAGCCTGATCTGGATTTGTAAGCTTGGCATCAGCTTCAGCAACAGAGATGTGTTCTTCAACCCCACCCAACATGCCCAACTCAGCCTCCACAACAACTCCATTAGCATGTCCAGCTTCGACTACTCTTCTTGTTGCGGCAATATTGTTTTCAAAATCTTCATGGCTAGCATCAATCATTACTGATGAATAGAAGCCACTATCAATCGCATCGTAACATGTCTGCTCATCACCATGGTCAATATGAACAGCAAAGATCGCTTCAGGAAATACTTTTTCTGCACTGCGAATCAAGCCTTCCAACATAGTTTTATGGGTATAGGATCGGGCACCTTTACTGATCTGGATTATAAAAGGCGCTTGACTTTCAACATTTCCCCTAAATAAACCAATGGTTTGTTCAAGGTTGTTGATGTTATATGCACCGATAGCGTATTTCCCGTACGCCAACTCAAACAGCTTTTTTGTAGTTACAATCATTTAAATCTCCTTTATTTTAAGAGGGATCTTTTGTGCTTAGAGAGTGTGGTGGATAAATTATAATCGAAAGGATAAAGCACAACTATTGGAGTGCATGCCCCACCGCAATGTACACATCAAACAGATATAGATACCACGGTAAATTAGTGGATGTATTCATTGTGGAAAGGATATAAATATCCATTATCAGTGGATATTATCCCTGAAGAATAGTTGCCTTGAAATCCAACAAAGGCTATAATCAGCTAGAGTACCATTGAAATAATGTATAAGGAGAATAGCATGGGCGACCCTGAAGATCAAATTTATGGAAAAGTTAGCTCCGACATGGATCCTTTCAAGAAAATTGGGACCAAAATCCCGGGTTTCTCCGGGTATATAGAACGACAAGCACGCCGGGATTCCGATAAAATATTAAGGGATACCCTAGCCGATCGTTTTGAAGAACTATGGCAACGCGTATCCGGGTTACAGAGAGAATTCATCAGAAACAACCAGATAAAGTATGTGGATGATCTGGAAGCAGCAGCTATAAAATTGCGCACTTTTTCTGATCGCATCCGGCTCGCACCCAGAGGCTATTCAGGATTATTCGATGCCGTGAACATCAATCAAGATGAATTAACACAATTATATGAATATGACGCGGCTATGTTGGACCTGGTTGAAGAACTAAACCGAGCAATCGACAACATTGAAATGTCAGTTGGGACAGATGGTCTAGATGCCGCTATTCGGCATTTAGAGAAGACCAGCCAAGAATGCATTGATGTATACAACCGACGCTCGGAAGTCGTCTATGGTGCTGCTAGTACTTAAGTTGCATTAATTTGCTAAATAGAAATGTAGGAGAAAAACAATGGCTAGGATTTTTGATGTTATTGAGTATCCCAATGAGATGCGAGACGAAATCGTCCATCGATTTCCCGAAGTAGGTCCCGGTAATTTTCGGATTGGTTCTCAGGTTATTGTGCGCGAAGCACAAACAGCAATATTTTCCCGGGACGGTAATGCGCTGGATACCTTTGGACCAGGGCGCCATACAATTGTTACAAATAATATTCCCCTCCTGATCAACGTCCTTGGTCGGGTATTCAATGAACAAACTCCATTCCCCGCGGAGGTTTACTTCGTTGCAATGCGGGAATTTGTTGACCGAAAGTGGGGTACTCCCCAGCCGATCATCGTGCGGAATCCGAACATGGGACTTGGGGTAGCTCTACTGCAAGGATTTGGCTCTTACAGCTTTCAGGTCCAAGATCCGCAACAATTCGTCAACCAGGTTGTAGGTGCGCAAGGAATATTCAGGACAACGGAGATCGAATCTCGATTACGCTCAATGCTGCTTTCAAAGCTATCGGACCTGCTTGGTGAGACAGCTGCAAGTAACTCGGTTCCAGAATTGATCGGATTGACCGAAGAATTAGGTGCGGGTGTGCGGGCTAAGGCGCAAGATGATTTCCTTGCCTTGGGATTAACGCTAAAATCATTCTACTTAGAGAACTTAAAACCCTCCAGTAAATCTGCTGAAGAATTGCGTGCTATGGGTATGCTAGATATGCAAACCTATACCCAGCTGCAAGCAGCTGATGCAATCCGTGACGCCGCTCAGAATCCAAGTGGTGGCGCTGGGCTAACTGCTGGAATCGGTGCTGGGCTTGGCGTTGGAAATGTTCTCAGCCAATCCTTATCAGGCATGACGGGTGCTGGTGCTGCAAACGCAGGTCAAGCTGCACCCGCTGGGGGCGCTCCTGCAGCAGGTGGACCAAACGTTATGACTCCTACGGAAGCCGCACAATATCTACGAGTATCTGAGGAAGATGTCCTGGCAGCTATTGAAGCCGGAGACCTTACTGCGAGGAAAATTGGTAATGCTTTCCGAATAAGCAAGGATGCCTTGGACGCGTATCTGAACGGTTGAGTCTAATCCATATCGTGTGATTTATTGCTTATCCCTGCTACTATCTTCTGTGGCAGGGATAATTTATGTCAGCCTGTACGTTCATAAAAGACGAGCTGGGTGCTACCATACCGCCTCTGATCAAACATCACCAGGTTTGCTAGCTTAATTTCTTGATATTCAAGTGGATCAATTTGTATTATCCCCCACCCATCCCGATCTAACCAATCCATATTCTGATCTAGCAATCGCAAGGATCTTGACCATAAATCCTTGTATTGAGGTGGCGCGACGTATATGTAATCGAATGTACAATCAGGTACGGATGCGAGTACGTTAAATGCATCTTGGCGTATAACCCTGGCATTCTCAGATAGATTTGTTTGGATCAAGTTCGTTTTAATCGTTTTTATCGCTTGAGATTGAGTATCAACAAATCGAACATACTTTGCCCCTCTGGAAAGGGCTTCAATACCGACTGCTCCAGTTCCAGCAAATAAGTCTAATAATGATCCACCGACAATATCAGAACCGATAATATTGAACAGCGCTTCCTTTACACGATCAGTTATTGGTCTGGTTTTATCACCCGGCACCGACCGCAACCGCTGACCACGCGCCATTCCAGAAATCACACGCAAGCTCTTCATAACTAAGCACTGTAGTAAGAAGTTTTTTAGAAAACTTATTAAGTAATTTCGACGCTTTGCCGGGCAGCAAGTAAATTAGCTCGGGGAGCAGTGATTGGAACAACACAACCAGTACCCAAGATAAATCTCTTCCCACCTGTGGAGTCGATTGCATCCAATGCTTCTGCGGTTACCTCTGTTGGTGAACCGAGCACCATAGTATGCTCTCGGCGTAAACCACCACAGACCACGCTCCGAAACTCTACAAGACCATCTGTTAAGGTTGGAGCTGTATCCCTATCATGCCAATTGATAACCGAGACTGGATAATCTATGACATCTTTGAACATGATATTGCTACCGTGCAGGTGAAGAACATTTAACCACATATCATCCGCGCTTGACAACAACTCCCAATCGTAGATCCGGCCGAACTCGAGATATTCTTCAGGCGATAATAGATGCAATTGTGCATGCTGAACAGCATAAAAGAAGCCTGCAATCCCAGTTTCCCTGGCTACATCCATAAATCTTTGGGTACTTTTAGCAATGGTTTTCAATCCAGCAGCAAGGGCTTGCGGATTACTGCGCATATGGTGGAGCAGCTTCTCTCCCCCCACAAGGTTTTTTGCCTGAGAAAGAGGATTGAAAATTGTCTGGATGACCGGAACTTCTGCACCCAGTTCTGAGGTAATCATTCTTAGGCACTCAATCTGAGCAGCAAGGTTTCCAGAATATGGATCAAGTACTGGCAAGGTATGCCAATCTTCAGGGTATTGGATTACGCGAGATACGTAATCGCGCGTACCTTCAGTAGCACCCCTCCACTCATCCTGAACACCCCAATCCTTTAGGCAGAAAGATGAAGCAGGTGTGACCTTTACGAAATCAAAATCAAAGGATTTCTGGAAGTCTAAGGTTGCTGAAGCAAGATTACCTGGCGATTGATCATCTACCGGAAAATGCCTCCATAAAGAAATTGGTACACGATCTGGGGTTTCACCTGAAATCACCCGCTCAAGTCTTGCTCGATGACTGCTTGCATATCTTAGTTGCCGTGTTTCCAAATCTCACCTTCCAAACCCCAATCTCCGTTATTTACCTGGTTGATATGACCCATCGCTAACCTGCGCAACATTTCTGCTTTTGCCCGGTCCTCCACAATCTCGGCAACCAGTTGAATGACTATCTCAAAATTGGTTACCATTGCTTCGATATTACCTTGACTTTTCATCACAATGCCGAGCCCATAATGGGCTTCAACTGACTCTTGATCTAAGGCTAATGCTTTATTGAACTGCCGCTCTGCATCTAAATCATTTCCTTCGGTGTGCAACTTCCAGCCAGCATTAATGTATTCTATTAGCTCATCGTTTTGCTTTGTTTCACTAACATCATCTGTCATGTGATCTCCTCTCCATCCCCGTGATATTCTTCTGAAATTGTTTGATCCAATATTTTTGTAATTTCATTGTCTTCAGATATTCGTTCAGCGAAAAACTCTTCTATGTAACGGGATCGTCGCAATCTCAATGCCATGAACGCTACAGTCTCAAGATCCACTACTGTGACCTCTCCGCGCGCATCCGCTGCCGCATGAGCACGTGCGGCTTCAAAGAGTGTAATTTCTGCCCTCAAAGAGTCAACCCCCAGGTCATTAATGATGGCTAATCCCTTTTTGGCTATAGAGCTCGGAAGTACTATCCGAGGGAGAAGATCACGTGCTAATTGAATCTCTTCTCTAGCAATATCTGTCTCGATGGCAAATTGCTGGACACTTAGACGGCGGTTCTCAAGATAAGCATGGACTCGGTTGTAAGCTTCGAGCCGTAAGCCTATATCCTCAAGACCACGGACGATGACACGCAGACCAAACCGATCCAGAATTTGTGGACGCAGCTTGCCCTCCTCAGGATTCATCGATCCGATTAAAACAAATCTCGACCAATATGTCGCTGAAATCGGACCACGACGAACAGTATAACTTCCTTGAGAGGATGCATCCAGCAGAGCATTGACCACATCATCTGACAGCAAATTGACTTCATCTACATACAAAATATTCCTGTCTGATTGGGATAACAACCCTCTACGTACACGCATACGGTCATGTACAATTGCTCGTTCGTCTATGCCCCCCACAACATCTTCCAACTCAGCATTCAATGGGAGTTCAACTAACCGCCCTCGATCCAGTTTAGCTAATGGTTCTCCCTGAGCAAATTTCCTGGCACAATCGGGACAGACAGCATCTATGCCCCCATTCTCAATATCTTCAGGCAAACAACCATAGTAACAAAGGCTGCGCGGTACACTGGGGAGTAAGTCAATCAAACTACGAACCGCAGTTGTCTTCCCCGTACCGCGTGGGCCAATGAGTAGTACTCCCCCTACAGCAGGATTAATCAGCGCAAGTATCAACGCCAATTTCATGTCATTCTGACCGACTAACGCAAGGAAAGGAAACGGTATCGATTCAGCAATACCTGCATCTTCACGTTGTTCGGGAGTAATGAAATCCTTCCCAGAAATGATGTTGAGCAGGTCCTTTAATGAACGAACACCAGATCCATCATCGTTTTTCGCAGGAGGATTGATGTTTTCGTTATTTTCCAAGAAATCGTTCCTCCTGTTGAGCGATCCTGCGTAGATTACAGCATCTGTAAGGCAATTCAATTCCCAATTGTGTCATTTGATGGCAATTTAAACTTTGTTCTTTTCAGAATGGATATTAAATGCTAGATCATATAAACTAGACATTAGTTCGGTACCTGTGCGAACACCTAAGTACTGAATTTATAGAGTGATGAATATATGCATAAGATGTTATGTTGGGATAATATCTGTAAACATTTAATCCATATCATCCCGCAAGTCACCATAATCGACGGGAGGTAGCAATTCGGGTGCTTCCTCAAGAACATCAAACCATCCTATTGGCAGTTCAGGCAGCATAGGTGCCAATGGAAAAGTAGCTGGTATCATGATTTCTTCAGGTTCGGGTGGTGGATCTCGACGAGGTTTGATAATGTCTGCTGAGTTCCTGCGCAAGATGCGAGGATCATCATTTAGCCAACCGACGTAATGCCCATGAACAGAATAAACATCTCTATCAGAAGTAACCCATCCGATCCATTCACCCAGAATATTGTAGATAAAGGGGTAAATTAATACGGCTTCAACATCACCTTGGGTTACATAAATCAAAATTGCATTTGATGTAGTCCCCATAACCTACTCACCACTGTGCAATTACTTGAGACTAATCCTTGGATTGAACAGATAACATATTACTTCACATCATTATAAGTCCAATACCGATTAACAAAGAAATTCCAAAACATCACTACGATGACGGCAGTGGCCAAAGCAAGGTTATGGCTGAGGAAATCTGCTCCCAAACCCAACACACTAACATCGAATGAAGTGAACAGGTTATTTAGCAGCCTATCCATGACCGCGAATAATGGTGTTCGAATAGCAAGGCCAATCAGACTTATGATCGAGAACTCAACCAATTGGCGGGAAATCCGCTTCGATCGTGAGTCAGGGTATGTCCAATACCGGTTCCAGGTAAAGTTGCTTACAACTGCTGCTGTAAAGGATAATACACTTGCCCATACTGCGGGCACACCAAATAATCCATTCAACAAATTGAATGTTCCAAAATCTATAACGGCACCAAACGCCCCAACTACAGCAAACCGTAAGAAACGTGCCCTCTCACGTGGATTGTTCAGCATTACCGTCATCCCAGCCCTATTTTCGTTTTAAAATACGGGATGGTCTGATCCAGTCCGTATTCAATGGTTGCTTTAGGTTGCCAATTTAAGATATTTTGAGCTCTTGATATATCCGGTCGTCTTCGCTGCGGATCTCCTTCACCTCTTGACTCCAGTTTATGCACAACTCCGGCGTTGTTCCCAACATGTTCATTTATCTTCTGTGCAAATTCAAGAATCGTTGTCTCTTCAGGATTCCCAATGTTGACTGGTGAATTCTCGTCAGAATGCAGCAATCGGACTACGCCTTCAACGAGATCATCAACATAACAAAAGCTGCGTGTTTGGGTTCCATCACCATAGATTGTCAAGGGTTCGCCTCGCAAAGCCTGTTGGATAAAGTTCGGAACAACCCTGCCGTCATCGATATGCATCCGCGGACCATATGTATTAAAAATCCGCACTATTCGTGTATCGATATGGTGGAAGCGATGATATGCCATGGTTAATGCCTCTGCAAATCTTTTGGCTTCATCATAGACCGAACGAAGCCCGATTGGATCAACGTGCCCCCAATACGTCTCGACTTGGGGATGCTCGAGGGGGTCTCCGTAGATTTCACTCGTCGAAGCGAGCAGGAATTTTGCCATGTGTGCCCTCGCTACTCCAAGACCATTATGTGTACCCAACGCACCAGCCTTCATCGTCTGGATTGGCAGGTTAACATAACCATAAGGTGAGGCGGGATTGGGACTTGCTGGGGAAGCAAAATGGAGAACAGCCTCGACTTTCCCAGGCACGAAAATAAAGTCAGATACATCGTGCCGGATGAATGAGAACTTAGGATTACCGGAGAGGTGAGCTAAATTTTCTGGGTTTCCCGTTACAAAGTTATCCATACCGACAACTTCATGACCATCCTTAACTAAACGGGTACTTAAATGAGACCCGATGAACCCTGCCGCACCAGTTATTAGTATTCTCATTAAATTCTCCTCAACTCAATATACATCAACCTAAAATCTGCAAAACGATTTATCTGGATTTGTAAAATCAAGTATGCTAAGACAAAGCTAAATTCTTGAACCGGGCTGCGTCACAATGTCGCGATCTAAATCAAGAACTGGGTAACTGCCAATCCAGTCGAGAAATTAACCCATCACCCGTAATCTGTGCTGGGGCAGATTGGTTTGTGTTGTCGATTATCCAGATATTCCCTTGATGGATTAACGCGATGTAGAAATCATTCGATTCACCAATTGCGTTTGGTGACCAGAAAACATGCTGAGGATCTATACCAGGTTCACCCTGGACAGGAAATAAAACCAGGGGGTTGGAGGCATCCCGATCCATGACGGTGAGCCGGTAACGGCTATTATCACTCTGCAAAGGGAATATCGCTTGCAGGTAAGCTACTTCATGTGCCTCTTCACCGCTGGAGGTAGTCCAAATTGGTGATGATGCTGGGTAGGCGAACATTCCCGTTTGAGGAACGATATCAATCAGTTGACCATCCTCTTTGGAGATGGCTGATA
>JBFENN010000079.1:0-14511 GCA_041551115.1 Anaerolineales bacterium
ATCCATGTTGACACGATTGATATTGCTACGTTGAATAGCAACAAACGTGCGCGGCATTTAGCTGTGGTCCCCCAAGCGCGTGAACTTCCAGGAGCGTACACAGTATACGACACAGTTCTCCTTGGGCGAACGCCGTATTTGGGTTGGCTTGGCCAGGGAGGTGAAAAAGACCATGCCCTTGTTCAGCTAGCGTTGGATCACACCCAAACCTCCTCCCTCGCCAATCGCAGGATCAGTCAATTATCAGGTGGAGAACAGCAGCGGGTCTTACTGGCGCGTGCGTTGGCACAGGACACACCCATTATGCTCATGGATGAACCTACCACCCATCTCGACCTGGAACACCAGACCAATTTGTTGAACCTTGTTTGCCAGTTAGCTACAGAAAAAGACCTGACGGTATTAATGGTACTGCACGACCTAAACCTGGCAGCATTATATTCCGACCAGGTTGCAGTTCTGGTTGCGGGACGCATCCAAGCCCAAGGAACTCCGAAGGAAGTTCTAACTCCCCAAACGCTTACTTCAGTTTACAACGTGCCCGTAAATGTGATCTCGCATCCTGTATATGGTACCCCGCTGGTCCTACCAGAAGGACATCAATAACGAGTAAGTATGTCAATCTCACTCAATTGAGATAGCCCTCTTCCAATCTCATTGATCATGTTTGGAGTAATGAAGTTTCAGGCATATAAACCTACCGCCGCATCAGAATCCAATAACCACAAAAGGTTGCCCTTTGCCGGTCTTATACGCGCGGCTGGTAAATCTAAATTTGGTTCATCCCCTAAGATCTGTGACAACACATTGGCTTTCCCTGTTCCACTAACTAAAAAAACAATCTGTTTTGCATGGTTAAGTAAACGATAGGTCATGGTTAGCCTGTCGACCAATGGCGGCGGGGGTTGGTTGTGATTGACAGCGACCACTAACCGCTCTTGCTCTCGTAGTGCCGCTGAACCCGGGAACAACGATGCCGTATGCCCATCAGTACCGATCCCCAGCAGTACAAGATCAAAGATAGGTGTTTTCTCCTGTAGATTATCAGCAATGCTCGACGAAATCATTCGCGAGTAGAACTGCAGGATCTTGGACTCATACTGCCGCGCAGCTTCCATCGGATCGATCTCCCCGCGCATCCGAAATATGTTCTCTGCTGGTATTGAAACATGGTTAAGCAGTGATCTCTCAACCATATGATAGTTGCTGTCTTGATGATCAGGTCGAACAGCACGTTCATCCCCCCAAAAGAGGTAGGTATGCTGCCAATCGACTTGGTTCCCATTTGCCGACTTTCCCAGCAATTCATACACACTGCGAGGAGTTGTGCCACCGGCCAGCACGCAGGTAAAACGTCCGGTCTCAGCAATGTGCTTCTGGGCATATCCCACAAATAAGGCTACCGCTGCTGTTGCCAGCAGCTCCTTGTTGATGAATATCTGGACTGGATGTCCTACATTTACCACATGGATCTCCAACAACCTAGGATAAAAACGATAGCAAGTGACTTTAAATACTAATCATACCAGTGAATACGATATAACCCTCGGTTCACACTGATGGAAAACAGACATACTGCACAGCTGGGACAGCCATACAATCTGATTACGAAAAGTCTTTCGGTAAGGACCAAGACAGGTATTGATATTTTTTGCAACAACACTTACAATTAGCATAATGACTTGCATAATGACATAATTTACTTTTCATGCAAAAAATTTAGCGATTTACAGGGTTATGGTTTTGCCGCTCTTGCCTGTCAAAGAAATTATTTTAGAAAACTTCGGAGGCGCTTATGTTGTACGAAGATAGGATCCGCCAAGAACGTTCCGGTATGTCAAAAAGTTTCGCCAAATTAGCCGATTTCCTGCTTGATTCCTATGTCGAGGCGGCATTTATGACTGCTAGTGAATTAGCCCACACTCTGGACCTAGATGCTGCCACAGTTGTACGCTTTTCACAGTTTTTAGGCTACTCAGGTTTCCCAGAGCTCCAGCGCGAAATCCGGGTACGGGTGAAAGCAGACCTGCTAATTCGTCCGAAAGAGGCTGAGGATCCAGATACCGCCCCAGGAATCGCAGCTCGGGCTATGTACGAACTTGCAGAGGCACTGGAACAGACACGCATCACGCTTGACACAGATGCCCTTGCACAACTTGTCGAGCTTATGGGACAAGTACGGCGGATTGTCGTCCTTGCTGAAGGTCCCGCACAACCGACGGCGTACAGCCTGGTTCATTACTTGGAACAAGGTGGAGTCCAGGTCTATATCGCTCGTTCGGGTATCGCCGATCTGGCACGAACGGTGAATACTGCAACCAGCAATGATCTGCTCCTCGCACTGGAGGTCGTTGGTCAGTCACCCTACATTGCCCGCGCTCTGGAAATTGCCCAATCACGCGGCATCCCTACTGCAGCAATTGTCGGGGCCTCCTCTCTCGCGTCGGCGCGCTCCGCCGATATCGTCTTGGCAGCTATGGCTCATCCTTCTTTAGGAATCGGGATTGTATCTATTGAAGCGGTCGTCTACGTACTAGCACAAGTCTTGCGTTGGCGGTTTTCCGAACGATTCGCTGGTACTGAACAATCAATCACTAGACTATCGGAACGCATTCAACAACCCCTCTAATAATATCTCAGGAGAATATTGACATGCAAATAGTCCGCTACAAAGCCGCAACCGGCAATGTGGAGTTCGGCTGGGTTTACGAAGGTAAAGTTGGCTCGATAGAAGGCTCGCCCTTTACTGAATATCGCCGCCAGGTTGCGGAAATACCCATTGAAGATGTTCAACTACTCCCCCCAATTGTCCCGAGCAAGATCATTTGTGTGGGGCGTAATTACGTTGCGCATGCTGAGGAGCACGATGCGGAAGTACCCAAAGTACCCCTTTTGTTCCTAAAACCACCATCAGCGGTGATTGGACCGGGAGAAAATATTATCCTTCCTCCCCAATCGCAAAGGGTCGATCATGAAGCCGAGCTCGTAGTTGTCATACAAAAACGCGGTCGTTGGATTCAGACCGACGAAGCTTTCGATTACATTCTCGGCTACACCATTGGCAACGATGTGACTGCCCGAGATCTACAGATGCGTGATGGTCAATGGACTCGTGGTAAGGGTTTCGATACATTTTGTCCAGTAGGACCATGGGTTGAGACGGAGTTCGATCCAGCTGACGCACTGGTTTCTTGCCACGTCAACGGAGAAATGCGGCAGATGGCTTCAACCAGGGATATGGTGTTCAGTGTTCGCCAGTTAATAACCTTTGCCTCTTCAGTGATGACCCTTGAACCCGGTGATCTGCTCTTCACGGGTACGCCAGCTGGTGTCAGTCCACTCTCGCCTGGAGATACTGTCATGGTCAGCATCGAGGGCATCGGCGAGCTGACAAATCCTGTTATCAGCGAGGAACCGCATTAAGTAATGCAACTAGATATTCATACTGGTATTCAAGCGGCATTAGTCATCCTTATTCTGGTCGTCATACTGCTCGTATGGCGTGGGATCAATGCCATCCGATCTGCGCACAGTTTACCATTTTTTCGAATGCGTCGCGAACGCATGGTGCGCGGCTGGCGAATGCTCTTCTATGCAGTAATATGCATCATAATCGCCATCATGCTGAATACCCAAGCAGAACCTCTGATTTACAGCTACTTTCCTGCTACAGCTACATTCACAATTACACCAACCATCACGTTAACCCCTACGATCAGCCTAACTCCTACGATAACATTATCACCAACAATCACAAAGACCCCATCCATAACAGACACACCAACCATCACTCCTACTCCCTTCATACCGCAATCGATTGAAGAGCGCTTCGAGAGCAGCGTCACGCCAAACCCGAATGCCACCTTCAGCACCTTGACGTTTACTGATGGTCTTGATGCCCTCTACCGGCCCCTCCGCCCAGGAACAGAGTTCGAGAATCCAATTTCCCACATGTATGCTATCTTCAGTTATGACAGCATGCTGCAAGGGTCGCAGTGGACTGCACTCTGGTACCGAGAAGACGAATTAGTGCACTTTGAGACAATACCTTGGGATGGTGAGACTGGTGGATTAGGTTACACTGATTGGGCGCCCCCTCCGGAAGAGTGGCTTCCTGCCGTTTATCGAGTTGTCCTGTTCGTTGGTCTACAATGGAAGACTTCGGGTGATTTCATCGTGTTTGGGGATCCACCGACTCCCGCGCCAAGCTTTACCCCGACACTGACAAATACGGCTACACGCACAACTACTCCTACAAAGACTCGCTGGCCATCACCCACGCTCACACCAACGCGCACGCTGCGTCCGACAAATACTCCCACTTTGTCACCAACTGTAACATTAACCCGGACACCATATCTAAGCCCGACCTACACATTGAGTCCAACGCCGTACCCAACTCTCACACGAACTCCCGTGACACCAAGCATTACTCCGCAACCCACCCAGACACGAACCCCCACCCCGCGATAATCTTTCCATAGCGATACGGATCGTCATAGAACTAGGGCAGCAATATAATGACTGGTTCCGATCTTAGCTAATTATGGTTTTCAGCCGCAGCAGTTGTAATTTTAGAAATGGATGTTTAGAATGCACAAGCAATTTGTGCTGCGATTTGAGCGTTGTTCAGCAACAGCTTGAGATTCGCTTGTAAGGAAATACCGCTTGATAGGGTATTCACTCGCTCCAACAAGTAGGGCGTAACCGCAGATCCGGTGATGCCCTCGTCGACCGATTCTTGGATTGCCTGCTGGATGATTTGATCGATTTCGCCCCTATCCAGAGCCACTTCCTTTGGTACAGGAGCACAAATCAAAACCGCACATGCTAAACCAACCGACCAATGGGTCCGGACAAGTGCAGCAGCTTCACCAGGTGTATCTACACGATGGTTAAGGTTCAAGCCACTTGATCGCGAGTAGAATGCCGGAAATTCACTCGTCTCATAACCAATAACTGGAACAGCTATGGTCTCTAAGTATTCTAGTGTGGCAGGTAAATCTAGAATTGCTTTAGCCCCAGCACAAACTACAGCAACTTGGTATCGCGGCAACGCCGGCAAGTCTGCCGAAATGTCCACTGCCATACTATCAGGATCAACGCTCCTATGAACCCCACCGATCCCTCCAGTTGCAAAAAATTGTATACCAACCTGGTGGGCGGCGAACATTGTTCCAGCAACCGTGGTTCCTCCACTGTTCTTTTGGGAAACAACACTTCCAAAATCACGCAGGCTGATTTTTTCCTTATCACCTGGTTTCGCCAAACGTTCGATCTGGTTTTGATCTAGACCTACGTAGACTATGCCATCGAGAACTCCAATCGTTGTTGGAAGAGCACCTGCCTGTAGTACAGCCTGCTCCATATCGATCGCTAACTCCTGGTTGTTGGGGTACGGCAGCCCATGGGTTAAAACCGTTGTTTCCAATGCCACGATAGGCCGCTTTTCCAACAACGCAGCCTGTACCTCTGCGCTTACTTGAAAGTAATCAGGAAATGACTTCATTTAGATCACCAATTGGTCATAGAGCATATCGAGCGATAGATCGGGGACCACCGCTCCGGGACAGCCTAACGTCAGGGAAGCCGCCGAAACACCTAAACGGACTGCCTCATCTAGCGGAATCTCATTTAGCAAAGCAAAAATTACAGCCGCAGACAACGCATCCCCTGCGCCAGTCGGATCAACTATATGGGTGTTCAGCGCGGGGATATAACCACTTGTTTCAGTCGTTGCATAGCATAGACCTAATTCTGCAAGCGTGACTATCACCAGTTCAACCCCATGGCTTACCAGGTGCTTAGCAGCTTCCTGTGCGTGGAAGCGATCGGTAATCGAATCATAATTGGGGTGACAAAATAATGCCGCTTCCGTGCTGTTGGGGGTGAATAGGAATAGACGATCTAGAAACGGCTGAAGCCGATTTGCTAACGCAACGGCAGTTGGATCAGCACAAACACGTAGGTGGTTCTTTTGTGCTAGGGACATGATTGTTCGCAAAGTTTTGACAGGAATATTTGCATCTATGAAAAGAAGACCGGCTTCCGTAAAGTATTCTTCGCGTTCTCGGATCATCTTTGGTGAAAGGGCTTGGATCGCTCGCATATCATCCAGCGCATACTCCAACCCTCCCTCGGCATTCACAATTCCAATATACGCTCCAGTGGAATACTCTCGAGTTCGATCGACTCCCCGGACATTAACACCAGCTTTTCTTAAACCATCGATCAGCTGCTCGCCTTCTTCATCCCTGCCCACAATACTGATAAAGTCGACAGCATGTCCAAGACGCGCCAAGTTCTCAGCTACATTCCGGGCAACTCCCCCAAAAGATGTCCGTATATTGGCAGGCGTAGAGCTTCCTGGCAAGAGTTCACCATCTAGGCGACCTACTATATCAACCCCAGCACCACCAATAACTAATACGGGGGCTTCAGGATTTTGAATGTTGTTGCTCATCAACTCCATATTGGTAACCTAGACAGTAGGTTTACAGAATTATATCGCTCCAATCATTGCTCAATAATCGGAACTAAAATCCCATCCATTTTCCTGAAATCGCTTTGATCGCTAACCATCTGCTTATTCTGTACTAAAGCTATCAAGATGATTCAAGTAGATCGTTCAAAGGGCCTCTATTCTTTTCCGAAACACTAGCTACGAATTCTGCAGTCCGGTTGAGTATATCTGAACGCAGTTCATTTGACGCATCCCGGGTTAGTACTGCCTCGCTCAACGAGTGGAGAATACTCATCAATATCTCAGCCTGCGCTTCTGCTCGACCAATTTCTTCATATGCGGCACGTTGTGCTTCGCCATAAGCCCGTTCGATGTTGGCTTTCCCTTCCCAACTTGCCTGCCAGGTGCTTATGCGTTGGATATCGACAGCTTCGATCGCGATATCAAAATGCCCAATATCCACCCACAACAGCTCCGCACCAATCTTGCGCAGCTGCTCACGGGTGATCCGCGAAAATAACAATGCCTTTATTTCAGCGCGCGGATCTTTAACAACATCGTTCACAGGAGCAGTTAAGTGATCAATATTATGTTTGTGAATAAAATCAGTGATCGCCGCACTGATTATGCTGCGGATAGAGACATGCCAAGATGTTTGCCCTTCTTTCGCTACTGTCAAATTATAAGTTAAACTGCGCATAGCTTGGATTGAAAATGGATACGGTTTTTCTGGAACACGGACCGTATAATCACCTAATTGTCTGCCGGTACGCAACCGGTAGCGGTACTGCACTGCGCGAACAATGACTGGAATACCATCCTTTGTGGTCGCAGGAACTTTTTCGATCCGGCCATGCTGGTCATCGAGCGAGGCAATCTGCTTAATCCGCTCCTGCCGAGTCACATAATGTTCTCCCTCACCATATACATTAGATGGTGCGTTCAATCTCTCTAGCAGCACGACACTTCCAGGATTGACATCTACATATCCTGGTCCACCAATTGATTGCAGTAAATTGAATGCAGTGTCCTCAGCTATCTCTTTCCCATCCTTGATGGACAAGCGCGGTTGGAAGATAGCGAAGGCTGCCGCCTGTAAGTAGCGGACTGCATGTCGCAGCTGTGGAACTTCGTAGACATCCTTCACAAATGTAGCCGCAACTAACAAAGCACCAATCAGAGCTGCAATGGGCATCACCCAGAATCTTAGACCATTCAATGACAGCAGCCGCGGTGACACAGTCCATTTCCCTGTATAGAACCACCAACTGGAAGCCGCAAAGACAATGGTCACTATGCTCACCATAATCAGGCGCAGTACTCCCCAGGTCTTCCCCCCAACGAAGAAGCTATCGAGCAGCGCTTTCACCTGCCAGCTTGTTTTGGATTTCTTGCTCATTCAGTCGACCTCATTTTTTCTGTAGGTACCGTTACTGCAAACTCCACACAACCTAATAACCGACAGTTATTATCTGGATCAAACGAGATCATCGTCTATCTCCGGTTTGTTATCCAAAATCAGCCATGATCCAATCGAATCTAACATATCTATGGTCGTGTGGGGCAGGAGTCTGCGAGTTGCGGGGTTGGATGCAGCCGCCTCTAGGGCTTCGAAGACTTGCTGGGCAAGTAGAGCCTGTGATTGTGGACCGGTGCGCAAGATCTTAGTTAGCCTATCTGCCAAATCACGCTGTCCCCGGATGCGGGCTTCCTCCCGGATCCGCAATGCTAATGCGTCGTACTGGAGCCGGTTTGAAGTCTCATCACGTTCCCAACGGACCTGCCAGTTTTCCAGACGTTGTTGATACACAGCTTTGTTTACCGGTATCAGTTCCCCAAAACCGGCATTAATCACCTTTATCCCACGCGCGCGCAGCACTTTGGGCTGTTTTAGATCACGGACTTCCGTAAAGCGCATTTTTGTAATCTTCCATTCCTGGCCACATTCAATCTGCAATCCGTCCATCCGCTCTACGTATTGGTAGGCTAATACTCCCTGGTTCTGGACGAGTTTGCTGAATTTCGTTTTCATATCTTGAAGCGGATATATGTCCGGTTCAGCTGGTTTGTACAAGTCATCATAGATTTGCCGCCCCAAAAGATCACGGAAGATTTCTACGGCTACGGCTGCGGGTAATTCGGTCCAATCTCTTCTGTCACCCATTTGTGTGTCCTGGGCTTCGGATACAACTGCAGCAAATACTCGCTGAGGAGAAAATTCAAACGGCGTAGTGGTTCTTGGATTGTGATTACCAATTTCGGGATAAGGGTGTGACGCATATTCTGCACTATGGATGTAGCGGTGAATCTCACTTTTATCACGGTCATCCAACTCATCAGCTAGAGTTTTAACCAATTGAACACGTCTGATGGGGTTTCCACTATCTGGCTCGACCAGCATCTTTTCATTCGTATGAATTACACGTAAGTTCTCAGGAGTGTGCTCACCAGTGTACACAACTTGGCGTACCTCTGGGGATTGACCAAGTGTGAATATCGCATATACACTCGCTACAAGTTCAATACCATCGAGAGTATAGCCATGGATGTCATCAATCCGGCGGATCTGTGGCCGCAAATCTGCCACCCCCTGGACACTCTCATTATATTGTTTACCATGAGCACTGAGCTCACCAGTAAAGATTAATCCAGGGCCAGCAACACGCTGGTCAGCTTCGGATATCCCCCGTTCTTGATCATTTTCAGTATTTTCCAAAGCCCGTACC
Organism: Anaerolineales bacterium; assembly: GCA_041551115.1. GTDB lineage: Bacteria > Chloroflexota > Anaerolineae > Anaerolineales > UBA4823 > DAOVXM01. The sequence goes on from JBFENN010000079.1 coordinate 9,190, forward strand.
TTCAATTTATTGACTCTTTTCCAGAGAGAGGTGAATAATCCCGTTGATGAACCCAAGACACGTTTTCTAAACACTACTGCACTGCTCAAATCGATTAATACTACTCCGGGGCCTTTCCGATCACCTTCCGTAGACCCGCCAACCACCTTGCCGGTCAGGACATGCAGGGCAGGGCCATGACGCCCACGCAAGAACGCTCCCAACCGGTTAATCGATGCTGCCCGCTCAGTAAAGGTGCTAACCGGTAGAGTAAATTGTGCGAAAAACACCAACCATAGGAAAAAACCACCCAGGCTGATAACAAGCCAGTCGAAGATGATTTGTTGGGCAGAATTTGCAGCTTTAGTAGTAAGTCCATTTGATGTCCCCGAAAAAAGTGCAATCAGATAATCGCGCATCTGATTGAAAGTCGCGGTACCGGGTGTTTCATATGTACCGATGGGTGCGATATTGATTTGTTTATGCCCTGCTAACAGCACCAACTTCTGCTCACCAGCAGCAACATAGATCCGGTAGGTTTCTGGAGCACTATTTTGTGCCATCAAAACCAGGGCGTCTAACCCGTGCGCGTCGCCACTAACCTGAGCTCTACCAATCGAGCTTGGTTTTGTCGGAATTGATAGGTCAACGATTTCGATTCCACTTTGGCCTTCAGCTAAGAAGGCATACGGTTGGACATATGCGATGTCCTGGACGATGTTATCCGTCGGTAAGGTTGCAACCAGTTTGGGTACAAACGGCTGAGAGATATCTACAATCTGTAAACCCGCACCGCCACCTGCGATATAGGCATAATCACCGCCGAGTGCAATTGCGCGCGCATCATGAATTTCCACAAGGTTTCCAGCTTGTGTCGGCTGCTGCAGATTGGTAACATTGACTATCTGCAGACCAGCGAATCCAGATGCCAGGTAAGCAAACGTTCCTCTAACAGAAATCCCTTGGGCATCACCAGGTAAGCTTAAGGAACCGATTGATTGTGGGGCGGACGGTTGGCTGATATCTGCAATCTGCAAACCCTGCACGCCATTTGCGATATAGGCAGTAAAACCTTCAAGAAACACATCCCGGGCCCCGGCTGCAGATGTAATCTTTCCAGTGTGGTTCATCGTTATTGGGTCGCTGATGTCAATAATCGGCACTCCACCATTACCATCGGCTACAAAAACATATCCTTCCGAAAGCGTAACTCTTTCTGCAGTACCGTCAGTTTGCGTAAATCCGATCTCCCGAATAGCGCTTGGATCACTAGATGATAACGACCATAGTCCAAGCTTGCCATCAGATATGAATGCTTGCGTACCCGCTTGGGCGACATCGACGACCTGGTCAGGTGTATCGTAAAATCCAACCTCTACTGGATTACCTGTATCGCTGATTAATAGCACGCGCAGCCCGCGCTCGAAATCAGAGATATACGCGGTACTACCATTCAAGGTGACGCCCAACGCACGACCCGGTGTATCCGCAAATGAAAACAACAATGGATTGGTGGGATCACTGATATCGTATACCAACATACCTTGTTCACGGGCTGCCAAATATGCGTATTTACCGCTTACGACGATGTCCTCAACAAAACCAGGGCTTTCTTCACTGCTGACTAGATTGGGATTGGAAGGATTTGATACATCCAGGATCCGCAGCCCGCGACTTCCATCAGCGAGGTAAGCATAAATTGGAGCCTGACCAGAAGGATCGACTGCGCTAGTTGTTAACGGCGATACGGCAACAGCCTTTGTATCTCCTGGAGTGTCATAATAGCCAATCTCACGCGGGTTTTTGGGATCCGCAATATCCACGATTCGCAGCCCACCTGAGGCATCTGCGATGTAGGCCTTCGAGTTTAGGAGTACGATGTCTTCTGCGTTACCAGGTGTATCAACTGCACTGATCTCAACCCATTGGTCAGGAGTTGACTGCTCCACAATTCGCAAACCTGATTGACCATCTGCCAAATAGGCAAAACTCCCAGCGACAGCCAGTGCGTATGTATCATTGCCCACCTTGTTTTGATTGGCAGGGCTGATCGCCCCGCTTGGATTGGATACATCTACGACTTGCATTCCTTGATTTTTCGCCGCCACAAAAGCAAGCTGTCCAGAATTTACTACATCGGCGGCGTAGCCCGGAATGGCGACTTGGTTGATCTCGATTGGTGCACCTGGGTCGCTGATATCCAAAATCCTTAGACCTTGTTCACCAGCTGCAAGGAATGCCAGGTTGCCTATGATGCTGGAGTTTTCAATATTCACATTCTTACGTGAAGTCCCCAATATTTCGGTTTCGATGGTTGTTTGTGCGGTAATTATCTCTAGACCGCTATGCCCATTCGCCAAATAGATGTGGTTATCACGATGAAAAAGATTCATCGCATCCCCTCCGTTGGTAAATGAGCCAACAACCGAAAATTGTGTGGGGGTGGAGAATTCCATGACTGTAAGACCGCCTGCTCCATCAGCTACGTATAGCAATGTTCCGGTTAACCATAAACCTTGCGGTTCACCTGCAGTCTTTTGAACAGATAGTTCTACTATTTCCGAGGGGTTGGTCACATCTAAGATAATTACGCCGCGCCGGGAAGCGGCTAGATATACCCTATCCCCATGAGCCAAAATATCATTTATCCGGGCACCAGCCTCGTATGTTCCAATCGCATTAAATTTTTCTGGGCTGGTTGCATCAAAAATTGTCAGGAGACCTTTATCCTCTCCTATGAAAACGCGGTTCTGATCCGCAGTGACACTGACCACATCATTATTGGTTGGGTAGCTGTTCAGGGGCTGGATGGAAACCTGCTCTGATGAGTTAAACCCCAGGACCTGTAATCCTTGGGCTCCATCCGCAACGTATATCGTGGCTCCTACTACTTTGATATCCTGTGCTGTCCCTGGTGTGTTATAGCCAGCGAGTAGTCTTGGTTCTGATGGGATGATGGTGTCGTAGATCTTGATACCCGCGCGCCCATCTGCCAGGAAAAGGATATCCTCTTGTTGGTCCAAAGCATTGGCCCTATTCTGTACAGGTACAAATCCGGTTTGCAAAGGCTGCTCTGGATCCAAAACATTGATCACCTGCAATCCTTGCGTCTCCACTGCCAAGTATGCATAAGAACCATTAACGACAACATCACGAGCGAATCCGGTTGGGCGAGCCAATGCAAAATAAATTACGGCAACGGAAAGGAGGTATGTAACAGCCTGCCGTCTAGGAGTAGAAAGGAACAACCTGTATAGCATAGGCTAATTGTAGTATAAATCAGGCATATGGCATAACTGTGTATATCTATTTTTTATGATGGATTACCATTATAGGCAAGACGAATCATGAATAACAGATCGAATCTATATCTTGACAAACGGGCAACCAAGGCTTAAAATAGAAATTATGTTCTATTTAAAATGGACTCGGGATGTGTGATATTGTGAAATCAATCTCATATGAATGGATTTACGACTTCACTATTGGCACAGAGGTTCTCGATCAGCGAATCTCCCCGAGCGAGATTGATGAGCTCCCACTTTCGGAAGCGGACCTCAACGAGATTAGTTTTAACGATTCTCTCGCCGCATATTCAGATTATGGTGTCTGACCGAGCAGCACACTCGATCGATTGATTACCTTCTAAAACATACCCAAGCATTATAAAAATTTATCACACGTTCTCGTAAACTGGTTGCCAGCAATAGGCCATCAACGCTGCGAGTTGCCAGGTGTTATCAAATTCGTAATCCTGGGACATAACACCCTGCTGGGTTTTGGGAATAAGATACAATAATATTACTGTAAACTTATGAGCTCAGGAGTTTAATCTATGGCAGAATTCCCTGGAAAAGGAAAGGTAGCAGTCCTAAAGACCAGCCCGGATACCGTCTTGGATGACATCGAAAGGCTGATGAAGCTGGTCAATTTCGAAACTGTCCTACCCAAGAATACACTCACTGGAATGAAAATTAACATCTCGTGGCAGACATGGTATCCCGCCTGCTCATCAACACCATGGCAGATCGAAGGAGTTATCCGCGCTCTGCGTAATGCAGGCTACCAGGACTTAGTTGGAGTCCATAATGACACCGTTGTTGTGAACACTGCCGACGGCGAGCGCAACAACAAACACAAGGTTGTCACCGATGCTTACGATGTGCCGTGTTTATATCTATACAACCAAGATTTTGAATGGGTGGAATACCACCCCAAGAAGCCGCTTTTGGTACTTGATAAAGTCTACCCCCAAGGCGTCTTCATCCCGAAAGCCTTGGTTGGCGTGAATATCATCCACTTGCCGACAGTAAAAACGCATGTCTTTACGACTATCACCGGCGCAATGAAGAATGCATTCGGTGGTCTGCTGCACCGTGAACGCCACTGGACGCATGCCGTCATTCATGACACATTAGTCGATCTGCTTACCATTCAGCAAGATATCCACCCTGGCATTTTCGCTGTTATGGACGGCACTTTTGCTGGCGATGGTCCCGGACCACGCGCGATGAACTGGCATGAGAAGGACATTTTGTTAGCATCTTCCGACCAGGTTGCTATTGACGCCGTCTCTGCCAAATTGCAGGGTTTCGATCCAATGGGAATCCGGTTTATCCGGCGGGCTCACGAGATGGGACTGGGAGTTGGCAACCCGAGAGATATCGAGATTGCCGGCTATGATATCGAACAGGAACCACCATGGGGCTTTGTCCAAGAGGACACTATTGCAAGCTACGGGCAGAAATTGATCTATCACGGACCGCTGAAACCGCTAGAGAAACCATTGCTGCAGAGCCCACTAGTTCCATGGTCTTACTTCGCCAGCAACTTTTATCACAATGTCTACTGGTACCCATTCGTCGGACGAAAAAGGGTTGAAGCTGCTCTGGGGACGCGTTGGGGCCAGCACTTTGCCAGCTATGGTGATGGGAGCGTTGTTATGCCCGGTATGGAGCCAAAGACAGTCCGGCAAACTTTGGTCGGTTTAACGATCGCGGCGGCAGCTATAGCAACTGCTGCCTATCTGATGAACCGCCGAGAGTCATAATTATCTTCTAATTGGCTGCTCTATCCAAGTTGAAGTCCCGTATATCCAAGCGGAGGTCAAAGTAGATGCCGCGGATCGAGTTTCACTGCCACACGATCTACTCAAAAGATAGTCTAGCCACACCAGAGCAGGTGATCGAAACATGTCACCGCAAAGGAATCGACCGGGTTGTCATCACCGATCACAACCGAATTGAGGGGGCAAGGGCGGCAGACGCTCTCGATCCTCAGCGGGTGATCATTGGTGAGGAGATTATGACCACCAAGGGTGAGCTGCTAGCGGCATTCGTCCAG
>JBFENN010000080.1:0-13974 GCA_041551115.1 Anaerolineales bacterium
ATCGTCTCGCATGACTGCATGATTGATGAAGTGGTCAACATCTCTCCAGGTGCAATTTTGGCTGGTGGTGTTGAAATTGGAATGGAAGTACTCATTGGGATGGGAGCGACCATCAATCTCTACACAACTATCGGAGCGGGATCACTCGTTGGAAATGGTGCGACCGTAAAAACAGATGTGCCGGAGAAAAGTATCGTAAAAGCTGGGACGATCTGGCCCGGATAACCTCCTCGACAAATTACCTCCTTTGCCTTCGGCGAAACGATCCTGTAGTAAATATCTAATATATTTTGAGGGAACTGCCTTGAGCAAAAAACAATTCAAATACTCTATACCGATGTCCTCACCCGATATTACCGACGCTGAGCGTGAAGCGGTTGCCAATGTGATGGAAACAACGAGTCTCAGCATGGGAAGAGAAATCCAGGAATTTGAGCATGCCTTCGCAGAATACACCGGTGCTCGTCATGCCATCGGGGTAAATTCTGGAACTGCAGGTTTGCACCTTTGTGTCCGCGGTATGGGTATAGGGGATAGCAGCGCTGAACAGCGCGATGTCGTGATAACAACACCATTTTCATTTGTGGCCTCAGCTAATGTGCTTCTATTTGAACGGGCGGTACCAGTTTTCGTCGATGTTGATCCACAAACCGGGAATATCGATGTTGGACAATTAATGGAGGCGGCCCATGCACTTATGCAGGGCGGCTCGCAAGCTCAACAATGGCTACCGAGGAGAGGTGCAGAAGGCAACACATGCCTCAAAGGAATCCTTCCTGTCGATGTGTTTGGCCAACCAGCGGATATGCAAGGGATCAACTCGATTGCTAGGAAGTGGGGGTTGGGCGTGATCGAAGATTCATGTGAAGCCCTAGGAGCCGAATATGAGGGGAAATTAGCTGGGACACTTGGGGATTGTGGTATTTATGCATTCTATCCAAACAAACAAATTACCACCGGAGAAGGTGCGATCGTCATCACCGATGATGACCAGTTAGCAGAAATTATCCGAGCGCTGCGAAATCAAGGCCGAGCACCCGGTGATACTTGGCTGCAGCACACACTCCTGGGATATAACTATCGATTGGATGAACTCAGCGCCGCATTAGGCCGAGTCCAGCTCTCACGTATTGAGGAACTGCTTGCTAAACGTCAGCAGGTTGCAGATTGGTACACAGAGAGATTGGTGCATATCGCAGGTATTCAAGCTCCACGGGTAGTCAACACAACGACTCGGATGAGCTGGTTCGTCTATGTAATCCGGTTCCATGGCGATCACCGTCGAGATGAAATCGCAAAGAAATTGGGCGAGCATGGAATCCCGGCCAGACCTTATTTCTTGCCCATTCATCTTCAACCGTACATGGTTGAGCGCTTTGATTATCAGCCGGGCGATTTTCCCGTTACAGAAGATTTGGGGCACAGGAGTCTAGCCCTACCATTTTCCAGCATCATGGATGAAGAACAAGTAGAACACGTCTGCAGTACTTTGCGGAGTGTAATGAGTTAAGCAAAGAACAGGAAATTTTGGAGAGACAAATGAATGTTTCAATGTGGCGTAAAGCTCTGCAAGTTATTCCAGATGTAAGCAAAGAAGAATGGAAAAAACTGGACCTAATCTCAAAATGGCTGATTTCTACCAGAGCTGCGGTATTGATCATGACATTCATATCGGCTGCTATTGCGGGTATCTTAGCATACCAGCAAGGTCTATTTAACTTCTGGTTATGGCTATTGGTAACAATTGGGTTGATTTTTGCCCACGCAACGAACAACTTGCTCAATGATTACACCGATTATGTACGCGGCGTAGATCAAGATAACTACTACCGGGCCCAATATGGACCACAGCCTCTAGTCCATGGCTTGATGACCAAGAAACAGCTTCTGACGTACGCGCTTGTCAGCGGTCTATTTGCACTTGCAGCAGGGCTGTTATTAATTTACCAGCGAGGTGGCTACACACTGCTTCTGATGGGGGTGGGCGTGTTTTTTGTGCTTTTCTACACCTGGCCTTTGAAATACATCGCCTTAGGTGAGCTAGCGGTGCTACTCGTTTGGGGTCCACTCATGATAGGCGGTGGTTTCTACGTGATCACTGGTTCGTGGGATTGGAATGTCGTCATCGCTAGTCTTCCATATGCGCTTGGTGTTACCGGCGTGATCTTCGGCAAGCATATCGACAAAATTGACATGGATAAAGCCAAGGGTATCCATACGCTACCAGTCTTGCTCGGTGAAAAGCTCTCCCGCGCCACCGTAATAGGTATGTTGATACTGCAGTATCTTTCAGTAATCTATCTCGTTGTTACCGGATTTTTCTCACCTGTTCTGCTCGTAGTTTTTCTCGCCTTGCCAGAGTTCTTTCGCATACTACCGATGTTCCGAGAACCGAAACCCGAAGAGAAACCGGAAGGCTACCCGGATGTATGGCCAAATTACTTTGTCGCAGGCGCGTTCGTTCACAACCGGCGGTTTGGTTTACTTTACTTGTTGGGACTGATCTTTGGGACGATCGTCCAAAACTTCATGCAGTAATTACAGCAAAACCAAAATGCTTGATGACCCGCACAAGTTGTGCGGGTCGTTTTCAGTTGTGCGCATAAACGAATTTCCTTCTGATGGATTTACCATCACGAGAAAATGCAGCAGTTAGATGTAGTAGATACTGTTTACGTGTCAGGTGGGAAAACGACGACCTCACGTCCTTCCAGTTTATCCTGTATGCGCTGGACGACAATATCAAGATGCTGCGGTTTATGGACGTAATCCAAGTTATCAGTACGAATCGTTAGTACTGGACAGACATCAAATACACGCATCCAATCTTCATAGAAAGACTCGAGCAATTCCAGATAATCACCAGTAATGCCCGTCTCAATATCACGCCCTCGGCGGCGGATACGCTCCATGAGAACTGGAACAGGTGCTTCTAGGTAGATGAGCAAATCCGGGGCTGGCAGACTTTTTACTACCAAATCGAAGACTCGCCCATAAGCCAGATAATCACGTTCTGAGATATTGCCCAAATGGTTGAGAGCCCGAGCGAATATGTAGGCGTCCTCATAGATGCTACGATCCAATATTACGGATTGTGAATTGTTGGCAACTTCAAGGTATTGTTCTGCGCGATGCCCAAGGAAATAGATCTGCAGATGGAAGGACCAAGCATGCATGTCGGCATAGAAATCAGGAAGGTAGGGGTTATCGACTACAGATTCGTAAGCAGATTCCCAGCCAAGGCGCCCACCAATCCGCTCAGTGAGCGATGTTTTTCCAGCCCCAATGTTTCCTGCAACAATTACCAATCGTTTTGGCATAGAACACCTTAAATATACAGATTATTTAAATTATACCGTTTCCAATGAACCACGGCGCTTGGCTTGGATTTCAAACCAGCGAAACAGAAAGAATCCCAGGACAACATAAGCCGTGCCCACGATAAACTCACCAGCGAGTAGGGGAGCAACCTCGCGAAATTCAGCGCCGATGATGAGCCTCCTTGCGGCAGTAATACCGCGTGAAAGTGGTAGAACAAAAGAGACCGCGCGCAACGTTTCGGGTAGTATTTGAACAGGGATGTTAGCCCCAGAGAAAAGCAGTAATGCGAAATAGACAGTGTTGTTGATAAACATAACATTTAAAGTAATCAAACTCAAGCAGCCCATCAATAGACCCAGTCCAGACGTACTAAAGGTGGTGATCAAGATCGTCAACGATAATGCCAATAAATTTGTATTCGAGAGATCAAGACCCAGCAGTACAACTCCCCACAGAAAAGCAATCACAACCCCTAGCATCCCGTCAATGATATGCAAAAAAGCGCGCCCCACGAACAATACCAGCCGGTTAGCTGGTGTACCAAATAAATATGGCAGTGTCCCATTCCATCGATCTCCTCCGATGCTCATCGTTACCCCGTATATTCCACTGACTGCGGCGATCTGCATTGCATTACCAATGATATAGAAATTGGCTGTGTCTGGACCTGTAGCAAAAGTGCCTAACAATGTAAAGAATAGTACCTGGGCGAGAGGCATGACAATCTTCGATGCCAAGTATGTCATCGGTCTGAGCCAATGGAATAAAGCAATATAGGACAAAAGTGTACTTTGCCAGAACAACCGCAGGTTCACAATAACGGTTTGCATACGCTATTCCATGTCCAAGGTAGCATCCGTACGAGCTTTTACCAACATCACCTTAAATAATTGCGAAGCAATAAAAAAGTAAATCACACTAAAGAGAACCATCATTCCCCACGCGAAAAATGTTTGCTCAAGTGGAGCATTTCCAGTGGAAGTACCATGCAAAGCGCGCGCGGCCCAATATGGTGTAAGCAGGTAGCTGATCGGGGTCGTCCATTGTGGCAGCATGGCGATCGGGAATAAAAATCCGCACAGGATATAGATTGGGAACTCCATCGCATTTTGCCAGCGTTGTACACTGGGATTCATCACAAAGACAGGCGCAATAACCAAACCAAAACTGATGAACGCAATGACTGTCAAGAGCAGTGAGAAAATGAAAAGCAGCGGTTGACTGAAGGTCAGATCATAATCAAACAATAACACAGCTAAACTAAAAGCAACAACCATTGATAGTAGAGATTGGCCGACATTAGCGAGGTTTTTTCCAAAGACGATGACCGATAATGAAGTTGGCATCCCAACCAGGCTCTCTAGAGTGCCAGACCAACGCTCTACGTTAATACTGTTCCCAGAGATAAACAGCAAACTGCTCCAAATACCGGTCATGCCGCTCCCTACAACAATGAACAGGATATACTCTTCCCCTTTATCCTGTAGCATGGCGAGCGCAAGGATCGCGATCAGCAAAGGCTGCACGATTACGGTAAATATGATGAATAAATCCATCACATTTTGGCGCAGGGTCATCTCGGCAACCGCAAATATTGTCCGCCAGGAGTTTCGAACCTGTGTGATCATCCATCGCCTCCCACTAGACGGACATAAGCATCTTCAAGCGTTGGTTCACGTACAAGTACACGCCCAACTTTATACCCATCCAAGGCAGCCATCAGATCTGGTACAGCCTCCGAACCACGTAATGATTGAACCAAAAGGACTTGTCTTTGGCCGCGATTTTCCACCGCAATAGCATCAACGAACTGTTCTTGACGAATTCGATCGATCAGTTCGTTCCCAATTCCATACATTTCAACTTCAATGACTGATAAATCGCGCACATGCTGTTTTAAACCTTCTGGCGAATCTAACGCGACAATGCGGCCTTGGTTGATTACCGCAACCCTTTGGCATAAGGCATCGGCTTCGAACATATAGTGAGTTGTTAGTAAGATGGTTTTTTTCTCAGCTTGTAGATCACGGATCACCTGACGAAATTCGCGTGCTCCCACCGGATCCAATCCAATAGTTGGTTCATCAAGGAACAAAATCTCTGGGTCATGCAGGAGCGTGCGCGCCACATGTAAGCGTTGTTTCATACCACGTGAATAACCTTCTACCCGTTCGTTTCCACGCCCTGCTAAACCCACTAAATCAAGCAGATATTCAATGCGCGTTTTTAAAACATCTGGATGGACGTTATATAAGGTACCGAAATAGCGCAAATTATCAATTCCGGATAAGCGCCAGTACAACCCGCGCTCACCCCCAAAGATAAACCCGATCTTTTTACGGACTTGTTGAGCGTGCTTGACGACGTCATGACCGCTAACAGCAGCACTTCCCGATGTGGGAATCAACAGGGTCGCTAATACTTTAACTGTCGTAGTTTTACCCGCTCCATTTGGCCCAAGCAGCCCAAACAGTTCCCCTTCATTGACCATGAAAGAAATATCATCGATTGCGACGACTTCTTTAAAGGAACGGCGCATTACACCGATTGCTACCCTAAAAACTCGTCGTAGATGGTTAATTTCAATCGCGTTTTTCATCTTAGCTGGAAGGTGATGATGAAGATTACCACAGTGATTCTACTTAAGGGTGGATGCTTATGTTCATGGAAACTAATCAAAAGGATATGATTGAATATTTCGTTATTTATGCAATATTGGCCAGCTTAGCCTGCTCAGGTTTAGGTAGTTTAACAACTGCGAACAGGGCTGAAAAGGAAAATATTAGCCCGCAAGCAACAAAGGTTGCCCGGGTTGAAAATAGGGCAGCCAGTACCGCGCCGAGCAGCGGTGCTAATGCACGACCCCCTGCGCTGATAGAATGATCAAGACCATATACCGCGCCTTCTTCTCCCGATATCGAAAAATTTGCCAGGAGAGCACTGATGATCGGCATAATACCGCCCATTGCAATCCCCACCAGAACTTGTAAACTGAGAAGCTGCCAGCCGGTGATGACCAGCGCCATGCTTGCATAAAGAACACCGGCAGCGATAGCGCTGGGTATTAGAACCTTGCGATGACCGACCCGATCTCCCAGGCGTCCTAGGAAAACAGCGCTCAAAGTTGTCGCTGCAGAGCCAGCCCCAATCACCAGTCCGTTGAACGTATTAAGCCGCTGATTCCCAGGCATGATACTCAATAAGAAAAGCGGTAAGATAGGATTAACCATCATTCGCCCGACCTGGCTTAAAAATCGCATTCCAAATGTTGTAGGGATGCCCTGCGTCCCCAAAACCTTTTTCCAATCAGTTAGCATTGAGGAACGTATCCCGGCAGCTCGATCAGGTGGATTAAAGTCCTCCCTCACGCCAATTAATACCAACGTGCCTGAGAGCACCATCAACCCTGAGGTGATGATAAATGATGCCTGGTAGCCATAGAAATCTGCCACTGCCCCACCAATCAAGGGGCCTACAGCGATACCCAAGCCAATTGCTACTTGCAACATGCCCATCGCAAAGCCGATCTTGCGACGGGGGATGCTCGCAGCTATCAGTGCGCTGCTTGCTGCCATAGTCCCGGTGACTAATCCTTGTACAGCACGCAGCATAACGAGCTGCTCTGCACTTTGAACAAACGCCATAAGGAATAGCAACACAGCTCCCCCGAACATAGAACGCTCAACCATGATCTTCCGGCCAAAGCGGTCTGCGAGCGCACCCCAAATAGGGGAGGCAATCATCATGCTGAATGCTTGTGCAGAATAAACCAACCCCGCCAGTAATTCGACACTCAAACCGGTACTGCTCCCAAGGGAGCCAACGTACAGCGGCAAAAATGGAAAGATGCTTGAAAAACCAACCGCTGTCATCATCTGAGCAATAAATAATATGGACAGGGTAGATTGCCAGCGTTGCGTAGATCACCTCCTGCTGGGAGCTTGATATCTATCGAGGAAAAGTGTTGGTGAAATGATGAAATATTATTATACCCCCAGGCAAAGGATCAGCTTGTGGGTATGAAAAGCGAGAGTGAAGGTCCCTGAGATTGACAGGTGAATGGAGATTGCGGATAGACCGATCAGCGAACGCTACTTCGTCTCGTTTTTGGGTAGATCTGCAAATAGCTCGTGAATGTTTCCGTCAGGATCTGCAAAGAAAGCTGTGCGCTGTCCCCAAGGCATTGTCGTTGGTGCTTGGATTGGTACTGCCCCTTTTCTCACAATGTCTTCATATGCAGTATCTACTTCTCCAGGGGTGTTGAGGGGAAATGCAAGTTCGAAAGATTGACCTCTTTTCGTTTCTAAAAAGCTTGGGTGATCAGTTGCTTCATACATGACCGAACGTTCACAGATCGCGAAGCGAACACCTTCTTGTTTGAGCTCGACATATTTGTCCAAATTCGTTTTTATACTAAATCCAAGCCCTTCACAGTAAAATCTCAGCAGGTTTTGGATATCCTCAGTAATGATCGTAATCAGAGCAATTTGTGCTTTCATGGATGGACCTCGTCTCTGGTGGATTGGAAACAAAAAGAATTATGAGTTATTCAGACCAGGAATTAAAACGGGTAGAAGTTGTGCTTCTACCCGTATCTAAGCAAAATCCGTTAGCACCTCAACATTCACTGTAGGCACAGGCATAGCATTTACGGCAACCTTCTTCATTAACGACAGCTGCTTGACCACACTCAGGGCAAAGATCACCGATTTTATGTGGGTTTTGTTCTCCAGCTTCACCAGGGTCGGCATTCATTGATAGAGCAATCTCATTCATCATGTAATGCCCATTCCCCCCGCTTTTTTCACTGCTGCCTTCCGCTGCATGGGCTGCTTCAGAGCTCTCTAGGTATTCCGCCAATGTCTGGGCGACACCATCCGGCAGCGAACGGACTCTGTTAGGACCGAATCCTAGCGACCGACCGCCTCCGATGCCAGATAACTGGCGCCAGACGTCTTTTAACCTTTCACGTGGGGCTATCGGTGACGACAAGCGAAGTGTATAAGAGATCAGGCGACCGATCGCCTCAGAAACCGCTGCGGTGTCACTACCGGCTTTTGCAGTATTGACAAATACTTCAAATGGCTGGTTGCCGCCATTTTCATTTATTGTGACAAACGCTTTTCCGAGTGGTGTGCTGATGCTGTAGGTATAACCGCGCAGGTGGCGTGGACGGGGTTTCTTCTTATCGTGCCATATCGGTGCACTGGTAGGAGCTTGGTTAGCTTCTTCTTTTTCAAACTCAGGAAGTTCTTTCTGTTTTGCGGTAGCTTTGGTTTCAAGTACTACCTTCTGACGTGAGCCGGTTACATAAACGGTAATACCTTTACACGCTTGGCGCCATGCGAGCTGATAGGCTTTTGCTACATCATCGATTGTAGCATCAGATGGGAAATTAATTGTCTTGCTCAGGCTATTGTCGACAAATGCTTGGATTGCTCCCTGCATCAGAACATGCTCTTCTGCCGAAATGTCTGACGAAACGACAAAGGTGTGACGAATATGCTCAGGTACGATATTAATTTCCTGGCATGTACCATGTTCCATGGTCTGGTCGATAATTTCCTGGCTGTCTTTGGTATCTAACCCCGCTTCGATTAAGGCTTGACTAAATTGAGGGCTGGTATATGACAAGCTCAAATCATTTCCATTATCATTGACATGGCGGACATACGCCAGGGCAAAAACGGGTTCACAACCATAGCCTTCACACCCCGCGACTGTGGCGATCGTTCCGGTTGGTGCCACGGTTGTTTGGGCGGCATTACGGATTCCATGGCGTTCAATTCCCTCCAGAACCTGCTGCCAGTCTATTGCTGGTCGGTCCCAATCATGCGAATAGGGTGTGATTGGTTGAGGGGGCTGCCATTTGGTAGCGCCTGGATCATAAATGCTGCCTTTAATCGTCGGGAATGGTCCGCGTGCCTTGGCAAGCTCGATGCTGGTCCGCATGGCATGATAGCGAACAAATTCCATCACCTGAGCCCCAAATTCTTGCCCTTCTGGTGAACCATACCGGATTCCAGCATGGTACATCAAATCCCCCAAACCCATAATACCTAGCCCAATCCGCCGAGCCCGGTGTGCAGCTTCTTTTAGATGGGGAACTGCAGGAACGTAAGCATTTACTTGGACAACATCATCGAGAAAAATGGTTGCCAACAGTACGCTCTTGCGCAATTTCTCCCAATCAACGCTGCCAGTGGGGCCAGCATGCTGGGCCAAGTTGACCGAACCCAGGCAGCAATTTTCATATGGACCTAAGAACTGCTCTCCACATGGATTGGTTGCTTCGAGCTGGTACATATGTGGGAGTGGGTTGCCGCGGTTGGCGGTATCCAAGAAGAGTACGCCCGGTTCACCGTTGTGGTGGGCCTGAGCAACAATATTTTCAAATAAATCGCGAGCACGTATTGTTTTATGAACCAGGATTGGTATCCCTGCTTCATCAGCCTGCTCAATGGTTCCATGAAAATTATGGTACTCTGGTGATGTCACATCTGGGAAGCGCAGCTCCCAATCTAAATCATTCTCAACCGCCTCCATAAACGCGTCAGTGATACCAACAGAGATATTGAAATTAGTGATCGCATCTTCATTTGTTTTGCAAGTGATGAAGTCTTCAATGTCTGGATGGTCAACCCGAAGCACAGCCATATTCGCTCCGCGACGGGTCCCCCCCTGGGCAATTTCGGCGAAAGCCCGATCATAAACGCGCAAGAAACCGACAGGACCGGTGGCTTGACCCGCTGAAGATTTTACAGTGGTATGCTTGGGGCGTAGTTGCGAGAAAGAAAATCCATTACCTCCGCCTGTTTGCTGGATCAAAGCCGCATCGCGCAAAGTTTGAAAAATACCGGCAGAATCTCGTCCCATATCATCTGTAATTGGCAGCACAAAGCAGGCAGCTAATTGTCCTAGAGGGGTTCCGGCGCCGGTGAATGTTGGAGAATTTGGAAAGAACCGCTTTTCAATGAGCAGATTATAAAAATCCTTTGCCCGTCCAAATATATCGTTCCCCCAGGTATCTTCTGCTTGAGCGACATGCCAGGCCACTCGCCAGAACATCTCTTCGATGCTCTCGATTGGCTCACCATCGTGATCTCGGCGGACATAGCGACGGCGCAGCACTTCGCGGGCATTGTCGGTTAATTCAATCTTCATCAAGCCATCCGGCAGTGGGGGAGTGTCAGTTGGCAATGAGTCCGTGTTATGTGTAGGGGACGCTTTTAACATAGAGGTATCTCCGCTGATATCGATATCCAAGAATAATAAATGCAGTGATCTCCCTCGGAATTTTTCAAAGGGTAGATCAATTAATAAGCAGTCGGTCTATTTCGTTTCGAATTGCTTGCAGGTCGTCAAGTCCAAGATAAACAATAGCATAACGAATATATGCGATCTGATCTAATTCCTTCAGACCTAAAATTACTTTATCCCCCACCACACGCGACGATATTTCTTTCCTTCCCATACCCTGCAAAGATGCCTCAACCTCACCAACCAGACGCTCAATATCCGCAACTGATACTGGTCGCTTTGCACAGGCAATCCGAACGCCATGCAGCAGTTTTTCACGATCAAATTCTTCGCGGGTTCCATCTTGTTTGACCAACATGGGCGCTGTCATTATCGGGCGCTCGTAGGTGCTGAATCGCTGACCACACTGTTCGCATTCGCGGCGGCGGCGAATGCCACCACGGCTATCGTGCGTAGTATCTATCACGCGTGTGCGATCGTTTTTACAGTATTGGCAGCGCATTACACCCTATAGGAAAAATAATAGAACAATTGTTGCAGCCACAGGTGGGGGGATTGCCTGCTATATCCCGCACATATGGCTCCGGGGCAGGCAAAATTCTAGCATGGTTGCAAATTGATTGCAAGGGGTACATGGTACTAATCTATCTTAAAATATTCGGTCGTGAAATGATACGGTTTGATATACCGGCAGGCGGGTGGCTTCCGAGGGTAAATCCTGGATTAGCGTGGCACGAAGATAGACTAGAGTTTTTCATTCGTGTGTGGCCGCTCTCCCCATTCGAAGGCAGTGATGGGGAGAACGACCATTTGGCGGCACACGACCAACAACCACCGGGAGGAGGACCGGTAGTGATTGGTAAACCACAGTCATTTATCATGTTCTCTCGGGCACGCATCTTTTTTTGCTCGAAAAACAATACAGGATTACCTGGTTCCACACGCTTCATGTGGGTGTGGTTTCTAGGCTGCATGTAGTGATGCACCCAAACAAGCGTTATGTTTTTATTTAGCGGCCGCGATTTCTCAAGAAGGCTGGTATTTCTATATCCTCTGTATTAAAGGTTTGTGCTTGAAAATCGCGTGATTGCGATCTGGTTTGGCCAGGAACATTCACATCCTCCATCCGGTCACGTTTCACAGGCATTGGGTTTTCGAAAACCCTGCGGGGCACACCTGATCGTTCAAAGCCAGTAGCGATGACAGTGATGCGGACTTCTTCCTTCATCTCAGGACTGATTACTGCACCGAAGATCAAATTCACATCAGGATGGGCAGTTTCCTTGATGATCGCGGCAGCCTGGTTGACTTCGAAGAGCGTCAAGCCTGGTCCGCCAGTTACATTGAACAGGATTCCGTGGGCACCATCAATGGTGATATCCAAAAGCTGGCTTGAGATAGCAGCTTCTGCCGCAATCCGGGCTCCATCTTCACCTTTGCCGCTGCCTACAGCCATCAATGCGGCGCCACCTTCTGACATAATCGTACGGACGTCTGCGAAATCCAGATTGATTAAGCCTGGAACGGTGATCAATTCTGATATACCCTGGACACCTTGGCGGAGGACATCATCGGCAACCTTGAATGCCTGCGACATGGTTGAACGTTTGTCAACGATTTGCAGCAGGCGATCATTGGGGATCACGATCAGCGTATCGGCTTGCTCTTTGAGTGTGGTAATTCCCGCCTCAGCAGATTGTATGCGGCGAGCGCCCTCAAATGTAAAGGGACGGGTTACGACACCGATAGTAAGTGCACCTACTTCCTTGGCAATTTGTGCAACAACGGAAGCACCGCCAGTTCCGGTTCCACCACCCATCCCCGCAGTGATGAAGACCATGTCTGAGCCTTTAAGGACTTCATAAACATCTTCGGCAGATTCCTCGCAAGCTTTCTGGCCGATTTCTGGGTCACCGCCAGAACCCAAGCCGCGCGTGAGCTTCTCACCGATGCGGACTCGGGTTGTAGCTTTTGATAGCATTAAGGCTTGGGCATCAGTGTTTACTGCCACGAACTCGACACCTTGCAAGCCTTCCTCGATCATCCGGTCAAGCGCGTTGCAGCCGCCACCGCCCACGCCAACGACCTTGATCTTGGCAAATGATTCATGCTGATTTGGATATAACTGTTCCATAGTCATAATTAAAGCCTCCTCCAAAATAAAGTCCTTCTATTGGTTTGGATTACCTCCATGTGATAATTTCATTCAATAATCCGATTTGCTACCTTTATCATCCATGAACTGGCTTAGTGTGCTTATGGCAGTAAGCGCCGCAGCCAACCTTTCATCCGATCCAAATTGACATTCTCTTGCTGCACCTTGTAATCACGACGAGTTGCCGTCCCACTGGGTGAGAACTCGCTCATGAGGAGAGCCCACTTTATCAGTCCGACACTTGTTGAATAGGCTGGGGAATTCAGCTTGTCAATCATTCCAACCATGTTTTCTGGTTTTGCAATCCGAACAGGTACGCCCATAACCCTATGGGCAATATGCTTAATGCTCGGCAAAGCACTTACGCCTCCGGTAAGCACCATGCCTGCCGGTAGCAGCCCATCATATCCGGAGCGTTTAATTTCCTGCAATACCATACCGAACATCTCTTCCACCCGAGCTTCGATGATCATGACCAGCTCCTGCCGGTTGACCTGGACAGCTTGCTTCTCCCCAAATGGACTGATATTGAAATATTCTTGCGGACTAATTTCAGCCTCAACAGCATGACCGTGCTGAATTTTTATGTCTTCTGCCTGTGACATAGGTAAGCGTAGACCATGGGCGATATCTGAAGTAATGTGGTTGCCGCCCACTCCGATGACAGAGGTGTGCCATACATCACCATCGATGTAAATTGCCATGTCAGTCGTGCCGCCGCCAATATCACAAACTACAACACCCATCTGCCGTTCAGTTTCGGTTAAGACAACCTCTGCTGAAGCTAACGGATTCAAGACAAATTGGGAAACTTCGACACCTGAAGCCCCGACACATTGGCGAAGATTTTCAACCGATGCTGCAGCGGCAGTGATGATATGGGCCTCTACTTCCAGTCGGTAACCATGCATGCCGATCGGCATCCGGATACCATCCTGACCATCAACGTTAAACCCACGCTGGATAACATGAATAATTTCCCGATCATGAGGGATAGCTACAGCTCGTGCTGCATCAACAGCCCTTAAAATATCATCCTGGTCAATGATCCTACCGGTGACACCGACGACTCCCCGGCTGTTCGCGGATGTAATTTGTGAGCCGGCTAGGCTTACCAAGCCAGAGGTGATCTCGTAACCAGAGGTGCGCTCAGCTTTATCAAGTGAACGTGTAACCGACGATGTAACTGCGGCTAGATCGACCACTACACCTTTGCGCATCCCTTGTGAGGGTTCAAT
>JBFENN010000081.1:0-13911 GCA_041551115.1 Anaerolineales bacterium
ACACCGGACCGCTCTCGATCTTCTTTGTTACGAGGAATGGACTTACCTCACTCTGGGAACCGTTTTCAGATCGATATACGGGACTGTACAATGTTGAACGCAAGATCTACAAAAATATCAGCGGTAATAAACTTATCTTCGAAGAGATCAACACCGACTTGGGATTGTCATTTCGTCAATCCTGGCGGTCCAGCAACCATTTTGGTTTTATCCTGACGATGGGGCTGCATAACCAATCCAATGATGCTGTACACATCAGGCTACTGTCCGGAGTCCAGAACATCCTTCCCTTTGGTGTGACCACTCTCTTACAAACCACTTTCAGCAATTTGCTCAATGCCTATAAGCGGAGTGAGCTTGAAACAGAGAGCGGTCTTGGTATTTTCAGTTTGAGTTCAACCCTGACCGATCTGGCTGAACCGAGCGAATCTTTAAAAGCTTCAACTGTTTGGCAGGTTGGTCTGGATGACCCCGTCCACCTGCTGTCTTCGATTCAAGTGGATCATTTTCGTGAAGGTGCTGAGATCACGAATGAGACTGATATTCGGGGCGTGCGCGGAGCCTATCTGCTGAATAAGTCGATAACTATCGCCGGTCATGAAAAAACCCACTGGAGCCTTGTATTGGATGTCGATCAAGATAGTGCCGACATCGCTACACGAGTTAACCTACTCAAGCGCCCGACGAAAGAGATCAACGAAGAAATCGAAACAGACATTGCCTTGGGAAGCCAGGTCTTGAATGCGATCATCGCCAGCGCTGATGGACTGCAGGTGTCAGGTGACAAGTTGAGCTGTGCTCACCATTATGCTAACGTCCTATTCAACACCATGCGCGGTGGTATCTTCGCCCATAACTACCAGATTGGAAAAGCGGACCTAATTGACTTCCTGCACACGCGCAATCGCACCGTTCTAGAGCGACAAACAGCTTTCCTGGAAAATTTACCAGATGCGTTCAATATTGCTGATCTATTGGCACAAGCTGGAAGAAGCAGCGATCCAGATCTGGAACGCCTGTGTTCTGAATACCTCCCGCTGACTTTCAGCCGCCGTCATGGTGACCCCAGCCGGCCGTGGAACAAGTTCTCGATCAATCTAAAAAAAGCGGATGGCAGTCAACGCTTGGATTACCAAGGCAACTGGCGCGACCTTTTCCAGAACTGGGAAGCACTGGCTTGTTCCTACCCTGAATATGTGGAGAGCATGATCTGCACATTCATCAACGCCGGTACGCCCGATGGATATAACCCTTATCGAATTTCACGTGCAGGCGTTGAGTGGGAAGTACCCGAACCAGATAATCCCTGGGCAAACATCGGGTACTGGTCCGACCATCAAATCATCTATCTTGAGAAGCTGCTGGAGATCTCCTCACGCTACCATCCCGGTAAACTTAGCAAGCTGATCAACAAACGAGCATTCTGCTATACCAACGTGCCTTACCGACTGCGGGAGTACACATCTCTGCTGAATGACCCGTACAAGACCATTGACTTTGATTTTGATGCCCACCGCCAGATCGAACTAGATACTGCTTCATTCGGCAATGATGGAAAAATGTTCCGCTGTGCGGATGGGATATCTTTCATGTGACATTAAGTGAAAAACTGTTGGTCTTCCTCTTAGCCAAGCTGGTCAATCTCGTCCCTGAAGGCGGCATCTGGATGAACACCCAACGACCGGAATGGAATGACGCCAATAATGCGCTGGTTGGTAAAGGTTTGTCGGTGGTTACTTTATGTTACCTGCGACGCTATGTTGTCTTCTGGTTATCACTGCTGGATGGGATTGATGATACAAACTTGGAAGTCAGCCGGGAAGTCAAAGCCTTATTCGATCATATCCTGAAGGTATTAACTCAATATTCCTCGAACTTGAAGACCTCGTTCTCTGACAAAGAACGGCGGGCGTTTATGGATGCGATAGGTCAAGCCGGAAGTGACTACCGGTGGCAAATTTACCAGGAGGGCTTCTGCGAGGAAATGGAGTCACTCCCGGTTAGCCAGCTGAGAGCCTTTTTGAAGCTGTCTCGCCAGTATATCGAACATTCTCTGCAGGCCAACCAGCGCGCAGATGGTCTTTTCCATGCCTACAATATCCTGAACTTAGGGCAGAACACGGCAAAAATCAGCAACCTTGATGAAATGTTGGAAGGGCAGGTTGCGATCCTGTCCTCTGGTATGCTAACTCCACAGGAGGCGCTGACCCTGCTGCGCAACTTGAGGGAGAGTGCCCTATACCGCAGCGACCAGCACAGCTATATCCTATATCCGGACCGAGACCTGCCCGCTTTTATGGTGAAGAACCGCCTGCCAGCAAACCGTACCCGAGCGATCGAGCTGGTACAAGCATTGGTAAATAACAATGAGAGCAGTTTGATCATCCGGGACGAAAACGAGGATTACCATTTCAATGGGACTTTCCGAAACGCTCATGATGTCCAGCAAGCACTGGACCGTCTCAGCCAGCAGGAATCTTACGCTGATCTGGTCACAGCTGATCGAGATAAGATCCTTGCCCTGTTCGAAAACGTTTTCCAACATGATTATTTTACCGGCCGCTCAGGGACATTTTTTGCCTACGAGGGGTTGGGCAGCATTTACTGGCATATGGTCTCAAAGCTGCTGCTGGCAACCCAGGAAAATTATCTCCAGGCAATTGAGCAGATGGCTGAGCCTGAAACCATCCGAGACCTGGCTGAGTGTTACTATGACATCCGAAAAGGTTTGGGTTTCAATAAATCCCCAGATGTGTACGGTGCTTTCCCAACGGATCCTTACTCCCACACCCCCAAGGGGCAAGGCGCCAAACAACCAGGTATGACCGGGCAAGTCAAAGAGGAGATCCTGACCCGTCAAATTGAGCTAGGTGTATCCGTAAAGGATGGACGGATCACCTTTGATCCTATGCTGCTGCGTAAGGATGAGCTCACTACTCAACCAACCGATTTCGAGTACTTCGACCTGGACAGTATTCCTCAGCACTTTGAGCTACCGACCGGTTCGCTGGCCTTCACCTTCTGCCAAACGCCGGTAATTTATCACCCTGGTGAGAAATCCGGTCTACAGATCCATTTCTCAGATGGCAGGATTAAAGAAGTATCAGGTACCCGCTTGGATTATGAAAACAGTCAGCATATCTTCAAGCGGGATGGTATCATCACCAAAGTCATTTTGTATCTGGAACAAACATGATGGATCCTTTCAATTGACCTGTCTATCTCATGCACGATGTAGCGATCGGTGATACCAGATTTCAAGTATCTTCGAAAATTTACCCAAATTAAGGAAACCTTGCAAAGGGTTTAATCCTTTGCAAGGTTTTTTTATTATAGGGCCAAAAATTAACCGAACGATGATCTGCAACTCGTTAATCGTACTTGAAACGCCACATTGCTAACACGAAAAATAAAACTGCAAATCCAAATAGAGCCAGAATGTTAGGCAGGATGTCCATCAGACCAGCACCATTCAGCATCAATTTTATATATCCTTCGATCGCATGGGCGTGAGGTGTGAGTTGAGATATATAGAACCGGATCCCTTCTGGCAGATAGCTTACGTTTGCCGCACCGTCTGAGACGTTGACAGTAAAAGAGAAGAAACCGCTAGCAAAATAGAGCACAAAACCCAACAACATGCCAATGTTTCCAGCCTGCTTGCCGGTCCGTGCGAGCGACCCAACCAGCATCCCCAACCCGGTTGCAGCAAGCGCCAACACCAGCGTAATGGCAAGTAGCCCCAGTGGAGAATCTCCTAAAGGCATATCAAAGAATATACTGCCAACAGCAAACAACACCAGCATTTGTAAAAATACCACCCCAATAAACGCCAGGGTCTTACCGACAACGACCGTCCAGCGATGGATGGGCGCAGCCATCAGGCGGCGGAAGGAACCCGCTTCCTTCTCTTTGATTATCGATTCGGCCATGAAACTAACCAGGAAAAAAGCAAACATGGTGGAGAACATCGGAATGGTGATGCTGAAGGCAATGCCGCTGACCGTTAACAGCCTTTGCTCGCCAGCAAGGTCCTGGCGCTTGACCAAGATAGCGGGATTTTGGCGGATCTCCTGCACAGCTGTCCAGACAGCACCCATCGTTTGCGCTTGCAGCGCACGAGCTATTTCCGGCTCAACAGCCTGGAGGGCACCTGTCTGGGCATACACAGCCCGAATGCCATATTCGACCTCCGCCCTAACACTGAACTCTGTCAACACTTCATTCAAAATTCCTGCCAAGGCTTGAGCTGCGGCTTGATGGGTTGGGTCTTTAATGAGCCTAACCTTGGTAGGCTGGTTTGCGTCAATACTGGCACTAAAGTCAGCAGGGATAATGATGGCAGCAGGTGCCACTCCAGCAGCAACCTTCTCATCTGCTTGATCAGCCGACACAGCGTGTAGTATATGCAGTGGTTGTATGCTGCCCAATGCCTCTTCCAAATTGGCCCCGTATGGGCCTTTATCCTCATTCACAAAATAGGTCTTGATCGACAATTTCGTCTCACCGCTAGTTGTCAGAGGATCCCGCTCAGCTGCATATGGCAATCCCAACATCAAGGCAAATAAGAGCGGCAGTAAAAACAAGACGAACAGCTGCCCTCGATCCTTGAAAATAATTCTTAAATCTTTCCGAGCCACCCGCAAGCTGTATCGTATTACGTCCATGATCGATCTCCTTTACATTTCGCTCAGTTATAATCAAACCGCCACAGTCCAGCAATGAAAAACACCAAAGTAAAGCCCAACAAAGCCAAAAGACTGGGAGCGATATCTGCCAGACCCTGACCACGGGCGATTAAGCCCAAGAAAGCTGCATTTGCCCAGCAGTGCGGAATTAGCTTGGTAATTGGGTAGAAAAACGAAGTTGACGACACCTGGGTCAACCAGATGCCAGCAAAGCCAAAGACCCATAGGACAACTGCGCTCATGCCGCTGATATGGGACTCTGTCCGGGCAACGGCAGCGATGAGTATTCCCAGACTCATGGAACACAGTAATAAAACGAGGCAGGTCAGAACCAGTGCCAGGGGATCGTGCCCCAACGATATACCTTCAAGCCCTAAAAGAGGAAAGATGAAAGCCCCAGCTGCAAAGAGTACGATGACCTGGGTCAATCCGGTGACGAAGTTGGGAGTCATCTTCCCCACCAGTATCGTCGGCTTGCTGATAGGGGCAGCCAACAGACGCCGGAAGCTGCCAATCTTTTTTTCTTCGAATATAGATTGTGCCGTCGTCTGGGCAGTTAGAAAGATAAACAGGACTGCAAATCCAGGCACATACACATTGAGTGGGTTGACATCCTGAGCACCCTTCTCCAGCAGGTGCTGCGGCCAGTTCTCTTCAACGCTCAACAACGGCTCCGTTTTCGCACGAGTGAACTGGTTTTGAGCTTGTTCGACGATGATCTCCGCTGTGAAGGACTGCTGCTCTGAGCCAGCTGCAGCCTGCATATCAGCCATCTGCCGGAAGCTTTTGATCAGCTGCGATTCCAAAGAAAGGTCGGCTGCGACACCGGTAACCATCCGGTACACAGCTTCGGAGGTGGTTGGGCTTGCATCTGAGGCATTGACCAGGTACAAAGTCACCGGTTGCCCAGCCTGCAAATTAGCGCCATAATTTACCGGGATGGTCAGTACCCGTTTGATTCTTCCCATCTCAAGTAAGGTCTGAGCAGCCGCTTCTTTGTAAACGATATATTCGATGCTACCGCTCTGTTCCAAGGTCTCAAGTAATGTCTGTGACTCCTCACTCCCTGGATCAAGGTTCACGACCGGCAAGGCAATCACTTTTTCTTGCGGAGCTTTCTCCACATTAGCAGCACTACCGAAAGCGAGGATAAACAAGATCGGTATCATGAACAAATACAACAGCGTTCCACGTTCTTTGAGAAGAATTTTGATGTCCTTTCGGGATATCCGCATGGCAGTTGGAATATTCAATCGATTCATGGTCAGCTCCTCACTCCCTCAGCTTTTTCCCGGTCAGATGCAGAAAGACACTCTCCAGGTTAGGCTCCCATTTTTCCATGGATGTAATACGTACATCCTGTTGGTTGGTGATATCCAGGATGCCTATAAGGGTCTCTTGGAAACGGTATGTCTCGACCTTGAGATGCCCGTCGTCACGCACTGCAGATTTGACTGAGGGCAGCTCCACTACTAGGTCTGCAACCGCCTGAACACGTCCATTGCCAGGAACTGATACAGGATCTTCTAACCCCAGCATTAATATCCCCCCACCCAAGCTGCTGATAAGCGCCTGAGGTGTATCGAGGGCGATGATCTTGCCCTCATCGATGATGGCGACCCGGTGGCACAGCCGCTGGGCCTCTTCCATATAGTGCGTGGTATAGATCACGGTCATTCCAGCGCGGTTTAATTCTTCCACTGCCTCAAAGATGGCATTACGGCTTTGAGGATCCACACCGACGGTAGGCTCATCCAGGAAGAGCACCTTGGGCTGGTGTATTAGACCAGCGGCGATATTAACCCGGCGCTTCATACCACCCGAGTAGTTTTTGACCGCTTCATCAGCCCGGTCCACCAGCTCTACCATCGCTAACATTGCATCCACGCGTTCCCGGAGGTGTTTACCCTTCAGGCCGTAGATACTGCCAAAAAAATCCAGGTTGTCGCGTGCCGAAAGGGTTGGGTAGAGAGCTAGCTCTTGCGGCACCAAGCCCAGCTTTGATTTGACGATGTTGGGGTTGGTTTTCAGGTCCATTCCGTCCACGATAACTTGACCGCGAGTGGGCTGAAGCAGCCCGGTGATCATCGAGATAATCGTGGTCTTGCCGGCACCGTTCGGTCCCAGCAGACCAAAAATCTCACCCTCTTGAATGGCAAGGTTCACATCATTAACCGCGGTAAGATCCTTATACGTCTTGGTCAGATCGCTTGCTTCCAAGATGATCGCATTCATTTTGCCTCCTTCCTTTTGGTTCACGTGAACTGTGTATAGCCAGCAGTCCACACACATGAGTAAGTAGGATTAGTGTAGCAACCAGCTAACTTAGTGTCATGTACAAGAAGTCATTACCAGGTCCTATTTCCCCATGTGACCCGGTCACATCCGGAGATGTGACTCAAAAAAAGAAAGCGACCTGCTTTACCCGGTCGCTTTTGGTTTCAATTGGAAATTGATCATAACAAGCCCAGTTCCCTGGCTTTTAGGGCAGCTTGGGTTCGATCCCGCACACCTAACTTGCCCAAAATATGCGTGATATGATTTTTTACCGTACCTTCTGCAATGTGAAGCTGGTGGGCAATCTCTTTGTTGCTGGCGCCACTGGTGATGCAGGCCAAGATTTCGACTTCGCGCTCTGACAGCGGCTCAACCAGAGAGTCCATTTGTTTTGATGGAACCATACTTGAAACGCGGGTGAACTCAGAGATCACTTTGGCAGCCACCGAAGGTTCGAGAACAGATTCACCCCGTGCAGCGGAGCGGATGGCTTCAACCAACTGCACAGAAGCTACATCTTTTAACAAGTACCCCACCGCGCCAGAACGCAAAGCTTCGAAGATATATTCGTCATCATCAAATGTCGTCAGTACGATTACCCTGCAATGCGGTTGGGCTTTCTTGAGCAAGCTCGTTGCCCGAACACCGTCCAACACCGGCATGCGTACATCCATCAAAACGACGTCGGGACGAACTTTGGCAGCAACATCCAGCGCTTCGCGACCGTTGCCAGCTCGTCCGACGACCTGAATGTCATCATAAACCGAGAGCAGCGTCTCTAGTCCCTCGCGGAAGAGAGCTTGATCGTCCACTAACAAGACACGAATGGTCATCAGCTCTGCTCAATCCTCACACTTTCTGGCGATTCTGCATATGACAGCGGGACCTTAACTAATAAACAGAATCCCTTGCCTTCACCTGTACGAACCTCCACCCGACCACCTAAAAGCTGGATCCTTTCTCGGATGCCCAGCAATCCGAATCCTCCAGTTGTGTCCGCGGCTCCCACGCCATTGTCGCGTACCTCCAGGCATACTTGACTAGGCTGAAAGTCAAGCAGTACATCAACCCGCGATGCCCGGGCATGCTTACACACATTGGTGAGCCCCTCCTGCGCGGTCTGGTATAGGGCCAGGGCAACTTTGTTCTCCAAGGTTTGCGGGTTACCAGCCACCTTAAATTTAGTGACAATACCACTACGCTGCGTTTCCTTGACCAGAGATGCAATCGCTTGGCTCAATGGACGGTTGGAGACTGGGGATTCTCGCAGGGCTGCCACAGATTCCCGCACTCGGGTCAACCCTTTTTTGGCTAGCTCCTGGGCTTTGTCCAACGCATCCAATGCGCGGGTTGGTTCGGAATTCATCAGCAGCTTGGCAGCCTCAATCTGCACGTTCACAATCGTAAGATAATGGCCCAGGTTATCGTGAATCTCTCTTGCCAGCCGGTTACGCTCCTGGGTCATGGCTAGTTCTTCAGCCTGGGTGGCGTACGCAGCGAGCTGCACGTTCGCCTGCTCCAGTTCCAACATCAACCGCTCCGCCCGCTCGCGTGCCTGCTGTTCTTTCAAACGCAAATTGACAAACATCGCTAAAAACAGAATATAGATGCTGAAAGAGACACCATTGATCAACGTACTCAACCAGGTTTCATAGCGCAATCCCAAGGGCAGAACTACAGCAACTCCCAGTGCGGCATAAACCAGCAGGCACTGCCAGGGTTTCAATCTCTCCACCGCGATCACGATAAGCGGAATCCCAATCAAAAAGTTGCCACCGACCCCATGCTGCAAGCCAATGAGAAATACCAGACTGCACTCCACGGAAAAGAAAAAAACTGCTGCCCAACCAGCCGGAAGGTGGTTAAAAATCACACTATTGTTCAGAGCCAAGAGCAAGTAAATAACGCCAATAAGGATTCCCAGGATGAGCTCTTCATCTGATAATCTTCTCCGATTGAGATAGTTGAACGCAGAGGTAACGACGTATCCAACTAGGACGATGAACATAAAGAACAGGCTATTCCATTTACCGAGGACGGGTTTATCTGGTTGGAGGTTCATACTATCTTCAATCCGCAAGACTATTTTCAAGTAATTAAACAACCGCCCGCAATGCGGGCGGTTATTGATTCCAAGATGTTCGCGGCCCAGAATATTCAAATCTGTGTGTATTTGGTTGTATGCTTATCAAAGTGTAACATGATTTTATGAAAGATAATCAGACCATCCAGCAGCTATATACTCTATTACTTATACTAAATAGTTGCGAGAGGATAACCCAAAAAGTAACGCCAGCCATATAAGGTGATCTATCGAAATACATTTTTATCCTATACAGCTCAACCCTACGATACTCATTCTCAATGTTGACTTGGATACCAAGATAATAAAGAAGGCGGTTCGCGTCAGATACTTTTCCGACCCACTCGCAGAGGCGATCTAAAAGCAGATCGGACAACCTGAGCCGTATATTCCAAGGTGGGCAGTCATATGTACAGCGTAAACGAAAAGAGTTTATGCGACTAGCTTAAAATAATAGACCGCGGCACAATCTCCAGGCATTTATGAGTGTATAATCCCAAATAGTGCCCCCAAGAAAACAGCTATTTTTGCCTAGATGTATTGATGAATGACCAACGTACAAAGCTGGGAGTTTGAAGCACGCAACAGCTATTTATAGAAGGCAGCTGGATTGGTTTTATAACCTTCAAGCTAACTATGGAGATCTGGTATGGCTGACACGAAGCATGACGTTTACCAAGACCCACTTCTGGAAACCCAATCCCCAGGTTTTACTACCAAACAAATAATAGATATCGCCGAGAAGCTATATGGGCTTACAGGCAAACTGTATCCGCTCGACAGCGAGCGCGACCAAAACACCCGCATAAGCACTGACGATGGCGACCAATTTGTCATAAAAATTGCCAACAGCGCCGAGAATCCCGCGGTCATAGATATGCAGATCAAAGCACTGGAGCATATTGCGAGAGCAGACCCTAATCTACCGGTGCCAGAAGTATTGCTATCTCGAAACGGGTTGGCGATTGAGCATATCCAAGCCGAGGATGGCGCAAAGCACAGCGTACGTGTATTAACATACCTGCCGGGTATGCCCCCGAAGTACGATCCCAGCGAGCATGCCCTGCTCCGCCCGATGGGAGCATGTCTAGCACGACTCGTCCTGGCCTTGCGGGGCTTCTTTCACCCGATCGCGAACTATGAACTGCTTTGGGATTTGAAGCATACTCCTAAACTCAGATCGTATTTACCCCACATCAGCGACCCAAACCAACACGAACTGGCAAGCTACTTCCTGGATCGCTTCGATCGGAATGTACTTCCCTTGATACCAAAACTGCGAGCGCAAATTGTTCACAATGACTTTGTGCCTGACAACATCCTTGTAGCTGAGAACGATCCCGGAGAGATTGTAGGGATTATTGATTTTGGGGACATGACACATACACTACTGATTGGAGATTTGGCGACCACCATTGCACCCATGCTGCGCGGGCATGCCGACCCGGTCGGGGCGGCCGTGGAAATCGTCGCCGGGTATCATGAGATGCTCCCGCTTGAGCGTGCAGAGCTAAGCATACTCTACGACCTGATCGCTGCACGCTTGACCATGCTGAACGTAATTGCATACTGGCGAGAGTCGATCCACCCATATAACCGGGAATACATTACTGGGGGTGTCGAAGCGACCTGGTCCACGCTAAAGGCATGGCGAGACCAGGATCCAGCTGAGGTTACCAAGAGATTCTTCCGGGTTTGTGGCTTATGGGAGCTGGATGAAATGACTTCGGAGCCAAAGAAAGCAGATGAAACGCTTCAATCGCACCTGATGCGCAGGGATCGTCTGCTCGGTTCTTGCGCTTACCTGTTTTACGAACGCCCCCTACATCTCGTGCGCGGCGAGGGAGTCTGGTTATATGATCTTGATGGCAACCGATACTTGGATGCCTATAATAATGTCGCCCATGTTGGCCATAGTCATCCTCATGTTGTAAACGCAATTGCCAACCAGGCGCGGCGGCTGAACACCAATACGCGCTATATGCACGAGTATATCCTTGAACTGGCAGAGCAAATCACCAGCCGAATGCCGGAACCGCTTAGTGTATGCATGTTTGTATGCACCGGATCAGAAGCCAACGAGCTCGCCTGGCAGATGGCAAAACTGGTTTCAGGAAACAGCGGGGCCTTGATAACCAATTTCTCGTATCACGGCAATACCACCGCTATTGCACAGTTTAGCACCGAAACCATTCCTCAAAGTAAATTGCCGCCCCATGTGCAAACCCTATTTGCACCAACTTCGGATACCACTTTCCGGGAGCCAGATTCCGGCATAGGCAGTGCGATCAGGGCATTGGACGAACATGGGCATCAGCCAGCCATGCTGATCATAGACACTGCATTTGTCAGTGATGGCATCTACAGCTCGCCAAAGGGTTATCTCAACACTCTCTTTGAAAAGACACGCGCTGCTGGAGGACTTTGTGTCGCGGACGAGGTCCAAGGTGGCTTCGGCCGGCTCGGCCAGCATTTCTGGGGGTTTCAGTTCGATGATGTCATACCGGATATCGTAACCCTGGGAAAACCCATCGGCAACGGACACCCACTTGCGGCGGTGGTAACCCGTCCAGAGATCGCAGAAGCCCTGGCCAAAGAAAGGGGCTATTTCAATACGTATGGCGGCAACCCCGTTTCCTGTGCCGCAGGGTTAGCTGTGCTTGAAGTGATCGAAAAGGAAGGCTTGCAGCATAATGCGCTAGAAGCCGGTCAATACCTGAGAGAGCATATGTCCAATATGCGGAGAAGTTATCCTCATCTTGGCGAGGTACACGGCTCAGGGCTGCTCCTGGGTATTGATATCGTGAAACCTGATGGCACGCCAGATCTAGAAATGGCTGAGCGCATCATGAACCAGATGCGCGAGAATGGCGTTCTGATCGGCACCACTGGGGAACACAACCAGACCCTAAAAATACGCCCGCCGATCGTGTTCCAAAAGGAGCATGCCGATATGCTGCTGGCAGCACTGGGTAAGGCATTGGACTGATTTCATCTCTGCTCATGCAGCCTACATCGGCGGCAGCACATTCTAGCTATGAGCGAACAGCTGGAGAGGATTCTAGCAGGCTGACCATTTTACAGCCTGTGCAGGCACCCTTGTTTGCATCTTGAATCCGCCGATCGCAGCATGATGAAATGGGAATCGATATGTGCTGAATTACAAAATCGAGGTTATCGTAGTCCTGCAGCTTATACTCTGTCTTTCATCAAAGGAAAATTTCATCCTGGACCTGGATGATCACCAGCTTATTACACCCGAGAACGCAATAGAATTATCTTGGTTCGTTAATAACTGATTTCCAGAAGCAGACCGCACCAGCGCTTACATCTTCAAGGCAGCGCGGGTGCTAGGGATATAAGATGAAAGCTGGTATACAATAAGATTACTAGTGGTCGCCAGCCATCCGATCGAACCTTGTTATGTTAATAGCTGATTTGAAAGGAAAACAACATGAAACCAGGCCAAACTCACATCTCCTATCGCCCTCTCAGGACACCAAATGCTGCTGCCTTTGCAGGAATCGGGTTTGCGGTGCTACAGATCACCAGTTTTATCCTGCTACAAATATCGATCCCAACCGATTCCGATCTTACAAATAATTGGATCGCAGAGCGGTCGCGAGAAATAACGCTAGCCCTAGGTTTGCTGCCTTTTGCGGGTATCGCTTTTCTGTGGTTTCTTGGTGTGCTTCGCGACCGCTTAGGGCACCTGGAAGACCAATTCTTCTCAACCTTGTTTTTCGGGAGCGGATTGCTATACCTGGCGATGACTTTTTCAACTGCTGCCATAGCCGGAGGATTGCTGACTGTCTATGCGGTTGACCCAGACCTACTTCTCAATAGCGGGATTTATATATTCAGCCGGGCAATCATCTATAAGTTCAACAACGTGTATGCCATCCGAATGGCCGGTATGTTCATGTTTGTTCTAGGCACCATTTGGGTCCGGACAGGCTTGATGCCGCGCTGGCTGGCTTTTTTGACGTACCTAACCGCGTTGACCCTTTTGATTGGCATCGCTCTCTATCCCTGGATCTCCCTACTCTTCCCGATATGGGTGTTGACCATCAGTGTCTATATCCTGCTGCGGACATACCGATCTAAGCAAGAACATGACGGTGTGACATTTAATGGTTAGTCCCCGTCACTTTTATCCTTGAATGGGGGGATTAAAACAAGAGAGCTATCTTGCCCTGAGAGCAGTCGAGGCGTAAGAAATACACTCTCATTTCCTAGGATGCAGATTCCTGGGTGTATTTTCTACGGTTTTCCCGCATTTGGCACGCCCATCTCCTATTTGCGTTCGTGAAACTATCTTCAGATTTCAACCCATGTCGATATCCACCATAAGGGTGCGAGAAACTCTGCATAGTATAATTTGCCCCGGAGGTTGGTTTGCCAAAAAATAAATCCAGCACCGCAATCATTCAAACTAAGCTTAACCGACCACCTCTGCCGGCGGATATGGTGCGGAGACCTCGCCTGACCACCTGGCTTGAACAGCATCGGAGTCGACCGCTGACCCTGGTATCTGCGCCTGCTGAGTATGGCAAAAGCACCGTGCTCATCAGGATGGCGAAACGGTGACAATGTTATCGGGGGTAATGACAAGACCAAGCAGCCTTGATTGGCGTGATCAATGCTCTATTCGACAGACACCTACCACTACTTTCGGGCGAGTATCTGGAAAACGGATAGCTCATTATCCAGGTATGCTGCTCAGGTCTTTGCCATCCTGGCTTATCACGAGCCTGCCACCAGCAGAAATAACAAAAAGGAGATGTCTCATCACCAGATCAAATCTCACACGAATCGGCGTTAACGGGCGCCTTTTGTCAGCATGTAATATTATTGAGATCG
>JBFENN010000082.1:0-13847 GCA_041551115.1 Anaerolineales bacterium
CCCGCGCCGTGAGCGCACGGTAACCCATCTTTGGTCGTGGATATTTCGTGATTGGGCATCACGCGGGTGGATTTCAACCGTCGGCTCGGGATAGATTTGCTCCAGACGTGACCTGCGCGTCATCGTACCCCCGTGCCAGTGATACAGCACCCGGCCTGTTGATAGGATGAATGGATAATCTGCATCAGGTAGTTCTGTTGATGGGGTGAATGCCAAGGGGCTGAATTGACCCAAGCCGCGCGGGAATGACTCGGCGAAAAGGAAAGGTGTCCCAGGATCATCGGAAGAAAAGCAAGGCCAGTGTACCCCCGATTCAGATTCCAGACGTTCGTAATGGATGCCCTGGAAGGGTGGAGTGAGCAAGGCCATTTCATCCCAGATGGCAGCTGGATTTGCAAATTCAAACCCAGCCGACTGTTCACGTCCAAGATGTGCTTCGATACGCTGGGCTAAGGCGCACACAATCTCCCAATCTGGACGCGCCTGTCCAGGTAGGGGTAATGCCTGACGAACTGGCTGCACTCGCCGGTCGCTGTTTGTGAAAGTACCGTCTTTCTCTGCAAAACTGCCAGCGGGGAGGATCACATCCGCATACTCTCCGGTTTCATTCTGGAAAATATCCTGAACCAACACAAAATCCAGCTCTTGCATAACATGCCGGGCGTGGCTGAGGTTAGGCTCGCTCATCAACGGGTTTTCACCCATCACATAGTATGCCCTGATCAAACCCTGATCCGCGGCATCGACCATCTCCATGGTTGTTAATCCAGGCTCTGGGTTCAGAGCAGTTCCCCAAACTTTCTCAAATTTCGCACGGATATCAACATCATCCACCCTTTGGTAGCCGGGGAAAACATTGGGGAGACCACCGGAATCTGAGCAGCCTTGCACGTTGTTCTGCCCGCGCAGTGGGTTCAAACCGGTCCCTGGGCGTCCAATATGACCGGTGAGCAAGGCTATGTTAGCCAATGACAGGGCGTTATCCGTACCGTGCACGCTCTGGCTGATCCCCATGCCCCAATAGATAGCTGCTGCACTTGCCTGCGCGTACATCCGGGCAGCTAGTCGTATCTGTTCCGCAGGGACTCCAGAAATGGTTTCTGCCCACTCGGGCGTACAATCTTTGACGGAGGCTGCATAGGAAGTGAATCCCTTTGTCCGGGCGCGAATAAATTCTTCATTGTGCAAGTTTTCGTTGAGAATAACCTGGGCAATGGCCTGGA
This sequence comes from Anaerolineales bacterium, assembly GCA_041551115.1. GTDB lineage: Bacteria > Chloroflexota > Anaerolineae > Anaerolineales > UBA4823 > DAOVXM01. Next base: position 1,224 of record JBFENN010000082.1, read on the forward strand.
AAACAGCTACATCAGTCCCCGGCTGTTGGCGCAGCCAAAGGGTGGCAAAATCGGCCATCTCAATCCCTCGCGGGTCCACGACGATCAATTTTGCCCCATTGTTCACCACTGCTTCCCTAAGAAAGGTGCTGATTACCGGGTGTGTTTCGCTGGTATTGGAGCCGGTTACGATGAAAACCTCCAAATCCTTCATTTCCGCAATGGAGTTTGACATCGCCGATGAACCCAGTGCAATCTGCAGGCCCATCACCGAAGCTGCATGGCACAGTCGCGCGCAGTGGTCGACATTATTGGTGCCCAGAACCGCCCTAACCAATTTCTGGAACACGTAATTGTCCTCATTGGTGGCTTTCGCTGAACAAAATGTGCCCACTGCATCACCCCCATGCTGCTGGACGATGTCCGCCAGTCGACTGGCGGCTAAGTCCAATGCTTCCTCCCAGCTGGCCGGGCGGAAGCCGTCTAACCCCACCGGTTTACGGGGATGCAGACCTATGTCCTTGCGGATTAACGGCATAATTAATCGCCCGGGGTGGTGGACGTAATCGATGCCAAAGCGGCCTTTGACACATAGCCGCCCATAATTTGGGGCGATATCTGCCGGTGCGGTAACCCGGTAAATTTGGTCTTGTTTGATATGCAGGTCTACCTGGCAGCCCACGCCACAATAGGGACAGGTGCTGCGGATAACACGGTCAGCTTGTATCATAAGGTTGTCTGTTCGATCTTCATTCTTGCTTCTCTCCACCGTACTTGCTGGTGTTTTTCTTTTGCTATTCTTCACCTACGCGGGGCTTGTTTTGTTGTGATCCCCTTTCAAATAAGAATTCAACTTTCCCTTTGAGCGCGCCGGTCGGGCAGACAGCTACGCAGTTACCGCAGAAGACACAGGACGTCTCAGGCAGAGGATTTTCGAAAAAGGTGACGATATGGCTGTCAAAACCCCGGCTGCCTATCGCAAGTGTGTATGTAAACTGCATGTCATCAGCGCATGCTTGTACACATCGCCAGCACTGGATGCATTTCTGGTATTCACGCAGATAGAAGGGGTTATCGTCAATCAGCGTCCGGCCTCGTTTTTCTGCATCGAGGAATCGTTCTGGCTTAGCCCCATATGTGTGCATCTGCTGCTGGATTTCGGGGGCATCTGATAGATCCACGCTGGCTGCCAGCATCTCCAGGATCGTCCGGCGGGTTCGGACGACACGTTCGCTGGCGGTGTGAACGATCATACCAGGCTGAGACTCGGTGATACAGGCTGGTTGGAGCACACGCTGGCCCTCGATTTCTACTACGCATTGGCGGCAGATTCCTTCTGCTGTGGTGAGTTCATGGTAGCAGATTAGCGGTATATCGATACCATTAGCCCTCGCAGCCTCCAGCAGGGTAGTTCCCGGTTGCACTTCCACTGCCTGTTCGTCAATCGTAAGTTGGATCACGTCCATATTGATAGGTACTCCGCACTCATCTTGATCTTTGTACATACAATCCTAAGCAAGAGATCTTTCCTGCTGGATGTAACGAATGGATCTAGAGCTTTAACTCATCTGATGCTGCGAGGTCATTTAGGAATAATTCTGGCCAGTGATCCATTGCACTCATGACAGCCATGGCAGCAGTTTGGCCCAGCCCGCACAAGGAAGAGTCGCTCATCGTCCAACCGATATCCTGCAGCCGCTCTATATCTCCTACCCGAGGAGTATGGTTCGCGATACGCCTTAGTATTTCCAGCTGGCGTTGCGTCCCTAACTGGCAAGGGTAGCATTTTCCACAGCTTTCATGGGCAAAGAAGTGGGCCACACTTAATAAGATCTGCCGTAGATCCCGTGTATCATCAAAGACCATCACAGCACCTGAGCCTAAGGATAGATCCAAAGCTGCTAGGTCTTCAAAGGTCATGCGGATGTCGAGCTGGTCTGGTGTTAAGAATGCCCCTGCAGCGCCTCCCATCAGGACGGCTTGTAGCGTCCGCTGGTCTCTTAGCCCGCCCGCCCAATTTTCGATCAGCTCCCTGAGTGTAATTCCGAAGGGCGTTTCGATTACCCCTGGTTGCATCACGTCTCCCGAGACGCAGAAGAGCTTCATCCCAGGTGATTTCGCTGTGCCAACTGTTCGATAATCTTCTGGGCCTTTTCGTAAGATGACCGGGATATTGCAGATCGTCTCAACATTGTTGACGACAGTTGGCTTCCCAAAAAGACCATGGGTGGTAGGAAACGGCGGTTTGATGCGCGGAAAGCCTCGTTTCCCTTCAATCGATTCGAATAAAGCTGTTTCTTCCCCGCAGATATAAGCACCCGCCCCTGAAAACAGTTGCACCGTGAAATGGTGACCGCTATTGCATATGTTTTCGCCTAAGTAACCCGCTTCTCCTGCGTGAATGATTGCCTGGCTGAGAATCTGCTGGGCATGCTGGTATTCCCCGCGTACGTAGATGATGCCCTGAGTGGCACCGACCGCATAGGCAGCAATTGTCATCCCTTCCAGGATGCTGTATGGGTCATTTTCCAGCAGAATCCGGTCCTTGAAGGTCCCGACTTCAGATTCATCGGCGTTAATGACGATGAATTTGGGAAAGCCATCCGCTTGGGCAGCGCCTTCCCATTTGAGACCGGTAGGAAAGGCTGCTCCGCCGCGGCCAACTAAACCAGATGCTTTGATCGTGTCAATTACTGATTGGGGACTCTGGGCGAGCGCAGTTGCCAGTGCGTGATAGCCGCCCGTTGCTAAATAGGCTTCCAGGTCCGTGGGCGTCGCCTTGCCTACGCTTGAAGTTATCCAGCGGGCATCGCCTCCTAGCCGATAACCTGGTGAGCCAGCATTTGTCCCAAGCCAATGATCAAGTTTACTGGCCTTTGCATTGGCAACCAGGTTGCCGTCAACGAGTGCTGCCGGTGCATGATCGCACAAACCCAAGCACTGGATTTCGCCCACGAGGTACTCACCGTTTTCAGTAGGAGTCCCAGGTTTCGCACCCAGTTGCTGGCACACCGCGGTCAATTCCTGCCGGCTGCCGGCATGCTCACAAATGGTGCTGGTGCAGTAGCGGATCACTTTGCGGGCAGTCTGCTGGGTAGTTAAGAGGTCGTAAAATTCAATCGCCCCGTAGATCTCTGCTAATGGTACTTCAAGCTCACTGCTGATCATCCTGATCGCCCATTCGGAGATGAAACCATCCCGAGTCTGAATCTCAAGCAGTGCAGGTAGGAGCAAAGAGCGACCGCGGCGAAGGGTTTTGCCTGATGTAACGGTCGTTTCAGCGGAAGCCACGTTCGGTTCCACCATGGGCACCTCCATCCTGTTGCAGTGTTGGATTTTGTAGTAGATGTGATTGGAGTATATCAATCTGTAATGGAAGCGGTCAAGATATCCATTCTGATTGCCTTAGGCGTCTTATATCCATCGGATATATCAACAGTTGGTCCATCTAATGGCTTTTTTATCATCGCTAGGTTATTGTCCAGAGCGGTTATCTGCAATAGAATTAAAAGAAACATGCAGTTCAATGGAGCTATAGAAAATGATGAAAAGAATCGGGATATACCTGTATGACCAAGTTGAAGTCCTAGATTTTGCGGGTCCATTCGAAGTATTTACCAGTGCTGCAAGGTTAACGAAACGACTTTCTCCTGGGAGTTCAACTGCATTTGAGGTGGATTTGATCGCTTTGAAGCCCGGGGTAATCTCAGCCCGTGGAGGTTTATCTGTGAATGTTGCTTATGGGATATCCGATCACCCACCACTTGATGTTTGGGTCATACCAGGTGGGGTCGTCACGGAGGAGTTGAGTAATAAGTTTTTGATAAATTGGTTGCAAGACCAAGCGGCGAGCGTCGATCTGCTGTGTTCGGTTTGTACAGGCGCATTCTTGCTCGCCGAAGCTGGCCTGCTGGACGGGAAAAGAGCTACGACGCATTGGGAGGATATCCCTGAGTTTGCGCAAAACTATCCGCAGGTAATTGTTGACGCACAAGCCCGCTGGGTTGAAGATGGAAAGATCATTACTGCAGCAGGTATATCGGCTGGTATCGATATGGCATTGTACCTGGTGAGCCGTTTAGCGGGTGAGCAACTAGCGCTAATAACTGCCCGCCAGATGGATTATAGCTGGCAAATTTAACGGGTTCTAGTTATGTGCTGGGTATTTCATTAGGTATTAAGAGCTAAAATTCTAAACAACCTGTTTGGTCAGGGAAGGAGCAGGGCAATGGACAATAAAGCGAATACAGCTGCGCAGGATAGGAACCAGATCAGTGTGTTAGAAGAGACTCTTCGCAAGCGAATACGCCACCGCCAGCACATCAGCCGTGACACGGTAAAAGACTATGAAAACCAGTTCACTGCCGGTCAGAAGTTGGCTGATCAGGTTGACTCATTCGGAGGTTCATGGCCATTTGTCATCCTGTTCGGTACATTTTTGATTGCTTGGATCGTGCTAAATTCATTTCTGCTTTTGCGGGTTGGCCAGCCTTTTGACCCTTACCCTTATATCCTGCTGAATTTAATTTTATCAACGCTGGCAGCCATCCAGGCACCGATCATTTTGATGTCGCAGAATCGTCACTCAGATATTGACCGCCTGCAAGCCTCCCATGATTATGAAGTGAATCTGAAATCCGGGCTGGAGATCATGCAGCTTACCAGGTTGATCGAAGAGATGCGAACGGAACATAAAGTGCAGTCGGATGAGATGCTGAAAATCCAGCGAGAGTTATTATCCATACTGCGAAACCAGGATTAGCCTATTGAACACTACCTGATTTTGATCAGAACCGTATACGAAACAGCCCTGAACCAGATCGATGGGTCAGGGCTTTCATTGCGGTAGCAAGAGCGACTAATTCATTTCATACTTAATTATGGGCAGGAAATTCAACCGGAAGGAAACCGTGACGTTGATCTCTTCACAATCATCTAATTCACCATCGCTTACGCAGACATCGAATGTGTAGGTGTTGTCCGCATGCGCGGCTGATGGATTCCAGCTGAATAGACCTGTTGTGGGATGGATAGTCGCCCCAGCAGGGGCGCCGCTTAAGTAGAAAGTAAGATCATCCCAGTTGAGATCGTCGGCGCTTGCTGTGAACGTTAGCGTTTCGAAAATTGATGTGAATTGATCGCCAATGTAATCCAATTCTGGTGCTGCGTTGAGCACTTCGATCTCAACTTCTGCTTGGTCATTCGCAGCATTGATATCTGATGGATTGAAAATTGACACATCATTAATGATGATTGTTCCAGCGGCTAATCCTACGACAACCGTTCCAGTTATTGTAACGGTTCCACTAATGAGACCGGTTGGATTAGAAACCTCCCAAAAGTAGGGCGGGCCAGGCTGCCGGTCCAACTCGAGCTCAGGTGTAGCCGAGTATTGTAAGTCGGTCAGTTGAATGGGTAAAGTATCTGTAAGGAAGAAGCTCTTTGCTATGACTTCTCCAGGATGTGAAAATTGAAGCTTGTAGCTTACCGTTTCGCTCGGCAGCGCACGATCGGGGGAGACCAGTTTGTTGATGGCGATATCGAGTTTTCGATTGAGCCAGGTGGTGTTAGCTTCACCAAGTTGGGCTGCTTTCGTGTTGGCGGATACGGCATCCAGGTCACCGTCTGCATCCAGATCTCCAAGTGCCGTGTCAGCACCCCGTCCATCGCCGAAGGTGGCTTTGCTGGGGTGCTGGGAAAAGCAGCCAGTGCCATCATTAACCCACACAGTCTGGTAAAAAGAATTTTCATTTGTGATCACAGCATCCAGATCACCATCCCCATCAATATCTCCCAGATCGACCCTGTTGCTGTAAGAACCGCCAAAAGACGAGCATAGCGGATGTGGTGAAAAGCTGCCTGAGCCGTCATTCAGCCAGACTGTCTCTGGTTGGGTAGCGCTTTCGCCTCGATTTGCCACAACTGCATCCAGGTCGCCATCGTTATCTAAATCACCTAAAGCAATCCCCCAGCTATCACTGATTCCGAAGGTTGGAGTTATGGGATGGCTAGTGAATGTGCCTTCGCCATCGTTGAGCCAGACGGTTTGGGGGTCCTCAGCGGCATTCGCAACTACAGCATCCAGATCGCCATCTAGATCAAGATCGCCTAGAGCGACATCCCGGGGATCTGTATCTCCAAAGAACGGTGTTATTGGATGAGAGATGAGTCCACCATCACCAGAGTTTACCCAAACCGCGATATGGTTGCTAGTAGCGTTTACGACCAGGACGTCATTTGTACCATCACCATTGATATCGCCAAGGGTTAGCCTCCGGCTGGCAGTTGTTCCAAAGGTAGGTGTTATGGGATGAGATGAGAATAGTCCGGCTCCGTTGTTTAGCCACACCGTATCAGCTACCGGAATGGTGTTATCAAGGTAATTCGCTACGACTGCATCGAGATCACCATCATTGTCTAAATCGCTGAGTTTTACATCTGAACTAAAAGAAGTTCCAAATGAAGAGAGATAGTTGAAAGAGCCTAAACCATCAGAATTCGTATAGACACGAGTAGGCCCATCTCTGTTCGCAACGACGGAATCCAGGTCCATGTCTCCATCGATATCGCCCAGTGCGACCGCTGAACTATACCCGCTTCCAAATGTAGGATCATCTGGATGTGGGTAAAATTCACCCGAACCCCATCCTGTTTTCGCCGTAAATTCCCAGGTGTGGGCAGAAAGTGGTTCACTTCCAGAACTAGAAATGCCGCTGGATGCGGTAACATTTATCTTCTCACCGGGTTTGTAAGTCATCGTCGGAGAAAGAACCAGTTCATACCCAGTTGGATAGCTAATCGGACCCCTGTAGAACCCCGTCATATCACCATGGACTGTCAATGTTTCCGTTGTGACCGTATCGGTATTCAGAGCGAGATTAAACACCATTCCTACTGGGGTTGCAGGGTCGACATCCAATTCGTTAGGCTGCGGTGCCGTGGAGGAAACGACAAAAATTGGGTCCGCCAATAGTGTTTCGCTTACTTTGGCAGATGTCGGTGCTACAGCCGTAACGGTCATTATCAGGATGATTAGGATCGATCCGGTTATGCGGGAGTGATTATACATGGCTGCCTTAACGTGAATTTCCTTGGAATACTGGTTGGGTATGAAGTGTTTCGATAGCAAGTATGGGTAAGGTCAAGTAGGTAATGTTGTGCTCTAAAAAGGACAATGTATCCCTCCCGTGCAACATAATTTATGTATTATACGTTTTAGGCAGCATTATCTCAAGAACAACTGGCATAAAATTCAGGTTAATTTGGTCACACCTATGAGTGGATTTTCAAAAGCTAGTCAAAATTTTGTCTAGTATATAATAAGGATGAATGAGGGCGCTGACATTGTCATAGATTATCGACAGCAGCCACAAAGCTAAAATCACGATAAAATGTGGTTGCAGAAGCTTTGGTGGGGTTTTGAATTGGGGTAAGGCTATGGAAGAATTAATTGGATCCCTAATCGGGCAGATCGCGCCTGAGCGCGCCCTTGATGTGGCTTGTGGGAGCGGTAGCTCACTAGAATTGCTCATCAAAAGTACGCCTCGACACATGCAATTCGTGGGGATTGACGCTGACCGAAGCCTGCTGCTGGGAGCAAATGCAAATCTCCCCTCTGGTCAGGTGAAGCTGTTGCAGATGATGGCTGAAGCTATGGGATTTGCAGGAGACAGTTTTGACTTGGTTTGTGTATTTGCCTCGCTGCACCATCTGAATGAGCCTGAATCTGTTATTTCAGAGATGTTGCGCGTATTGCAGCCGGGCGGAAGTTTTCTGCTGGCGGAAATGTACAATGATGCCATGGTTGAACCACGCCTGACTGCGGTCCAAATTCACCATTGGGCAGCAGAAGTGGATGCTTTCCGGGGTGTGTTCCACCATAAAACCTTTGCTCGGCAAGCGATCACTCGGCTGGTTGAGCAGCTGAATCTAGAACGGGTTGCTTACCATGATTACCTAGAAATTGATAATGAACCATTTGACGTGAATGTGCTCTCGAGGGTAAATGCGTACATCGACCGCTATCTGACTTATATCGATATGAGTACAGATGGTCAGAATTCCGAGATTGGCAAGGCACTGATCCAGCAAGGGAGTGAACTGAAAATCAAGCTTGGCAAGACTGGTTTCTTGTCGGAACCAGTAGTAGTCGCTGTGGGTCAAAAGCCTGTTAAATAGAGCTCGCGGCGATGATTAACCTGTTGGGGGATTCGCTCTACGATTGATCTCTGTTGACTAAAAATATGCTATCTCGTGAAAACAATTCGGTTAGTCTTATATTTCCCGCCGATTACGATAATAACCAGTCATACCCATTGACCCTCGCGCTGCATTGGGGGCTTGAAAACTACCCGGGGATCGAGAATGATTTCCTAGAAGATTTTGTTGCACCAGCCTTTGCTGGTGTAAGCGCGATACTTGCTGCACCCAGGCGTATCGGTGTGGATTGGACTGATGCAGCCAATGAAGCCGCCCTGCTGGCATGGATCAATAGGTTGCGCAGCAAGTATCCAATAAATTCACGGCAGATATTGCTCACTGGCTATTCGATGGGCGGCATCGGTAGTTGGCTTATTGGTGGGCGTCATCAGGAATTATTTGCTGGAATCATGCCCATCTCCGCCCAACCGCCGCCTGAAGTGGTTGATATGGATTGGAAAATCCCGCTTTTCGTGATCCACAGTCGCAGGGATGAGTTCTTTCCGTTCGTGAATGTTGAAAGAGTAGTCAGGGCGTTACAACATAAAGGTACTGAGATAAATTGGCAGCCGGTAGATCGCGGAACCCATTTTGATCCAGCTGGATTTGTCCCGTATGTGGGTGCTGGCTATTCTTGGATTAGGGAGACTTGGGTGTAGATGAATTGATGTGTAGTGTATTTATTTACCCAAAATAGATATCCGTAGCGTTTATCGGAAATATTCCCAAGAATGTATCCGGTGAGGTGCTGGTATCTACCTCACCGGATGCTATTCTTGTAATTAACGGTCTGCTGCTGCAAACTTCTTTGCTGGATTTATAACGGAACGGCTCGCAAGTCTTCATATTCCAACAGGATCTTTTCATCACGATTACCATTTTCATCCAGAACATAAATCAGCATCTCGAGCTTTTCTTCATCCGTTATCCGGTACTCTTCGACTTGCGGGAGCAGCTCCAGGTAATGCGCTTCCTGTTCCATGATGCCGGCTGGCTGCTCGCAGTTCAGTTGTGTGAGTCCAACTGGTGTCATGATGATTTTCAAACCGTCCGTGACGTAGCGGCCATTGTAGGTATTACAGCCGCTGTTCCCGTTGTAGCGGTCGTCTTCTTGGAAGAGTAGTTCGATATTGGTGCCTTCCAACGGTTCCTGCAGCTCATCTTGCTCAATATCCACTCGGTAACCGGTGAGAACCCATGTTGTGTCCAGTAATTCAGCGCCTGGTTTTTCAGTGGGTGTTGGTTCGATCGGGATGGATGTGGAGGTAGGTTCAGGTACGGCGGTATCAGTTGGTAAGGGGATTGCGGTGTCTGTAGGTAGCGGGATGCCTGTCGGGGTTGCTTCGAATGTAGGTGTGGCGGTATCCTCAGGAGTTTCGGTTGGGACGGCAGTCGCCGCGCCGACGATTTCCACAGCAACTTAGACTGTCTGCCCAAAAGGCTGGCTAGCTGGGTTGAACAACTGCCACCAAACAATATATTGTCCCGGCTGCTGCGGAGCGACCAGATTGACGTTCAGATCATAGGTTTTACCTGGAAGAACTTCACCTTGGATTGGGGTCGGTTGGCCTTGCATTTGGGCTGCCGGATCGCTGCCGCGCACATATTTCAAGAAGTATGCACTGTTCCAGGTGCAGGTGCCGGTGTTTTTGATCCGCCAACCTTTGCTGAATGCTTCGCCTGGCTTGACATCCGGAAAGATGGATAGGTTATTGTCCTCATAATTAAGATCCTCGATGAATGCCATCGCGTCGATACAAGGCTGTGGGGTGGGTTCGGGTGTGGGAGGCGGAATGATGTCATCTGGTAGCAATCCGAGGTATTTCTCGGCCAGCTGATTGAGGGTGCCATCGTTTTGGAGTCTGACGAGAGCTGTATTGATCTCGCTGCGCAGGGCGTTTGATCCTTGCGGCATTGCGATGGCATAGCGCTGTTGGCTTAAACCCTGTCCGACTAAAGCGAGGTCACCGTCAGCAAGAGCGAGCGTTGCTGGCTGCAGGTCAAGGACGACGAGATCCAATCGGTCAAATTTGAGATCTGAAACAGCGTGTTCTGGCTTCGCATAGGCAAAAAGTTGATCTTGTGGGATGATCCCCGTATCAACCAAATTGGTTTGAGCCCAATCCTGGTAGATCGTTTGGCGCTGTACACCCACGCGTTTACCCGCGAACTGGGCGCGATCGCTAATTTGATCGATGCCAGATCCGACCCTGGCTAGTATCCCTTCTGATCCAACATAGTAAACGTTGGAAAAATCAACAATCGCTTCCCTCTCAGCTGTTACCGACAGGGCGGCGATTGCGACATCGGCTTGTCCGACTTGCAGGGTGGCACCGAGCCCATCGAAAGCGTAATCCGAGACATCAACCTGTACCCCGAGCACGGCTCCAATTGCCCGGATCAAAGCTGGATCATAGCCATCGATTGCTAGTTGGTCATTATAGAAAGCGAATGGCGGGTAATCGGCTGATGTTGCAACGCGCAGTACACCGGCTTCCTGGATTCTCTCCCAGGAATGATCTGGTGGAAGAGGTGTTTCAAGTGGTGTTTTAGGTCCGAGATTCGTCGCGATGAATGCGATCAGGGCCACAACGATGATGGCACCAACGATAATAGCAACAATCAACCAGGGATTCAGTTTTTTATCATCATTTTCGGTCTCTGTTGCTGAAGATTGTGCGTCTTGTATGGGTTCTACACTCATTGCTTCTTCTCCTGTTGAAACTTGCTTTCAGCTTATACAATCAATCCATGAATTGTTAGATTTACTAAATATAGTGGTCGCTATCCGTGTAAAAATGCTGCGATATCCATATGGGTTGGTTTATTTATACTGCCATTTGTCTACCAGAATATCATCATCTTGGAGAAAGCTATGCATTATCAAAAAAGATATCACCAAATAAGAATTTGCGCATAGACATGAACTTTATTGGGGAGTTGCGGCTGGTAATTTTGGTATTAGTTTTTGGGGAGAGGAGGTAAAGCTTACTAGCTGTTGTGGAAGAATATGGTTGAGCACCGATTATGAAAAATCCATCATACGCTCGCCACCAAAGAAATCTTGTTCGAGCATGCCGCACAGACAGTGGTAGAGCAAAATATGCTCTTCCTGGGCACGGTCTGTCGTGTTAGCAGGTGCTTGGATAGCGATATCACATAATTGTGACAGATTGCTCTCAAGATTGCTTGTCAGCAATATCGTTGTCAGCCCTAATGCACGTGCAGTGAGGGCGGCATGGTAGACATTGACGGCTTTGCCACTAGTGCTGATGCCGAGCAGCACATCCCCGGGACGGGCCAGTGCGTTCAACTCTTGGGCAAAAGACATACCGCGTTCTGTATAGTCGTTGTCAATCGCAGTGCTCAGAGTTGGATTAGCACCTAGGACAACGACACGCAGTCCGCCTTCGAGGCTATTGGCGACCAGTTCCCCATCTGGTTGATTCTGCAAACGATATTTTAAACTATCAGGAATGGGGCGTGCTGCCGTGTATGATTTGAGTAGTTCCCCGGATATGTGCAGCGCATCTGCCATGCTGCCGCCGTTACCGCATATAAATATGATTCCACCACGCTCAATGCTCTTGGCAATCGCAAGATAGGCAGTGCTCAGGGTATGTACGGCTTTGGTTAAGTGAGGCTTGCGCTCGATCAGATCCTTGGCAATCCTGGTTGCACTGCTTGAGCGCTCAGCAACCCTTTCAAGCTCGGTTGAAGCAACCTCTTGTGTGCTTGATTGTCTGATCACGTCCTGTATTGGATTGCTGCGATTTCTCTCCATAATAGCATGGTAGAGATAAGGTATGGTCTCCATGTGGTTCCCTTGGATGTGGAAACCCCGGGTACCTAACGAAGTTGGCCGGATAACGACGTTCTTTTTCGGGCGGTAGTAATACTCGGGCGAATCTGCACTTGATGGTGAGCCGTAATCTTCACCTAGTGGGAAGATATCGAAATTGGCTGTTGTAATGTTCTTGACCGGGTAGCCAAGGTTGCGGGTGATCGATAACGCTTTCAAAAATACCTCTGGCCCCGTCACTGCAGAGCCGATATTGAGGAAGACGCCTCCCCCTAAGTTGGCAACCGATGCACAAAAAACCTTGAAGTCTTGGCCAGAAGTCGCCCCCAAGATGCCAAAGTCGCACTCAGGATGCTGCTGGAAGATATCTGTCCCAATGGATACATGGATCGTCATCGGGATTCCCAGCTGGTACGCGTGATAGAGCACGCTGCTATCCCGGTAATGAAAATCTCCTTCGGTGATATAACGCCAAAGTGATTCGCGATATCCCAAACCGTACAGAGCTCCTTTGCGCAGTGCCCTGTTGATAGCCGCGCCAGTCTCCTCCGCCATCCCGAAAGAGCCATCCTCAATACTGCTAGCAACGTCCTCGCTGGTCTCTCCAATCAGCGCAAATTCCGTGTCGTGGATTGAAACTGCAC
>JBFENN010000083.1:0-13612 GCA_041551115.1 Anaerolineales bacterium
GCCGATGGTACATACGACGCACTGGGGATGGGCACTGCCGACCAGTGGGAAGCAGCCACCATGGGCTTCCAGAACATTGGCCCGAATTACTGGAATGGCGAAGAAGGCCGCTTAGGGCTTATTGCCGGAACCGAGAAGTACACTGACCAGCAGTACGTCGATACCTGGGCAGAGCTTGCGCGCTGGGCTGACTACATGCCGTCTGGTTATGAGGCAGTCAAATACCCAGATGCACAGAGTCTGTTCACCCTGGGTCAGGCTGCGATTTACCCGACAGGCTCCTGGGAAATCTCCGTATTTGAAGATCAAGCTGACTTTGAAATGGGAATCTTCCCACCACCGCTGGCAAATGAGGCTGACACCTGCTTCATCAGCGATCACACCGACATCGCTCTGGGTATGAACACCGCAACAGAGAATCCAGATGCGGCCAAGATCTTCTTGGAGTGGATGACCACATCTGAGTTCGCCGAGCTTTACAGCAACGCTTTGCCTGGATTTTTCACTTTGTCCAATCACATGGTCAATCTCGATGATCCTCTGGCACAGGAGTTTATGAGTTGGCGAGAACCATGCGAGGAGACCATTCGTAACTCCTACCAGATCCTCTCCCGTGGCGAGCCAAACCTTGAGAACGAGCTTTGGCGTGTCAGTGCTGCAGTAATCAACGGAAGCTTGACACCTGAAGAAGCAGCCCAGGAAATCCAGACTGGTCTTGACTCGTGGTACACACCTTAATTGAGGTAAGACGACCATAATATTTATACTCGGCGGTAGTGAGTACCACCGCCGAGTATAATATTTAATCAACCGGAGGTTATGTCCAGTGGAAAATAAGCAACATCGAAAACCTTTTCCTGTTCACATTCTGGTTTTCCTTACTCCAGCAGTAATTATATATACGCTCTTTATGGTGTACCCGCTTCTTGACTCGCTGCGTCTCAGTTTTTTTACCTTTGATGAACAGAATGTAGAGATTTTCATCGGAATTCAGAATTACATCACACTTTTTACGGATTCAAACTACGCACCCCGTTTTTGGGGAGCACTGAAAAATAATCTTATATTTTTTGCCATTCACATGGTGGTTCAAAATTCAATCGCTTTGCTGTTAGCTGCGCTGTTAGCTTCGGGGATAAAGGGAAGCAGCCTTTACCGCTCGGTGCTTTTTATGCCCACCGTTCTGTCAGTCGTTATTATTGGTTTCATATGGCAGTTGATTTTAAATCCCCTCTGGGGTGTATCCGAGAGCATCTTAGAAGCTTTAAGTTTAGAAGCACTTTTCAAGCCCTGGCTGGGTTTGCCAGATACTGCCTTGATAACCATATCGCTGATTTCTGTCTGGCAGTTTATTGGAATTCCTATGATCTTATTCTTCGCAGCCCTGATAGGTATTCCAGAGGAGTTAATGGAAGCCGCTCGGGTGGATGGCGCCTCCGGTTGGCAGACCTTCTGGCGAATTAAGTTCCCCCTCATACTTCCATCGGTCGGAATCGTTGCCATTCTAACTTTCGTTGGCAATTTCAACGCGTTCGACCTGATATATACAATGAAAGGTGCTAACGCAGGCCCGGATTTCTCCACAGATATCATGGGCACCTTGTTCTACCGCACCTTCTTTGGCCAACAACTACAACTAGGCAATACTACAATGGGAGCAACGGTTGCTGCGATGATGTTCCTTATTATCCTGTCCGGCGTGCTGATCTACATGTTCTTATGGCAACGGCGTATTCAAACAGTAGAAATGTGAGAATGAGCGATGACATCTGCAATTGAGGACCACAGAACAACAGGCATGTCTATTCGATATCGAATCCGCAGATTTTTTGGCAGGTTACTACCGCATCTGGTTTTATTAAGTTATTCGGTAATTGTGCTTTTCCCAATATTCTTGATCATCATCAATTCTTTCAAAAGCCGCAAAGCGATCTTCGGAATGCCCTTTCAACTGCCAACCCCGGAGACTTTCAGCCTGATTGGCTATGAAACGGTCATCTTCCGGTCGACTTTTCATATCTACTTCATGAACAGTATCATCGTCACGATCATTGCCTTGATATTGACGTTATTAATCGGGTCTATGGCTGCCTTTGCTTTGGCAGAATATCCCTTTCCAGGAAATGCCTTTCTGGGTCTATACCTGGCTATCGGAATCATGATCCCGATTCGTCTTGGTACGGTTGGGATATTAAAATTGATGGTGAATTTCAGCTTGGTTAACACTTTAATTGGATTAATTTTGATCTATATTGCCCAGGCGTTGCCCCTGACAATATTTATATTGTCTCAATTCTTCCGTCAAGTACCAAAAGAGTTAAAAGATGCTGCCCGAATTGACGGTGCCAGTGAATATCGCATATTCTCCCTCGTACTTCCGCTGGTGCGACCAGCAATAGGGGCGATTGGTATCTTTACAATGATCCCCATCTGGAATGACCTGTGGTTCCCCTTGGTCGTTGCACCCAGCGCTAAAACCGCGACAGTAACACTGGGTGTACAGCAGTTCCTAGGTCAATTTGTTAGTGATTGGAACGCCGTGCTCTCTTCTTTGACACTGGCGATGGTACCGATCCTGATAATTTATCTCATTTTCTCTAGACAGCTAATCCGCAGTATCACTGCAGGCGCTCTCAAGTAATTGTAAGCAGGGTAAGGGATTTTTAACTAGGTCATCTCAAGTAATTTGAGGAAAAAATAGATGAAAATTGGAATAGCCGGTGTGGGATTCATGGGTATGACCCACGCAGAAGCTTGGCAACAAACAGGTGCCCAGATAGAGGGTATGGTAGCTGAAACTTTGCAGGAGGCACAGCCTATTGCTGATCAATATGGAGCGAATGTCTACCCGGACTTAACCAGCATGCTCCCGAATATCGATGTAGTTGATATCTGCACTCCAACACACTTGCATTATGAGATGGTGATGGCTGCCGCTACTGAGGGCGTGGATATTATTTGTGAAAAACCATTAGCCAGGACGGTCGAACAGGCTGTCCAGATGGTAGTTGCCTGCCGGGAAGCTGGTGTTCATCTACTCGTGGCCCACGTAGTTCGTTTCTTCCCGGAGTACGCGCAGGCAAAAGATGTGGTTGCACAAGGACAGATCGGCCGTCCTGGTGTAGTTCGCCTTTCACGCGGCAGTTACCGCCCAAAGAAACCGATCGGGAACTGGTTCCTAGATGAGGAAAAATCTGGCGGTATCTTGATGGACCTGATGATTCATGATTTCGATTACGCCCGCTGGCTCTCTGGCGAGGTGGAAAGCGTGTTTGCCAGAAAAGTTAGTACTGGCCACCCGAATGCCCCAATTGATTATGGACTGGCTATCCTAAAACACAAAAGCGGAACACTTTCCCACATCGCTGGTGCATGGGCTTATCCCCCACCCACATTCCGCACCCATATCGAGATTGCTGGAGATGAAGGGTTGATCGAGTTCGACTCGGACGCCACAGCACCCATCCATATTTTGATGCGTAAAAATGGTCAAAACGATTCCCCAGATATTGCTCTGCCATCCAGCCCGGTCAGCGAAAGTCCCTACACCACTCAGATAAAAGAGTTTTACGCAACTTTGCTTGGGAAACACCCACCACGCGTCTCTGCAGAAGATGGACTGTTTGCTGTGCAAATCGCTGAAGCTGCCATCCAATCTGCCGTTTCAGGTCAGGCGATTTTCCTTGAGTCGTTGGCGGAGGTGCAGTCATGAGGATTGGTATTATGAGCTTCGCCCACCACCATGCCGATGCTTACATCCAGAACCTGCGCGCGATCCCGCAGGTAGACCTAATTGGCGTAGCAGATGAAGCGGCACAGCGGGG
The DNA here is from genome assembly GCA_041551115.1 of Anaerolineales bacterium. Classification (GTDB taxonomy): domain Bacteria; phylum Chloroflexota; class Anaerolineae; order Anaerolineales; family UBA4823; genus DAOVXM01. Next base: position 3,825 of record JBFENN010000083.1, read on the forward strand.
AGAGCGTATTGCACGCCAGCATGGAATATCCTTCTTCCGTACCTACGAGGACTTGTTAACAGCCAAACTAGATGGTGTAATCATCTGTTCAGAGAATAGCAAACACCGCTATATGGTAGAAATGGCCGCTGATGCTGGTGTAAATGTGCTCTGTGAGAAGCCTCTCGCTACAACTGTGGAGGATTCTCTCGCGATCGTTAACGCTTGCGAGAAGGCCGATATTGTACTCATGACCGCTTTCCCAATGCGGTTCAGCACACCATTAATAGAAGTGAAGGCACGCCTGGACTCTGGTGATTTTGGTCAGATCCTCTGCTTCAATGCCACCAACCAAGGCCAGCTACCTACGGTACATCGTGAATGGTTTGTGGACGAAACCCTGGCTGGAGGTGGTGCAGTGATGGATCACACCGTTCACCTTGTGGACATTATGCGCTGGTATTTAGGTGAAGAGGTTCGCGAAGTTTATGCACAAACCAACCGCATATTTCATGCGGATGAGGTTCACGTGGAGACAGGCGGCCTGGAGTTGATCACTTTTGAAAGCGGGACATTCGCCACAATCGACGCTAGTTGGAGCCGCCCCCCCTACTGGCCTACCTGGGGAGGACTTACCTTTGAGATGGTCACAGAACGGGGTGCAGTCTTGGTGGATGCCTTCCGCCAGAACCTGAACATATACCGCCATGAATGGGGGCGCGCTGGTTGGACGTATTGGGGATCAGATGCCAACCAAGCCATGGTTAACGAATTTGTGGTTGCCATCCGAGAGAACCGTCAGCCTTTCGTAACTGGTTACGATGGCTTAAAAGCCATTGAAGTTGTCGAAGCAGCCTATACATCTGCGGAGAGTGGACAGCCTGTCAGATTACCCCTTGATTAGTCTGTGTATTAAACAGGGTATCTGCAATACAGTTGTTTTTAGAGCACCTGCCACGAGCGATAATCACATTCCTGGCCCTCATAATCGCCGTCATCATTCCTTCGCTTGTCTAAAAGGCGGATTATACCTACCAATCTCTTCGGAGCAAGCATTCGCGATTTCCTAAATCATACAGGCAAAGAACCATGGAAAGTTCAACCTTAGACTGGCTGCTTAATTCAGACGAGCCATGGACTCGCTACCGCACGCTCGTAGATATCGTTCATCAACCCGAGGATGACCCGGATGTCTCCCAAGCGCATCAAGATATGCTTAGGCACCCAAAGATAAAAGAACTCACATCCTATGCAAACCAACGCCTGGAACTACCGATAAAACGCCATAATGATGCCAGCCACCCGATTTACAGTGTGTCTACGTTAGCCGATTTTGGATTACAGATTGACGATCCAGGGATAAACTCAATTGTTGACTCAATCGTTGCCCACCAATCTGCTGAAGGAGCATACCAATCAACGATATTAATTCCTAAGCATTTTGGCGGGAGTGGAGAGCCTCAATTATCCTGGGTCTTGTGTGATGCTCCAACCCTTTTATATTCCTTAATCTCATTCTCTCAGCCGGATTATGGGGCGTTCAATGCAGGTCTTAGTCATCTCACCGGATTAGTCCAGGAAAATGGCTGGCGGTGCTCGGCGTCACCCGATTTGGGTAAATTTAGAGGACCAGGTCGGCGTGAAGACCCCTGCCCGATTGCTAATGTCTATGCGCTTAAAGCGCTCGCGCTTGTTCCGGAGTATTCAGACTCGGCAGCGACTAGGATTGGTGCGGAAACGATCCTTTACCATTGGGAAATCCAAAAAGAGCGCAAATTCTATCTCTTTGGAATTGGTACTGATTTCCGCAAAATTAAGTACCCGTTTGTCTGGTACGATATTCTCCATGTCATGGATGTACTGAGTCGTTTCACTTACCTCTACCAAGATCCACGCTATTTAGATATGCTGGAGACCTTGGTAAACTTGTCAGAGGATGGCGAACGCTACACCGCTGGATCCATGTACCGCGCTTGGAAAGGATGGTCATTTGCTGATAAAAAGACCCCTTCTCCATGGCTGACATTCCTCGTCCAGCGAATAAAAAAGCGCACAAAACTTCGATAATCTGCTCACAAATAGTTACGATAGTTTTTCAAATTACTGGTGGAGTATAATTCTCGCGCACAGGAGGATTAATGACTTTAAAGCTCAGCAAATATGACCAGGAGCTATTAGCTGGTACTTATGGACCAGCAGCCAAATTCGGGATGACGATCATCCAACGAATGGCACCTGTTTACGGTGCCCATGAATTACTGGATATAAGTGCCGCACATATAGACAGCACAATCTATATCGGTGAAGCAGGACTTGAGTTTGCTGAAAAACTTGCCTCGCTAGGTGCCCAGGTTGCAGTTCCGACAACCCTGAATGTCAGCGGCCTTGATGAGCACTATTGGCAAGATTGGGCTGTACCGGCGGATTGGGCTAACAAAGCCCATCGGCAGATGCTAGCCTATGAGAGTATGGGTTGTGTCCCCACTTGGACTTGTACCCCATATCAAGATCAAATGCGACCGGTATTCGGCCAGCAAATTGCGTGGGGTGAATCTAACGCGATTGCTTTTGCGAATTCTGTCATCGGCGCACGCACAGAACGCTACCCCGATCTATTAGATATATGCTGCGCGATCACAGGACGAGTTCCAGCAGTCGGGCTGCATCTTGACTGTAATCGGATTGGCAATCTGCTTATAAACCTTGTCGACATCCCAGAACAAGTACGGCTGGATGACAGTTTTTATCCAGTATTTGGTCATCTACTAGGTAAAATTGCTGAAGACCAAATCCCTGTTGTCCAAGGTTTTACACATAGGCCAAGTGAGGACCAGCTTAAAGCCTTGTGTGCTGCAGCTGCTTCCTCGGGCGCTGTCGCCCTTCTGCACTTAGTTGGCATAACCCCTGAGGCGCCAACCATTGAAGCCGCATTTCAAGGACAAGTCCCGAATGCCAAGCTCAATATCACCCTCCAGGACCTTATAAATGCCCGCCTAGATTTGTCGACCTATCATGATGGGGATGTTCAGATGGTCGTACTGGGCAGTCCTCATTTCTCTCTGGCTGAGTTCAAGCAACTCATCCCGCTCTTGAAGGGCAAACACGTCCATCCAAACGTAAGATTCCTGGTGACCACGAACCGCCTTATGGCAGGCCTTGCTCATCGGGCTGGTTTGCTAGATGCTTTGTATGATTTCGGTGGTCAAGTCACGGTGGACACCTGTATCCTAGCAACACCAATGTTACCCGCTGAAATCAAGCTTCTAATGACCAACTCAGCAAAATATGCGTATTATGCTCCAGGTTTGTTGGAGACCGAAATTGCATTTGGTAGTATGGTGGATTGTGTAAATTCCGCGGTCGCTGGAAAAGTAGTCCGGGATGATTCCATATGGCAGATATAATTGAAGCTCAGATTATCATCCCCGGAGAAGTAACTGCAGAAGTGATCGCTGCTTCCGAGCCATTGTCGTTCTGGGGAGGCTACAATCATAAAACGGGAGAAATTATTGACCGACGCCACCCACTGTCCGGTCATAATGCTGCTGGACGAATTCTCGCTGTTCCATTTACTCGCGGCTCATCAACTACTACTGCCGTTTTATTGGAAGCGGTTCGAGCAAATACCGCCCCTGCAGCAATGATAACCAGCGCTCCGGATTCATTTTTTGCCCTGGCATCCATTATTGCTGACGAACTATATCAATCACCGATCCCACTGCTGGTTATCAGCCGGAAAGACTTAATCATTCTTCGCACCGGCGATAGACTGCAAATTACGTCCGATGGTAATATCATCATACGCCACCGAGAAATCAATATTTGATACTATTTATGCCCCACAACCATTATCACCCACACGACACAATTGGTAAGATACGCACCGCTTTCCTGCTGAACCTATTTTTTACAGTGATCGAAATCGGTGGCGGGTTGCTGACAAACAGTGTTGCCATACTTTCAGACGCGATCCATGACCTGGGTGACAGCCTATCCCTGGGTTTAGCCTGGTATCTCGAGGGTTTTGCGAATAAGTCCACAGACAGAAAGTATTCGTATGGCTACCGCCGGTTCTCGTTGTTGGCAGCTTTATTCAATACCTTGATTTTAATCATCGGATCCCTTTTCATTCTATCCAAAGCAATTCCACGCTTGCTGAATCCAGAAATGCCAGATGCCAAAGGGATGATCCTTTTTGCTTGCGTTGGTATATTCATTAATGGTCTTGCCGTATACCGCTTGCGCGGCTCACACTCACTCAACGCCCGTGTCGTGATGTGGCACCTGCTCGAAGACGTCCTCGGGTGGGCCGCTGTTTTATTGGTGAGCATCACATTGCTTTTCTTCGATCTTCCAAGACTTGATCCATTGCTTTCAATCATCATTACCGGTTATGTGTTATTCAATATTATTCGTAATCTACGAAAAACGCTGGCGCTTTTTCTGCAAGCTGTACCAGATCATATCGATGTCGAGACGATTGAAAACCGCCTTGGAACCATTGAAAATGTCTGCTCAACCCACCATACGCACGTTTGGTCTTTAGATGGAGAACACCACGTGCTGACCACGCACATTGTTGTCGAAGATAATACAGATCGTGAACAGATCTTATGCATCAAACAGGAAGTCAAAGAGCTGAGTGATGAGCTTGATTTGATGCATACTACGATAGAATTTGAATATGGTGACGAGATTTGCCGGATGGCGCCCGATAAATTAGCCTCACCTTCTTCTCAATGATATTTGCTAGAACGAACACATGGCTTACAATTTTGGTCCCGCAGCACCGCAGGAAAAAATAATCTTTGGGTCATCCATGCCTGGATTAATGCACTCATACCCGGTTCCAGATGAGATCGTTACTGAATGGATGCTGGGTATGCAGAAGCATGGCATCCAACGCGTGTGTTGCTTGCTGCCCAACCAACAATTGGAAAACTTCGCATCAAGCCTATTGAACCAGTATGCTGATTTCTTTGGAGTTGAAAACGTCTGCTGGGCTCCAATACCAGATTTTCATCTCAGCGACCCACAAACCTTAGAAAATATCATTTTACCTTTTTTGGTATCGTCCGTTCAAATCGGCAGTCCGACTGTTGTTCACTGTGCGGGTGGTGTTGGGCGTACCGGCCACATTCTCGCCGCATGGTTAGTGTACGGACGCGGCTATACACCTCTCAATGCGCTAACTTCTGTTTCCGGCACTTCTGCCACTCGCAATCCATATGAAGCAATCCATTTTGGAAATGCCACCATTGAACAACTGAAGGCGCTGCTTGATATAGCCGCAAATTTAGCTGCAGATTCCGCTTGACATGTATTCTGTATTTAGATATACTTCTAATTAGATTCTTTTCTAATTAGGTTTATATCATGGACGAGACTCACCTCGAGACATTACTCAATTTTTTTAAGGTCCTGGCAAATGAGAATCGTTTGAAGATTCTTGGTATCCTCTCTACACGTGAATGCTCAGTCGAGGAACTTGCCACCCTATTATCGGTAAAAGAACCGACAATCTCACACCATTTGAACCACTTAAAATCGCTAAACTTGGTAGATCTGAGCATCATCGGTAACGACCATCTCTACCGATTGAACGCTGTTGTACTCCAAGCTATGAATAAAGAGATCTTCGCACAAGAAAAGTTGCCATTCTTGGCGGAAGATGTGGATTATACAGCTTATGAAAGGAAAGTTCTTTCCACCTTCTTGGATGGTGAGAGGATCACTGCAATACCAAGTGGCTATAAGAAACGAATGGTAATATATAGTTGGCTAGCCGAGAAATTTGAGTTCGACAAGCAGTATCAAGAGCAAGAAGTAAATACGATCATCTCCGAGCACCACCCCGACTATGCAAGTTTTCGGCGTGACCTAGTAGACCTTGGCTTTATGGCACGCGAACGGGGGATGTACTGGCGCACCGAATGGCAAAACCCGCGCTTAGATAATTAACCTTCAGATAACCCAATATGGCACAAGCTAATTTCATCTCAGAATTATCCAATATCCTAGCTAAACGCGCTGCCCAAGATAAGTTCTCGGGGGGAGTATTCGTTGCACAAGAAGGGCATAAGATTTTCGAGCAAGGATATGGCTACGCGAACAGAGCTTGGGGAATCCTCAATTCAGTTCATACCCGATTTCGTATCGCTTCGATATCCAAGATGTTTACTGCCCTAGCCATATTTCAGCTAATGGAACGAAATTTGCTTTCCTTCTCTACCCCACTCCTAGAAATTTTGACCTTCCCAAAGTCGGAAATTCCTTCATCAGTCAATATCAAACACTTACTGACCATGACTTCAGGTATAGCAGATTGGTTTGATGAATCTGGGGACTGGGAAGCGAACTGGCAGCAGCTAATTACTACCCACCCGATCTATCTATTCCGTGAGAATAGTGATTACTTGCCTTTATTTGTAGACTCCTCTCCTCTATATCCCGTAGGTCAACGCTACCAGTACAACGGTGCAGGCTACATATTGTTGGGATTGGTTATCGAAGAAATGACCGGTCAATCTTACTTCCAATATGTCACCGATGAGATTTTCAAACCTTTGGGCATGCATGCGTCAGCATTTATTGCACTTGATGAACCAGCTAGTGATGTCGCCGAAGGGTACATAAAAATTGAGCAGTCTGGTCAGCCTCCAACATGGCAGCGTAACATCTACTCTACTACACCCCAAGCAGCAGCAGACGGCGGTGCAACTTCTACCTTATATGATCTGTTTCAATTCTCTAAAGCGATCCGCTCTGGATTAACGATCTCACCTGAATTAGCCGCCGAATTCCTGACACCACAGGTTCAGCAGTTCGAGAACACCTTCCGCAATTATTTTTGGTATTATGGGTATGCAAATAACTTTTTGTTAAACGAGCAACAAGAGATTACCCGTTGGGGTCACACTGGTGAAGAAGACGGCGCAAGTTGCCGCTTGTTCTACTTCCCCCGACAGGATGTGGATGCTATCATCCTTGGTAACCAATCCTGGTGCGCAGGCGAGCTAGGTTGGGAAATCCACGACCTTGTGCTCAATTTGTTGTAAACAACAATTACGCCTGCAACATCAAAAATAGAAGATGGGCTAAGAGGACAAACCATGGAAAAGCGTCGTCTCGGGCGAACTGGTCATATGAGCACAATAGGGATTTTTGGCGGGGCTGCTTTCTGGGATGTATCCCAAGAACAAGCAGACGAAACAATGGAATTAGTGATCCAATCCGGTATCAACCACCTCGATGTCGCGCCGCAGTATGGGGTCGCTGAAGAAGTCCTCGGACCATGGTTGGACAAAGAACGACAGAGGTTCTTTCTGGGCTGCAAAACAATGGAAAGATCACAATCAGCCGCTTGGCAGGATCTTGAGCGCTCCCTGCTGCGTTTACGGACTGCTGATCTAGACCTCTACCAGCTCCATGCAATCACCAGCATGGATGAGTTAGATCAGGTCACTAAACCAGGTGGAGCCTTAGCGACATTGATAGCTGCCCGTGATCAAGGCATAACGCGCTTCCTGGGCATCACCGGTCACGGTATTAACGCTCCTGCGGTATTTATCGAAGCTTTATCTCGTTTCGATTTCGATTGCGTCATGTTCCCATTGAACTTCATATTATATGCGATCCGGGCTTACCGCGAACGCACCGAGCAACTATTGCAGATCTGCCGCCAGAAAGATGTTGGCGTCATGATCATTAAATCAATCGCTCGTGGTCCATATCCAACGGATGTAAAATCACATACAACTTGGTATCTGCCTTTCTCATCTCAGGCAATGATCCAAAAATCGGTTAATTTCACTTTATCTCAGCCTGTAACGGGTATATGCCTAGCAGGTGACATCAGACTAACTCCTAAATTGATCAAAGCCTGCCAGGACTTTACCCCGATAAATAGGGAAGAACAGCAAGAACTGCTCGAAAGTTCAGATCAGTACGAAAATCTATTTACATGATCCCGGATCCACCTGATCCAGAAAAAATCGAAGCTGCCGGGCTCAGCGCTTGGCCTGCATTGCATTCAGAATTCTACGATGGCTGGTTGCTGCGTTATTCCAACGGTTATACGAAACGTGCGAATTCAATCAACCCAACCTGCCCGTCCACATTACCTCTGCACACAAAGATTGACGAATGCCGTAGAAGATATGCGGACCATCATCTACCTGTAGTTTTTCGAGTTACTTCCCTCTGTGCCGAACCCGATCTTGATGATTACCTGATCCGCCAGCATTTCCAATACTCGAGTCTGACGAAGGTCATGGCATGTTCGCTATCCCAAACAAATCGTGGTGCAGGACTGAGTTCTGAATTTAGTTTCCTGTCCCTTGATGACTGGTTATCCCTCTTTTATCACCTATCTGATTTCAGCACAAAGTTTCGTGATGCTCACCAAGCAATCTTATCCAAGATATGCAAGCAAGTAGTTTTCCTCGGATTAACCAGCAATGGCAAATATGTTGCCTGTGGCATGGGTGTGTTGGATGGTCATTACTTTGGTCTCTTCAGTTTGCTGACCAAATATAAGTATCGCAATCAAGGCTTTGGAAGTGAACTTGTGTTCGCCCTACTGAATTGGGCATTGGAGAACGATGCTACTTATGCCTACCTACAAGTTCAGGCAAACAATTTACCTGCCATACACCTGTATCAAAAACATCAATTCCAACCTATTTATGAATACTGGTACCGCATCCATTCGGATACAGGAAATATTCAATAAACAAAAGCCATTACTGCCAGAAAATTACCCGACATTCTACAAAGCTCCCTGAAAACCCAGCAACAATGTTCTCGGAGCGATTGAGCTATCCGATAAGTCCTCGAACGAACAGTCGAGGCAGGATCATTTCCTTCACTTCATCAACTCACATTATCAGCGAAATCCCTGTTGATGAATTGTATATAAATATTCCCGGGAGGGCATCAACTCAGCATAAAATGGTAGCCGGCTGGTTTGGAAGAATGGTAACTCGGAATATGTTTCGCAATTTCCCCCACTTATCTATCTCAACTGGAACAAACAATAGCTAACAAACGTCTTATGATCTGAATGATGATTTTTGATAAAATCAAGCTCGATCTGGATATCAATCTATACCATTTTCATAAGGAGTCAAAATGTCAACACATGAGGCACAAGATGCAAACCAAGATTCGCAAAAATTAAAGAAGACAATCTATTATATTATTGGAGCCGTTATTGCGATTGCCATCTTACTCATTGCCAGCTACCTGGTCGCAGGTGCTGGACGAGAGGCTGAACACGCTGATTCGGCGATCGAACTTGATGGATCAGGCTGGATACTTGAAACATTATCTGGTCAACCATTGATACCAGGAACCGAGGTAACCAGTGAATTTGCGGATGGTAATCTCAATGGTACAGCTGGCTGTAATAATTATTTTACTTCGTACGAAACAGCCGGAGATACACTAAAATTCGGTCCCGCTGGTTCTACTATGATGTTCTGCGAGCTGCCAGAGGGCGTCATGGACCAGGAGATGGCCTATCTGGCATCGCTTGACCAGGTAGCATCGTACCAGATTGAAGAAGAAGAATTAACCATGTTTGATGATGCTGGGAATCCACTCTTGGCATTCAAATCTGTTCACTAATCGCCAGCCTACAAAAGGCCCATAAAACAGGCAGGAATTTGAACTGACCCCTAAAAACAGGACACAAAATAAAAACACCTCTCGTACAATAAATACAGGAGGTGTTTTTGTATGGCACGGAAAAAAGGAAGTAAAGATTACCCATTATCGATCAAGCTGGAGGCAATCCGCCTATGGGA
>JBFENN010000084.1:0-13453 GCA_041551115.1 Anaerolineales bacterium
GCCGCAGGCCTTCCTTGATGCCACAACTTGGCTGCAACCGTACCTGGGCGAGGACCTGCTATGGTTTACTCCCAATTACCGCCCCGGAGCACTACTAGTTGATCGTCTATTTACGCTGTGGTTAATATCCGTATTTGCCAGCCTATTGCTATTCCATGTCGATGCATACCGGTTGGATATGCTCCCCATTAAGGAGAGGCTTGGGTGGTCACTGACCATACTTATACTTGGTCCACTAGGGGTCGTAATCTACTGGTTCTCACTCCGCCAGATCAAAGAGCGTATGACCAGCAGTGGCAGTATCACTACTTGGAAAAGAACGCTAGCTATGACGTCGTTCACCACCACAAACCTGGTTGCCGGCTTGGTCATTGGTTCTGTCATTACGAACCTGATCCCGAGCATTGATTTTCGGGTTACTCTGATCCTGATTTACGCGATCATGCTGATTTGCTGCTGGGCACTGAATATCCTCTCCCGGGGTCTGTACCACCTCAGTACCTTCGGTTTGATTCTATTTGCAAATATCGCTCTGGCGGTGACTTTACTTCTATCGATACTGACCAATACCCCCGACGTACCTGCCAGGCTCAGTCCAGGGATGTGGTGGGTGGCAACGCTTACAGCAATCACTATCATGCTGGCAACTTGGCCGGTCCACTTACTGCTGTTGAGAAAAGGTTGGGTTAACTGGGGAGACCAGGTAGACCACAACACCACTCAATCCGGAAGAAGCAGGTCGATTTGGATAGTTCAAGCCAGCCTTTTCAGCCTATCTATCCTTGGAATCCTCGCGAGCATCATGATTTTTGTCTGGTCGCAGGTCGACCTTGATATCATGCAGATCCTGGCGCTATTAACCGGTCAAGATCCTTAAGTCTCCAGTCATATCCCGCTGATATACAATAAGACGCTGAGTTCTTGACCTCAGTCAGAACGGAGCGATCGATCTTGTCAATGTATAGCGGTAGGGTGAAAAAACGTTAGTTCTTGGTGGTTGGTTTACTGTTCACACTACCAAATGCAAACCCTGCTCAGCCGCTTTCAGGAAGGGTCCTGATTTTTCAATCTGTAGACTGATGGCTTCTTTCAACGCTTCGATAGATATAAATTCCTCATTACCAAGAACTGAGGCGATGGCGGCTAACGAGCGCAGTGACTTCCGTCTGATATTCCGCAGGGAAAGCTGGTAGACTTCGGCACGTGTTTCCACTATTGGCAGCTGGTCATCGATGAATACCTGATCGTCTTCGGTCAGGAACTGCAACCAATTTGCAGTTTGGGTTAAACCATCTTGACTTAATACGATCAGAATATCAGGCTTCGTTATCCCGGAGAACAGGACCTCCCCAGGGCTGATGACCAGTTCTGATATCGAAAAACCTGAGCGTACAGTAACCGGGTACTCGCTGCGTTGACTGGCAGATAAGCCGGAGAGAAGGGCGGCGCTTGCCAGGATTTGTGCGGCACTGCCCACCCGCATTCCAGCCGAACCAGCTATGATAATACGTTTCGGTGCATGTAATTCAGCCCGGAATTTCGCCTTCAACCCGCCGCCGATTCGACTTTGGGGTGTATGCCTGTTTGGCGCATGCGTTTGACGATAAGCCCAGCTGAGTTCGGGTCTGTTATTGCGCTGAATTATGCCGCGTGTGAAACCCATATCAGCGATAGTTTCTTCTAACCGGGATTGATTAAGTTGATTCTGGGGGGCGAAATGTGCGGTACACAGCTCCCAGATGTCCAGCAAGGCGAAGCCATCATGTGTGATGGAAGTCCTGATTAAATCGGCTAATCCGTCGTCGCTAGCAATCGTGCGGGCGACAAAGCCAGCCCCGTTAACCGCAACGGTCTGGCAGATATCCAGCGGCTGCTCGAGGTTACCGTAGCGCGTTGTTGAGGTTATTGCCCCGCTGGGCGTGCTGACTGATACTTGCCCGCCGGTCATACCATAGTTGAAATTGTTGAAAACCAGGACCGTTATCCCGATATTACGCCGGGCAGCGTTGATCAGGTGGTGTCCCCCGATCCCACAACCCCCATCGCCCATCAGCACGATCACGTGCAGATCAGGATTAGCCATCTTCATGCCGGTGGCGTAGGTGACCGAGCGACCGTGCAGTCCGTGAAAGGCGTTGGTTGTGAAAAACTTGTCCGCCAATCCGCTGCAGCCGATATCGGTTACGATCACGACCTGGTGCGGGTCGAGCTGTAGCTGGATGAGGGCTTCATTCAGACGATCAACTATAATGCTGTGACCACAGCCAGGACAAAAGGGTAGCGGCAGTAGGTTCTCGTTCAAGTAGTTCGGGAATTCCAGCATAGTTCAAACCTGTTCCAGGATCTGCTCGGGGGTGATCAACCGGCCGTCAACCCGGTTGATGCCCACCACCTGCTGGCCAGGTGCAGCTAATCGTTCAACCTCGCGGCGATACTGGCCGTGATTAAGCTCGACAACCAAGATACGCTGTACACCCAACAAGGCAGTTGATAGCGCATTTTCGGGTACTGGCCAAATACTTCGCAGGACGAGGCTCGCCACTTGCTTTCCTGCTTTACGAGCAGCGTTTACCGCGGCTGTTACGGCCTGGACGGTGATGCCATAGCTGATGATTAAAATTTCGGCTTCGTTTTGTGGATCCCAGCTAACGTCTTCCAGTTCACTCTTTATTCGATTTACTTTGGCCCACAGGTGGTTGTTCAAGCGTTCCATGGCACGCGCATCTTTGGTAAGGTAGCCTTCTTCGTCGTGAGATGAGGTCGACACGCGAACTAACTGCGGTCCGCCAAAGTGAGCCAACGGGTATGGCTGGCCAGGTTGGTGAGCAGGAAAAGATTGGAAAGGTTCTTCAGGAGGAAGCGTCTCTCGAGAAAGAGATGTTATGCCAGTCAACGAATCACTAGCGATGGTCACACGGGTGGAAACCATTTCTTTATCGGCTGCTATGAAAACTGGCATCCGCAATTTTTCGGCTAATGCGAAAGCTTTTCCGGTTAACGTGTAGCACTCTGCGACAGTCGATGGGGACAGGACGATCTGGGGGTAGCCGCCGGAAGTTCCCCACTGCAAGAACTGGATATCACTTTGTGCAACAGTCGTTGCACCCCCAGTCGCGGGCCCCATCCGCTGGCAGTCAACAATCACCAAAGGTACTTCGCACATCAATGCCGCCCCGATATTCTCGCTGTAGAGGCTAATACCCGGCCCACTGGTCGCTGTCATCGCTCGTGCGCCAGATAAAACCGCACCAATGCATACACCCATTGCAGCGATCTCATCCTCGGTTTGCAGCGCAACGCCACCCATGGTCGGGAGTAACTGGCTCATCAACAACAGGATCGATGTCGCCGGAGTGATGGGGTATCCGGCGAAAAAATCACAGCCGGAATCCAGTGCGCCGCGTACAATAGCTTCATTACCGTCAATCAGTTCCCGCATCATTTCCTTTACAAGAAGGCTAACTGCTATATGATACCCAATTATCCTGGCTTGTGGAGTCACAAATCAATCTGCACAACAAATCAATTAATAAGTGTTGTGTTCAATCGGATGGGAGGTAGTAACCCATGTATGCTTGCGTGCTAAGGTTCCCCATCAACGCAATTCTATCCGGCTGGTTAAAAAGAAAATTACGTCTACTAGCGTACTGATGCTTAACCAGAGTGATACTCACAGGAGTAGAATTAATCTGCTCTCAATAATGGACGCCTTTATAGTTATGGAAAATATATTACCTGGATTATGGTCTTGTGGGGTAAATTCGTAGTATTATGCATATATTCGGCAACTTATGTAGATAGGTGCAGGAGCAGGAAAGCACAACTTTTTGAAGCAGTCATCCACCGAAAAGATTTACTACTCAATATCTGCAGTGGTTGTGTTTTGCTCTTCTGGGAGGGCGAACTTCTATTGAATCTTTTCAAGAAATGGGCTCAACGAGAATATCCTCTTGTCCAGAGATTACTCGCATTAATTCCGGCTGGAGTTCTCTTTGTCTTTGTCTTCCCATTCATTTTAGTAAAAGTAGCACCTGCTCTTGATGAAAAATTAGGATTTAATCCGATCCAGTACGGAGGACCAATATTGCTTATTGGCGGTATTCTTATCCTCATTGGATTAATCTATGCAATGTGGTCAATCTCGGTACAGATATTCCGTGCGAGTGGGACTCCCCTTCCGATTATGGCCACGCAGAAATTGCTGATATCTGGTCCATTCAGGCAATGCCGCAACCCGATGACCTTCGGTACGATACTATTCTATTTGGGTATCAGCATCATTATTGGATCAATTTCAGCCATTGCATTTGTGCTGTTATTCTCCTGCCTGCTAATCTTATACCTAAAGTTCGTAGAAGAAAGAGAACTCGAGGCAAGGTTTGGGGAAGAATACATTCAATACAAGGCGGAAACTCCATTTCTTATCCCAAGGGTATTTTCAAAGTCAAGCTGAAGGTACCATGACTTTCACGGGGTAAGCTATACTGTTTGTCATCTTGCCAGAGCGAACCAACATGCTACGCACACGACCAGCAGCATCAGCACCAGCATCCATACAACTCCTTTCATCATCACACATCTAGAGGCTCGCTAGAGTGGCATAGGAGGGGTTAACAATGAAACGAAAGTTAATTCTATCTGTTCTATTGATGCCCCTATCACTAATTATTTATTCACCCTCCCTACTGTATATCCATGCCCCACAGCTTAATACTCTTTCTCCAAACTTTTGCACTGCGTTTTGTCTCGATAACGGTGACCACTGTGTGTTTGGTGCGAACCAGGACAACACGTTGGAAATCGGTAAGATATTTGTCAACAAACGGCAGGTAGTAAAAACAACCTGGGATCCGAGCACCACCGGGGAGTATGCGCAGTGGGTTTCCCGGTATGGCAGCATGACGGTTAATTTCGTTGGTTACCAAATGGCTTGGGCAGGGATGAATGAGGCAGGTTTGATGATCAGCACCATGGCCGTTCCTGAAAGCCGCGGTCCCAACCCGGATGAAAGACCGCCTTTTCAAGGTCCGTTCTGGATGCAGTACCAATTGGATAATTACAGTACAGTCGAACAAGTCAGGGCCAGCGATGCTGATATCCGCCTGATTGAAACAGCTGTAGACCACTATTTAGTATGCGATCGCAGCGGTATATGCGCCACCATCGAGTACCTCGATGGGCATGCTGTATACCACAGCGGGGAGACCCTGCCTGTGAAAGCGCTTACCAACAGCACCTATAAGCAGTCGCTCCAAGCGCTGCAGGGCGAAGATATCCAACCGGGTGAAAATTCATTATGGCGCTTCGCTACCGCTGCAGAAAGGCTCGCAGCCTTTGATCCAGCTAGCTCGGTTGATGCTATTGACTATGCATTTGACACACTGGAGCAGGTTTCAAGGGATGACACAGTTTGGAGCTTTGTCTACGATCCGGTAAGCCTGCGCGTTTATTTCCGCACCAACCGAAATCCAAATATCCGCTACCTTGATTTAAGCGATCTCGATTTCTCATGCCAGGCTCCGACCATGATGATGGATGTACATTCAGATGTAAAAGGTGATATCAGTGACGATATTGTCGCTTACAACCACACAGTAAGTTTCCAGCACAGCAATAGTTTTTTCAATGCGTATGAGAACATGAGCATGTCACCCATTCTGATCGACACTTTGCTATGGGGAGTGGAAAACTTCCCCTGCTCATCAGGCGAGCACGCCTTCCAAGAAGGTCTCGTCCTTTACAGCCCACTTATCCCACCAACAATACAATGGGCTGGTATGACCGTATTACACCGCGTAGGACCTGTCTGGATCCTGCTGACTGCATTATCGTTAGCTTTCCTCTTCTGGCGTATGGCGGTAGATAAGGCATTATCGGTGCGCGGGAGTTTACCCTGGGTGCTGATGACTATCCTCCTGGGGCTAATTGGGCTGCTAGCCTATCTAGTTTTTAACAACAGAAGGACTGTGAACTGAAAGCCTGCCAGCCATATTCCGGACGTGAGGATGTATGCGATGCAATGAACCGTTATTTGTGATAGTCTTGAAAGCCGGGTAAGTTTGACTGTACGGTTGCCCTCGCCATCACTCAACTGTAGGAAAAACGATGAAGTATGAGCCACCAATTCCACCATATCCCCTCAAAGATATGTCAAGAAATGAAGCCCATCACTTTTTTGAATGGTTTCTAACTCAAATACCCAATCGCTGCGAGCAGCTTTTGCAAATTGTGAACTCCAGCAAGGGATTCTCTACTTGGAAGAATGATTTTTCGAGAGATTCCCTTAATCCACTCGGAAACTGGTTTTCAGAAAATGTAAAAATCAGAGAGATAACGCAGACTGAAATTGATGAGGTCTACAATTCATCACCTGATTGGTTTCATCAGGTTGAGCTTGAAGATTGGACACTCACAAATAGAACCTATTCCTATGCTTTTGATCTGGGCATATACTTTGGCGAGGCACTGAAATATTCGATCGGAGATATCGATTGGATTCTTAAAACGAACTCACCTAGCTCAGTAGACTACCATCTCCCAATCCTCCACCATGTCGGCCAACTTGATTGCTGCCCTTTTCATCTTATGAAAATCTACGCATTTGGTATTGCCAGGGGCTCAAAAGGATCTGAACACCTGCCAGTATTATTTGATATTTGGTACACCAATCTTACTGGACAATACCAGACTTCGACCTAAACCATTCCCTGGAGCATAGTACCGACTAGATTCCTTATTCTCAAGGTATGGTTACTATTCTGCTAACATTGGTTTAGCTCGTAAACGCTAGTATACGTCCAGGGAAAGTATGTTGAGCGGGTTATTGCTGACTATTTTGGTGATTGTGTTGCTGTGAGTGTTCACCGGTATGCGAGGTGACAAAGAAAGATTTTGGCTGTCTAGCAGAAAGAGAGAGACAGATACATTCTGTCACTGCACGGGAGAAGCCGCGCGTTCATACACCAAATTGACGAGAGGAACATAGGAACAGAAATCATCCTGGGCAGGGACGATGTGATGAAGTTGGCGGAACTGCTCCCATACCTTAATTGGTGCCACAACATGGGAAGGGAACAAGCGAGAAGGGGCATCAAGAGGAGTGTGTGCGTCATCTATACATAAATTCTTTGAGAATGCCAGGTAGGATAAGATCTATAAAGGTGTTGGGGGCAGCGATATTGAAAGATGCAGATCGCACCTTTTTGATCTGCGCAAAAAACCATTAAACGCATCAAGAATTGGTAGATTTGCATTTTCCCATTATCGTAGCATTCTGGTTGGTGAGTGGAGTTAGGTAGAAAACTATATGCAGCGTATGCACAATTTTTCACATTATGCATGGGAGGTATCTGATGGGATCAAATCCAATAAACTTGGCTGTTCGCTTCATTCTTGAAATAGTAACCCTTGTAGCCTTGGGATGGTGGGGGTGGAACCTGTTTGAAGGGATGCTGCGTTTTGTCCTAGCCCTTGGCATTCCTATCCTTGCTGCGGTGTTATGGGGAACTTTCGCTGTACCTGGCGACCCAAGCCGTTCGGGAACTGCAAAAGTTCCAGTACCCGGAATCGTTCGCCTCCTGCTTGAGCTGGTAATTTTTGGAGTGGCGACCTGGTCGTTCTTTGCGATGGGTGCTAGGACTATAGGCTGGATATTTGGCATCGCGGTACTCATCCACTATATCGTTTCATACGATCGAATTGCATGGTTGGTTCGCCAGTAGTGATATTTACTTGACTGCATTATTAACTATTCGCTGGAGAGCTCTTTTCCAGGGCACTATACATAAGCAAGATACCTTTTATCAGCATCAGCCTGTAATTTCGTCGTGTCCTATAAATTGGTGTTTGGTAGGTGGGCGATCAAAGGGACAGTAAAGCAATCAATGTATGGGTAAATAGTGTCCATTCGCTCCTGATTCAACAGGGTCGAAATCGCACTACATTAGGAAGCAATGCAACCCTTATGTGAAAAGCAGCATACAACATCGCATGTTGTCAACAGACATGTATAACCACTTTTCGACTTACTAATGATAGATTCTCGCAATCATTCATCCTCATTTGGGTTAAGCGAGATGGGGAATTTCAAAACAGTTTGCGTACTCGCTCTTGCACGGGGCACAGTTACCCACCAAAAGGAAGCAAAACGGTGGGATGACAAAGTTTTGGTATGGATATCTACCAAGTAAGGATAGTGTTCCGCCAAATTTGTTAATTTGGGATAATGGGTGCAGGTGGAACACTTTTAATTATTCTAAGCGGTTATTTCCTAGAAATATGAATTACCAATGTTCCTTGACATAGCACCTAACCAAGCAATATATAAGCTCTATGGATGAGTCTGTCTCCAGCTGAACTAAACCTAGTCAGTAGTTTAGGTGATATTAAGTGAGGTACTGGATCACGGGGTGATCAGCAACATTCACCCAAATCCCCTCCGAACTCACGACCAGTCAACTGGCGGTAGGTCAATGTCCAGCAGCCGGAGAAGAAGGTCTCAGCAATGCTGGCGATCGATATTCCCCAAATCCAGATCACACCAGCTAAGCAAATCAAGCTGGTTAGTCCAGCAACTGAGAAATTCCCCTCCAATATGTGGGAAGAAAGAAGCAGCGGCACAACGAACAGCAGTGATAACAAGATGGCAGGGATCACTATCAAACCGATGACAGCAAAGTTGATTACGAATATAAACAGCCACATGACGAATACACTTCCCAGCTTCCCCCACAAGACCCGCCAACCCCCCTTGAGGCTCTCCCAGATACCCTGATCTTCTATGATGCAGACCCGCTCCCCAAGTGTCCGCAGAAGAGAGAAGAGCGCGCTGACAATAACACCCAAGCAGCAGAACGGGAAGAACCAGGCAATACCCACGAGAAATCCTGTTGGATCAGGATTATATTTGTAGAATGAGAATGTGCGCAACTCACCCAAGAATGACACGATTGCCCATAGAAGGGGAGTAAACGCCACCAAGAATATCAAGCCCCCCGGTAAACCAGAAATGAAATTAATCCAGAACATGCGCCAACCATAGCGCCTAGCGGCCGACCAACCAGCCCTTCCCGTCGGGCGAATACCTTGGTCAGCTAAATTGATCTGGTCTATTAAACCTGTACGCCCGATCACCTTTAAGATCGCGACTACGATGCCAAACAAGAACATCAGCACGATAAAGCCTGCAAGAATGGGTAGAAAAGTAGGACCAAAAACAAAACGCTCAATCTGACCGGCAAGTTTAGGCGGCAGTGTATCAAAACGGTAGCTGCTGGTGGATGAAGTATTTATATATAGCGCAGCTAGGAACCCGAACAACCACAGGATCTTAAACCGCCATGTAATCTGCCAAGCCCGCCCAATAATCCTTCCGTAGTCCATGCTGACCTCCTTTATGGACAGTTGATCTGTTCTGCTTTAGCTAAGATATACCAATAGTAGTTGATTGGTCATCCCCTAGTTTAGGTATTCACTGGGGGAAGCTGTATTCGACTTCTTAAATGTATATATCAAAATCAGGATATTACCCCCGAAAATACCCCTGTTTTGTACCTCTGGTGAATCTCGTATATAATTTTCTCAAAATATCACAGAAAACAGCGAAACATAAAACGGAAAGCACAAATAATATAACTTGGAGAAGAAACATGACCCAGTTCGACCAGTTCCTGCAAGCCGGAGTTGCCATGGCAATCGGTTTTATGGTCGGCTTACAACGCGAGTACGCCTTCCGCACCAGTGATAGAGAGTTGATTGCTGGCGAGCGCACCTTCGCGCTGATAGGGTTGGCTGGCTTCTTAGCTGCTATGGCAGCAGATATCCTTGGGTCTGCTTTGGCTTTCATTGGCACAATCTTGCTGGTCGGATTATTTACTGCCATCGCATACTTCATGGACTCACGTCGTGGACAGGTGGGGCTGACAACTGAAATCGCGGTTCTGATCACAATCATGACGGGCGCACTGTGCTACTGGAACCAGATGACCCTGGCAGTGGCAATTGGAATCGCCACTACAGTCCTGCTTTCGCTCAAATTGGAAACCGACCGCTTAGTGCTGGCATTGACCCGGGAAGACATTTTCGCTGCCCTACAGTTGGCTGTAATCAGCGCCATCATCCTGCCGATCCTTCCCAACGAGAGCTTGCTGCCGCCACCGTTTGATGTGCTCAATCCATTCAAGATCTGGCTGATGGTGGTATTCATATCGGGAATTAACTTCATCGGGTATATCGCGATCAAAATCGCTGGGCCGGAACGTGGGACTGGGATCACCGGTCTCCTAGGAGGATTAGTTTCCAGCACTGCGGTCACGTTGGGATTCACCGAGCGCAGTAATCGTGAATCTATGCTGGCAAAACCCTTTGCGTTAGCAATCATGATAGCTTGGACAGTGATGTTTGTCCGAGTTTTGGTGGAAGTTGCGGTGCTTAATATCGAGTTACTGCAATACGTTTGGCTACCGATCAGCGTCTCAGGTATCGTAGCGCTGCTGTACTGCTTTATCTTACATTTGACTCAAAAAGCAGTTGACAAACAAGGATTAGAATTCTCAAACCCATTTGATCTCGTATCGGCGATCAAATTCGGCTTGCTATACGCGGCGGTGCTGCTGGTAGCCCGGGCAGCGCAGCTCTACTTCGGAGATCCTGGGATCTATCTTTCCAGTCTCATCTCGGGGTTGGTCGATGTTGATGCAATAACCCTATCACTAGCCCAACTAAGTCGCTCAGGAGACGTGGGAATGCATGTGGCTGCAAATGCTATCGTAATCGCAACAATCGCCAATACATTCCTGAAAGGGATTATGGTATTGATCGGTGGTGCGGTCATGCTGCGTAAAGCGATCCTACCCGGTTATATCTTAGTTCTATTGACAGCAATCGGGATCGCCTTATTCGTACTCTAACCTGCGTTGATTAATAACCTCAGGATGTTATGTACTCGTGTGCCCTTGCACAGTGACTCTTCAAGCCATCCTTGATGAGTCAATTCGTGTCCAAACTTAATTCAAACACATCCTCAATGATCTTGAACGAGCCGTTTTCTTGATAACGCTTACTGAATTGACCGCAAATTATTTCATCTCTACTGATAGACCCACGATAGAAACCAGCCTGCTAGTCTCAAAGGTCAGATCCAATACGATCTCATAGGATGAGGTTTTATTGAAAGCCAAATATAGGGGGAGGTCCTTGATCAAATCGCGACCAGGACGCAGAATACCAGCAACTTCACCAGTAATCTGATGTCTTTTCAGCTGCTCATTCCATGTTCCAAGTTTGGATGGACACCATTGATTGGCTGAAAAGTGTCTGACTCTTCAATTAACTGTCATTTAACTATCTATTCATCCAGGAAAAGTCTCGCCTCTTCCATTTGAATAGAAACAATAACATCCCTGCTGCAGGCGCGTGCATAATGGTCGGTGACATCCCAATATTGTAGGGAGTCGGTAATCCCTCTCCTTCGATACCGAGGATGGCAAAACCTTCATCTAGATTTGCTAGATAATCCTGAAACCGAGAAGTTATCTTCAGTCCCACCGAAATATAAGTTTTTGGTTTGCAAACTTCTTACTAACCCCCCCAAATAAAATAACTAGCGGTAAGTGCTGTCCCACCCCCCAGTGCGACGGCGGTTGCGCACCGTATCCTGCAGGCTAGATAGCATTTCATCATACAGTGCTTGGTGAGTCGGATTCACATCCATCGCTTGCTGTTCCAATTGGGAGAGGAAATATACCACCCATCGCAGCCAGGTCCTGGGGTTATCTTCAAATGTAGCGATATCCTGAACGATTTCATCTATCTCATCACGCAGATCATATTCTTTGATCATTAGTTGATATTCTCCTGGAAATAAATTTCGGTTTAATTACATCCATCCTTGCATAAATTTACTCTACGATAAATACAAATTTCAGTATAACATAGGATAGGTCTCGACTTTACCTTTGCTGCTCCTTGCAGAAGGATGTCAGATTACAAAGGTGATACTGAGCAATCCCAAGATGATTATAACGGCGAACATAACCAACAAGCCCCACTGCCCTTTTTGAGCAAAGTAGCCTGGGCTGACAATTGATGTATAGAACAGCATTCCAATTGCGACAAGATACAGGGGTACTGCCCAGCTAGCCTCCTGCAGCAGTGCGACACCAGCAATAACCAGGCACAGTGCCGTAACCATTTCAGCGACAATATGGAACCAGATACGGTAAGGCTCTGTTTCCAGCTCAGGAATTTGTTTCCGAACACAAGAAACTATCCATTGAGCAACCATCCCAAACCCAACCAAGAGAGCGTACAGCACCGCAAATCACATAGTTTCTCCACAAGATCAAGTCACCTATAGTGTAGACCGATTTCCAGCCAGTTTTCCACCCAAAATATCCCGTTGAAAGACATTCACTTGATAAGTATATGCGTTGATGATCGTTATCGTGGTTTCAAAGCAATCAAGATAAGCTCACTCCCCAGTGCAATCCAATCTTCATCACTGCCATCCACTGTGTAGCCCAGATAGCGAACAAAGCGTGCCTCTTGAGGATGCTGGCGAACAAAATTCAGCATCAATGGTCCAGCCTCTACAGGATCTAGCTGCTCAGCTCGGACAGCAATCTGCTGCCGGCCAACCGTAATGGAGACATCTGGATTCGCAAGCAAGTTCTGGTACCAATCGGATTTGGGACCAAATCCAGCATTGACCACAAACGTACCTGTCTCCGGTTCATGATGAACAACTTCCAGAACAGCTTGGCGCAAAAGACCGCTCTTGCGCCCGGTGTGGTGCAAGAGCAGCATGCGTTTACCGAATAGACCACCAAACCCAATGCGATATATGAAGATCGGTAAACGGAATAGGATGCGGTTTAGTCCACGTGGTGGGGATACTTCGCGTATCTTTGTTGGCATGAAATTATCCCTTTGATTTACGACAAAAATTCTGATACACCATTCACTGCTCCAATATCATATCCGAGAATCCAGTCTTGTTTGGGCGCAAGCCAATCTGGATAACACGGTAGAATGCCTCATGCCGTAATCTTCTATCGTATTCAATTTCTTGAACTGCTGAGATCGCATCCGGGCAATCAACGAGCGGTTGACATGACTGCCAAAATAGTTAAAAAATGCAGTTCCTACCCGATCATATAAGCCAGATGAAACATTATACACACCGCTGATCCATCGATAAGAGCTTAATTGATCATTAGTCAGTTTCGGTTTGGGAGCTTTTTCTGTTTGAAGTATCTACCCGAGAAACCGAGGATACCAAGCAGCGCGAGTAATACTGGTACTGTTGTAAAGACCAAGGATATGCCATTCAAGAAAGACAGTGAGCTGAGAAATTCGACTTCAAATTCCGGCAAGGTCAATTCATTGAAGAGATCTGCCAAGCTGTACCTGTAGAAGCTGAGCGCGGCAGACAAGCTCAGGAGGCTGTAGTACA
>JBFENN010000085.1:0-13437 GCA_041551115.1 Anaerolineales bacterium
AAACCGATAAGTGCTATACCTATAAATGCAATTTGCCAAAGCCTTTTTTGTTTGCAGAGTTTTTCGAAAAGCAATTCAACAAGCGGTATTAGAGAAAGGGAGATGATAGGGATTAGTTGGATGTGGTAATAGTTGTGAGTAAACATCTGGTACGGTAGGAATAATCCATAGATAAGGTACCCTATCCACATTCCAAGCAAGAGAGCCCGATACCTGGGTTTCGCGATGAGGACACCGGTCAGTGCTAACAGAATTGCAGCAAATCCCATGATGTCTTGCACCAAGCTGAACCAGCGCACATATAGAGAAGGATCAAGCAATAGATGGGATAATGATAAAGTCCAACTAGTAAAATAATCTGAAGCCCGCCCCCCGCGGTTAATGTAATATATTGCTGATGGAAGCACCATCAAGGCTGCCATCAGCCAGACCTGCATATTTCGCCAGATACGTTTAATCCCAAGCGTATAGAGGACCAGTGCTATTGCAGCCCCACCAACGATGTAAACGGCAACAACTTTGGTCAATATGGCCATACCGCCAATAAGACCGGCAATCACAGCCCATTTCCAGCCTGGTTTCTCAGACCAGAGATATAAGAAGTATATGGTCAGGATGATCCACATGACCATACCCGGGTCCGGCTGAAAAGAACGGCTGGCTTGTACACCGAATGGCAGCACGACATAATAGGCCAGGGCGAACAAAGCGCTGGTGAAGGAGGCAACACGACGTGCCAGTCCATAGAGCGCAATTCCACCAACAATCCAGAAGAGCGAGTTAATAATTCGGGCTATCCACCAGTTTTCTTCCCCCATCAATAGGTATGAGTAGGCCGTGATTTTTTCCAGAATTGATGGTTCATACTGTCCGGTTGACCCCCAATAAGCGATTGCCTGCTCGCGCAAAACCGGATCGGGATTTGGGAGCATGTCATAGTACATACCGCGAGCGATGATTGCCCCACGAAGCTGGCGTGTTGAGTGAAAATCGATTGGGGGATCAGTCAGGTCGTATAGGCGGAGCATTAAACCCATGACAAGCAGCAAGGCAACTAGCAAGATTTCGTAAGTACGTTTCATAAGTAACTAGTATGATTTGTGACTAGATATCAGTGAGTGGTAATTCTAAAATAACGAATTGAAATCCACCTTTGGGAATACTTCCAACTTCCCACCAACTGTTGCATCAAACACAGCTCGTCCAGCTTGTTGGTAGGCACTATATGCCATCCGGTACGCACGTTCAGATGTTTCAAGATCCGGTAACTGCCAGCGAAAGCCCTTACCGAAATATTTTGCATCGAAATGATCTGGGTCATCACCTTTTGAGATAACTGTGGTATTTGGTTTTCCTTGGGTCGTAAAGTTGTGGTCAACACCAATTATTATGACCTCATCAAAGCCCATAAAATATGCCAATTGGAGTGTGACATAAGTAACAGTCGCGCCCTCCCAAAGCCTTCCGCGTACATCAGACGAGAATTTAGGACCCGAATACGTCGTGTGTAGAAACATCATGTCATCACAAGGTTTGATCAGTGGATGTGACCGCCAAGACAAGAACTTTGGCATCTCTAGATCCCGGATATCGCCAGCGCATTGTTCAATTACCAAGCTGTTGATCGATACATAATACGAACTCGTGAAACCTAAATCAGGAAAGGCTAAGTAGAAACGGTTCATCCCAAAGGTGGTCTCATCCTTAAGAAGGGAGAGATCAGTTTGCTGTAGACTAGGGCCGTTGCCGATAATGAATGCACGTTCGCCGCGATGCCGGTTTTGGTATCGTCCAAGCTGGCGAATGCTGGTTCGTCGTAATGGATGGAGAGCAGCAGCAGGCCATAACGCGGCGCGTTCAACAGCATATCGTGCAGAACTTATGGTGCGCCAAAGATGTTGGGGGATTTTCTGTTTAATAAGCTGCTTGGTTTCTGTCATCGTCAATATAGTGCCGGCATTTAAAGATCATGAGTGTTTGTACATGCCCAGATATTGATTTCCTTGATCCAGGGTTGATTCACTCGGTACTTAGGCGTGCTGTCGCACCACCATCAATTACCAGTGCCTGCCCGGTCATAAATGAGGATTGTTGATCATCTGCAAGGAAGTAGATGGCTTGAGCAATTTCATGGGGCTGGCCAACGCGACCGTTTACTGTTTTCTGGGCAAGATTATCCAGTCTTGCCAGGATATCATCACCATGAACGTGACCACGACCTAAGCCAGCACGCAGCATCGGTGTATCCACCGCTCCAGGAAGGATTGCATTTGCACGGATGTTGTCGGGTGCGAACTCAATTGCCAGTGCCCTCGTGAAAGCTAAAAGCCCTCCTTTGCTGGCAGCATATGCAGCAATGTTGGCCGAGGTGGCAATTGCATGAACTGATGAGACGTTGACTATTGCACCTCCACCAGCAGCCTGCAGTAGCGGATGTGCAAGCTTGATCCCTAAAAAGACAGATCGCAAATTCGATGCCATAACCATGTCCCAATCATCAACGCTGGTCTCTAAGAGTGGTTTAGCAATCTGAACGGCGGCGTTGTTGACCAGGGCATGTAACTTCCCTGTGTATTTCTCTGCTTGCTCGTAGATTGTTTCAAGGTTCTCGCCATTTGCAATATCTGATTGGATAAAGAGCCCATTTTGCGGGAATGATTTGCCAAAAGAAGCCCGGTCAACCCCGATTACTCGCCAGCCTGATTGAGCAAAATGATGTACGACTGCGCGTCCGATACCTCCAGCCGCGCCGGTTATTAAAACTGAGCGTTGATCGTATTCTTCAGCTAGGGTTGGAGTCATTTATTGCCATCCTTATATCTAGATCATCACAGGTTATGTTTAGCCCCATGAGTAAATTGCTTATCGTGTTTCTGTGTACCCGTTCCCAGGCGGCAGGGCTAGAGTTGGCATTATGAGGGGCTAATAGTACATTGTCTAGATTTAGTAATGGACTATCTGGGGGCAGCGGTTCGATTTCATACACATCCATGCCAGCGCCGGCTATCTGCCTTTGCTGTAAAGCTTCAATTAAAGCGGCTTCATCCACAACAGGTCCACGAGACGTGTTGATCAAAACTGCAGACGGTTTCATCAGGGAAAGGGTTTTCTTGTTTACCAAGTGTCGGCTGGAAGGATTTAGGTCGCAGCTTAAACTAACGAAATCAGCACGCTGAAGTAAATCATATAGATCGGTCATTTCTAAGCAATTCTCAACAATAAAATCCGGATCAATTGCAACAATATCAGTTCCTAAGATTTGCATACCAAATGCGCGCGCCCGGTGGACTACAGCCTTGCCTATGCGACCCACCCCGATTACTCCGATAGTACACTCACTCAAAGACCGGCCAGGGATTTTTTCCCAGCGCCCGGCTTTCATTTCACGATCCATCCATGGATGACGGCGGGCGAAGGCAAGTATATATCCAAATATTGAATCGGCTACTGGAAGAGTGAAGGCATTAGGCGTACGGTAAACCTGAATACCAAGTTGGGAACAGGTTGCCTGATCGATTGAGTCAACACCAGTGCCCCACTTTGAAAGCACTTTCAGCCTCGGGGAGCAAGCGTTCAATACGCGTGACGTGTAGTGATCATCACCACATACTGCGCCATCAAATTTTCCCGCGTAGTTCAGTAGGTCGCCTTCCTCCAAACGCTCAACTACTTCTTTGGGGGCAATCACGTCTAATCCATAATCTTCAAGGATGGGTACAAATCGATCCATATAAGGCAACATATAAGGTGCTGATATCAAGATAGTGTACATGGCGTTATCGCCTTTTATTCAGATTTGCCCAATGGATTAGTTAGCATGTTCGTGTAATTTCCCGATTAAATATTCAACGACAAGAAAATCCAATTCATTGTCAATATCCCAAGCCTCTTGTGCATCAATTTCAAACATATAGGGTCTTTCCCCCAAACGATTGCGATTTTCAAGCAAGGTTTCCCTGGTGAAGATATACATGCAAGAGTTTTCCTGATAGACGGGAGGCAAGTCTTGAGTTTGTAGCAGAATGGCTGGGTTGTGGTTAATAGGTCGTGCAAGCTGGTCCCACAACCGGTTCTGGAGGCGTGTGACACCAAATAGGGAATCATAACTTGGATAGTATCTGAGAAATAGATCGATGGCTTTTGATATTGTCTCTGCACTCAATAATGGATTTGTGCTGTGGGTCTGTAGATAAAAATCGGATTGTACATGGGTTGTATCGTATGTCAGGATTTCATTCATTGAGCATTCGTCCGCGCAAAGATTTGGATGACGCTCAATAATGAATACATCCGGGAAATTTTGCCGCAAACCCGCCATGATGGGTTCAGAATCGGTATCTACAACTATTCTGCTGATCCCGGGGCAGTCCATCAGAGTGGAAATGATATGTTCGTACAATGGCTTCCCATATAACGGACGATAATTCTTGCCAGGTACTCGTTGCGAGTGATGGCGCATTGGGACTAGGGCAGTAATCTGTGTCATGTTAGTCGCACTCTTCTAAGGAGATATCTTTGGTGGCGATCGATCTGATAGCTTGATGTTTTGTAAATGCTCTGGAAGGGCATGATTTCAGATAACGATGTTATTGGTTTTTGTATATGGACGGATTTAGCAAATTCTGCATCCCCTGTGTTTACCAGGTAAGATCCTTTTCGTATCCAAGCTGAATTAGGGCATGACCTGCAGTTTCCTTAATGAGATTTCTATTCGCTGCATCTACCTGTTCTTTCCAATCACCACTTCCACCTTTCCGAAATGTAGGTGATCTATTTGGATCGATTCCGGCAAGCAAGATTTCGGTGGCTTCTGGAACATTAACCTTGGGGATGAATCCGCGATTGATTACGAACTCAACAATGTTGCTAACGGCCTCGAATTGTTGGTTGATAAGATCTTCATACTTTAACACAAGGACAGACTCGCGTTCCATCCATCCCAAGTACGGCTTGAGCCGTTCCCCGATATCAGGGAAAGGAAATGGTGCATCTGGTAGACCGATTATGCTGGTTCTCAGTCGCTCTTCAAATGTCGATAATTCATTTGCGTAATAATTATGCAGTACGTGATTCGGCGCTAAGTCAGTAACGTAATGGACATGGGATACGAGTATATCGCGAGGGTCTCGGATGATAAGGAAAGATGCGAACCTTTCCTGAGTCATGACCTTCAGCACATGATCGGTGGCATGTAAATGTCCATAAGCAATGTCCCCTGCAGTTAAGCGCTTCAGGTCAAGGAGTATTTCCGTCTCTTTTCTATGTCGGCCATTCATACCATCATAGGTAACAATTGCTGGGAGCCCGCTGTCAACAAAAGGTCCTAATGCAGTAAAGCCAGCTATGATCTGTGTTAGTAAATGCGTTCCACTTTTCGGAATCGAGTTTGTAAATAGGATGGGTAATTCATCGATAAGATAGTTAGGATAAACCCTCCGTTGTTTAGCTCTGCGCAGTGCTAGTCTCCCTAATTTAAGCTGGAATTGAGCCGTTGCCAGAAAATTATTGCCCATATATGATCCCGAGCAACAATCTACCAGTTGCTATCCGCTTCATAACCTAATCTGAATAATAGATCTCCGGTACTATCCTTGAAGATTTTCTTGTTGTTTGCTGTGAAATACTCTCGCCAATTGCCGGGCTGTCCTTTTCTAAAAGTCCCCGATTTGTTGGGGGCAATACTTGCGTTCAACAATTGAATAGCGGTTTCCGGTTTGACGTCGGGTTTGAATCCTTTTTCTTCGAGATATCCCAAGAATTCTGTCAAGGCTGGCTCGCGCTCGAGGATCAAATATTCGAATTTCATTGATAAGACGTTTGGTTCATCTAGCCAACCCAAATAACCAGAATAGCGTTTTTGAACAGGGGTCAGTTCAGATCCGGACTCTGTCACACCGCTGATCGCAGCGTTGATCCGCTCTTCCATCGTATTTAAATTTTCATTGTAGTAGGAATGCATCCAGTGATTTTTATGCATTTGTGTTGCATAGAAAATATGGGACACAATCATATCGCGAGGGTCACGGTATACAAATATCGTCGCCCTCTTATTTTCTGTAAGGATTTTTACAAAATTGGGTTCGGCACCGATATAACCATACCCGATGTCACCAGGACGCATTTTGTGTAAGTTTGCAAGGATTTTCTCATCAGGTAACTTGTGGTTATCTTCCGTGCGGTTTGCTGGCGGGAAGCCAGGATTTACAAATGGCCCAATTTGGGTTAACCCCTGCAGTATTTGAATGATAAGGTGTGAACCCGATTTAGGCATCGCATTACCGAATACGATCGGCATTTGTGATAATTCTTTCATCCCCCACTTTATCGAAGCCTCAAACCGCCGGCCGTACCAACGGGCAACCTTGAGTGAGTGTTTGACTGAATTTTGAACTGACATTAAGAGGATGGTAAAGTCAATTAGATGGAGAAGGGTTTCGCTGAGGAGAAGTTGGTTGAGGCTGCTTTTGGAGCTGGATTAGATCTTTCTCGGCCAATATTTGTATGACTTCCCAGACTGAATGGTAGCTGAGATCTAACTCATGAGCAATATCGGCTACTGTACGCTCACCATCACAACGTTCCATGATCTGAAAGAGATTTCGGTGGCCTTCTGGATTTTCTCGGTGGTCGATCCATATTCCGTATCCTGAACAAAAAACCTCACCTTTGAAGCGATTGATGATGTAAAGATTCTTTTCCCAGGAATCGAGTAAACCTATAACGAGGTTGCGAGATTCTTCCAGGCGTTCCGGTGTAATTATCTCAATAGTATCTAGGCTGGAATGGTATTCAGGGTATGGTAGTTTTCCCGCTATCTTGGGTGCTTCAACCCGTGAAAGGGACAGCATCGGCACACGTACCCCTGGGGCATTAAACTGCCGCTCATCATTGTCTATGATACCTCGGTAGGTGCTTATGAAACCTAAGGGATCCAGACTCTTAAAAGCGGAAGAGAAGCAGCGGTCGACTTGGCTTTCTGGTTGAAATGAGCTTTGTAATGCGTGGCTAGAATTATTGCCCAGCATCTCAAGGAATAAACCGCCCATCATTTCCGGAATGAGTGCCTCGTTTTGGCTTAAGTAAGCAACCGACCCAATCGTTTCCGGTAAGATCAAGAAGCGATAAGTGTAATTGGGCTGTGGTCTTTGAAGCAAATACCTGGCGACATCGAGAGCAACTAATACACCGCTTAAATCATCATTAGCCATTGCCGGGTGGCATAGGTGTGCCGCTAGTACAAAGGTTTTTTCACTAACACCAGGTATGACAATTTCACCAACTTTTAGTGTACCGGGCTGAAAGGCTGTGTCAATAACTACTTGATATTGGCATTGTGTAAGTGAGTCGCGTATGTGTTGAGTCGCACAGAAACCCCAATCACGTTCATAATACTTAAATACGTATGGAATAGCATCTGGCCTAGAAGGGTGGATATGCAAATGTGCTAGCAATTCCTCTTTGCTGACAATCTGGTTGATCGGAAGCGAGTAAGACACCACATGTAGTGGGTGATCTTTATAGTCAAGTATCCGCTGACCATCTAGTGTCTCAATATACGCTTGTTTGCAGGTCCACTTTTCTGGAACTTGCCAGGTCCAAACCGGTTTGCCGGTTGGGTACTCATGTATCTGCATTGGTATTTCTTCAGCTAAACGAAACAAGGCGCGATCGTAGTCATCAGATACAATATCTCGTTTCAATAACCAAAGCTCTTCTAAAAGTTCATACATAGAACTCATTTCGTAATTATTCCAAGATTTATCTAACAGAGAGTAGGCTACATTCGTTCAGGAGGATTGGTAACCAAAGACCAAGGATCCTTATCCAAGAAATGATCAACCGCTGAAACAAAATCGGTCAATTCACAGAGTGAGACATGTCCATAATTCATTGGCAATGAACGCCATTGACCAATATCTTCAAGCAGTTGCTGTACAGGGAAAAGTTCTATCTTTGGATCAATATCCAGGTCCCTTACATACATCCGGTATGTTTTAGTTTGCCATCCATTGGGTGTTTTTACTTCACCGCTGAAATCCTTCCAATGACGATAAGGTACTTTAGCGCGCTGTTCGTTGTAATGGAGCATGGAAACTGCTTGAATATCTGCACCTAAAAGGAGCAGCTTGTAATCCAGCTCCAGCATCTTTTCATAAGCCGATCCGGGATCAAAAGCTGATAGCGTATCACGTAATGCGAGATCATCCGCATCTTTTCCGATTACAGCCATGGATTGCATCGGATGAATAGTGCGGCGAGCTGTTGGCAACCTCCGGATATATTCTGAGAAAGCACCCATACCTATTGCAGGAGTTGATTTGGGGTCATATCTGTTCCCTGAGCAAAAACCGAAATTGAAGGTGGGAACTGCAATTGTGCCTTTAGTGAGTTTTATATTTGCTGGATCAGCGATTTTTTCTTGACTTGTTGGGCTATCGTGGCCATTAAGCACGCTGCACAGTCCGTGGTAATACATCGCAATCCCGCCGCGGGGTTTGCCTAAGAAATGGACTGCGGAATGGATTAGCAAACCGTCTCCTGTTTGGACTCCTAGCTCTCTCAATGTATCTATATACACGGGAAGTGTTAGTTCATGCATTTTCTTCTCTATACTCGTCCCACAGGAGTCGTCCCACCCGAAATTCTAGTTGGAAACCCATTCGGTCGTAAAGTGTCCAACTGGCTTCGTTGTCCTTGAGGACCTGGATTTCGACTGAATGAGCTCCTTGTTCTCGCAACCATTCCAGGGCTAACCGGGAAAGTCTATCGCCAATTCCAATGCGCCTGGCTTTCGCTTCAATCCACATGTCACTTAACTCACCGACCAGCACACCTCCCATATAGGCGGGCACCCGCTTGAGCCTACAGAGCATGAACCCAACTACTTCTTGCTCAAGCTCAGCGATGAACACATTGCTGAAGCGCCCTAATGTGCGCTCAAAGGACGCCAACCAGGTTCTCCCAGGTTCTTCGGGGTGTGGTAAGCGATACCCAACCTGGTAGAAGAAGCTGTTAAGCATGGCATACATTTCAATTAATCGAGGAAAATCATCTTCTCTTACTAGACGGTAGCTGGCCTCAGCCATTAGTATTCTCCTTGATACGGGTTCGCTTGTAAGTTTGGAGTGATTCGGGGTTGTGTTAGCTTTATGAAAGCGCCTCTCTTACTACTTTAGGCCAGTTCTTAGTGCCGAGACCAAATTGAGACAGGAAGGCGAATGCTATACGCTCTAGTCCAAAAGCAACACACCCGGTATGGGCGGGAGAGTCGTCAGGGAGGCTGATATTAAGATGGCGTCCGAAAAAATCCTGATGATAGTTGAATGAGCCAACTGCTAGAGTGCTTGATTTGTAAGGCAGGCTGGCACGAATTTCATACTTCAATTGAAAAGCGCTCTGAAATGCGGCTTGTTTGCGAAATTCCCCGATGAAAAACGGGTCGTTGGCACTCTCTACTTTATATGCCAGCCCAATTT
The DNA here is from genome assembly GCA_041551115.1 of Anaerolineales bacterium. Taxonomy (GTDB): domain Bacteria; phylum Chloroflexota; class Anaerolineae; order Anaerolineales; family UBA4823; genus DAOVXM01. The sequence continues at coordinate 9,477 of JBFENN010000085.1, forward strand.
CCTCAAGTATCACACGTACCACCTCGCGGGCTTTCTCCCGGTTGTTCAGCACAAACTCTTTGCTTCCCACAAAAATTACTTCTCGCATCGTGAAATCCCACATACGCTCCAAAGAGGATAGGTTTATCGATTCGTAGCGAAAGCAGTTCCCAACAGCGGTGGCAGTAATTTGCCCTTCTGGTATGGTTCGGTCGGCATTTGCAAAATACAGATGGTAGCATACGGCAGGAGATAAAAGGGTTTTAATTGGTGAAAATGCTTCCACAGCCGTAATCAAAGCCCCATGTTCATTGCAGATGGTATGCTCGGCAAAGTTGTCGATCACATCCAGATCTTCTCTCAGATGTGTTGCGAATGTAAGTGAATGAGGGAAGGCACGGAAGTAGTTTACTCTTTCCAAGTATTTGGCTGGGATGAGGGTCGGGAATCGATAAGGCTTTGCACTGAAAAACCGTGCTAGCTCGAGAAATCTTGATTCAAAATAATCCACCAATCCCGCAACAAAAGGACCGAGGGAGTAAATCCCATTTGCTTCCTGGTTGATATCATTACGCTCAAGTAAAGGACCGGTCGGATCCTTATGAAATGCTACCGGTCGATCCAGATAATCTTCAAGTATCTGGATATTGGGTTGGTAGCTGCCTTGGGTCATCGTATCCACGATATGTTGAACTTTCCTGCCCAGTTGTTCCCGCTTTTGCTGGTTGGGTGGTGTATTCAAGTGAAATGTGATTTTGTCTCCAGCTGGGTCGATACGTGCTTTAACAACGGTTTCGTCGAGATAGGCGAGTTTTGATTTTACTTCACCGATTAAGTGGCTGGGAACTGGCTTGTGTGGTGTGATGTCGAGTTGTTGATCAGACATTCCCATTTGCCTGTAGGTAGTCGCATATTGTTGGTAGGCTGACAAGTTCAGTTATGGTATCTGGGTTGATCTCGATGTGAAAGTGATTCTCCAGCGCCATCAAAACTTCCATATGGCCCATTGAATCCCACTGGGGGATATCACCAAATGCGAGGTCGGGGGTGATTTGATCTTCACTTACTTGTAGTGCCTCAGATAGCAGCGCACGTACTTGTTCGATTGTTACACCATTTGATTGGACTTCCATGATTTATTACCTTCTAACAGCGATTATCTTGTTAATTGGATGTAAGGTGTTTAATCTTATAGATACCGACAGGTTGGTATTGCGGATCCCATATACCCCATGGCATCCCGTTGTCTCCAGAGTCTGCATAGAATGCGGCCAGATTTTCCTTTAATTCAGTACAATTCTGGAGAGCATCGAAGAGTTCATCATAACGGTCGTAATTGTCAGGTGTGCTCTCAGAAAGGCTAAATTGCTTCCGCAGACTGTCAGCCGTGTAGCACCAACCCTGGGATGGTTCGTGGTACCAATCATTTTCCTTTGCGGCACACAGGGTCGCGACCAGCATTCCACCTGGCTTGAGAACCCGGAGTAGTTCACCAACGATCGATGGCAAATGATCGGGTGCATTGTGTTCAAGTGCTGATACCGCTACAACTGCATCTAGCGAATCATCAGGAATATCATGCAGTGAACTCAAGTCCTGTTTGTAAACCACAACACGCCCAGCTGATCTATGTAAGGATAACAAACCACGGATTTCACTCAGCATGACTTTAATTGCTGATGAAGATGATTTTGCTTGCTTCGTGCGCGCTCGCAGAGATATGAGAGCAGGGGCAAGGTCGTTATCGTGCAATCCCTGAGCGCGGAACCGGTACCTGAAACGAGTAGGTAGATACTGCCTGCTGGAGCGATCGACACTAAGGACTTCAGCTCCATTCTCTGCAAGGTACCATTGAAGAATACCGGTCCCCGCTCCGGCATCTAAAATTCGCATACTTCCAACTGGGGGCAGCTGACTCAATATCCAACTAATATCAAGATGGTAATGCCATCCAAATTCTATTCTCAAGGTATCAGCCAAAAGCTTCAGTTCATCGATATTTCGCTTTTCATCAACCAAGAGGGTTGTTGGTAATATTTCAATTTTCTCTTTCATTGGGTGGTTATAACAAGGAACATGCTATTCAGATTTGAGTAACGATTCTCAGGGCATCAAGAAGGGTTTATCTTCTATTATTCCAGTTGTGATGATCTCCATCGATTTTGAGTTTCCGGCAAGTAATCTTTGCCAGGAGAACGGTTTCAAACTAACAAAGCCCATACGAGGCATCTCCTGGATATATTCATCCAGAGGGATGGATGTGCGGTAGAGTTGGTAATATAGAAACCTGCGAGCATTGCGGGTAAACTCGGCGGGCACGTGGATCGATATAGCGGACAGCAATTCATTTATTTTCTCAATCATCGCCGGACCACTATCCGGGAAATATACAATTGGATACTGGGTGTAGCGAGCCTTGCCACCACAGATCACTGCTTTCCCTAAAAGTGTCGCCTCCAGTCCGATTGAGGAATTGTAAACAATGACAAATTTGGCTTTTTGAATCAGCTCATAAGAGCTGAGGTATTTGGTTGGTTTGATGAATTCCACATTATCGAGTTTATCTATTTCATTATCTTCAACCCATCCTTGGACAGTTTCATTGCTCAATTTGGCAGTGCCTACTCGCATTTCGTCTGGGTGAGCGCGGATCACAAATAGGGTTTCCGGGTGCGACTGGATGATTTGCAAGAGCGCATCTAGCCAGGCAAACATATGTGGAAATATGACATTTGCGTGAGCTTGACTGGTGTCATATACAACGTTCGTGAAAATCGGTACAACTTGCTTGAAGTCCGTAATTTTATCTAGAAGCGCTTTGTCTAGGCTCAGAATTTCAGGCCAGAATTGGATGCCCGCCATGCTGAAATTTCCTTGGAAGCGCTTTTCTAAGTATGCGTCGAGTTCGGTATTCTGTTTATGTGACAAATCGAAATTATCCGGTATTTCTACTGGATAAGCTGTAGGTTCACCCTTCGTAAAAAACGCTGAATAGCGTTGGAAACCAACTTCGTGGGCGACAGTTCTCAAATTGCGCTGATTGGATACCCAGCGAGCAGTGACTTCTGGGTACATTGCTCCATTGAAGATTACACCAACAGAAGGATTGAACTGGCCGATGAATTCATCAAATTTGAGCGCAATATTATATGCAGACAGTATGTACTGGCGAAATAAATAGCGGGTTGGTTTGTCATCGAGTAGAGTGTGGCGTCGCAGTGTCCAGCGAATTGAGGGCAGCACTAGTTTCCCAAGCGGTATGGGCTCGTTGCTGATCGGTGATGGGTAAGCGAATTCACTTAGCTCACCTATATTAAGTTTCTCAGTAGTCGATTCAAGCTCAGTACTCACATGATATGAAAATGGATGGGTTTGAGATTCTGCATAAAGTCGTTTTGATTGGCGAATGCAGGCATCACATGGCGGTCCAACCTCATACTTTTCACGGTTGGTCCCCAAAACACAGTGACTCATTCCAGACTGGCAGACGAAGTGCACAACATTGGCACCTGATAAGTGAAGTGCCCAACCGGTTAGCAAAGCAAACGCTGCGTTCAAGCTCATTCCGGTCAGCCGAGCCGTTGCGTTGAACATAACAACTGTTGGTGCATTGGGCGTAGAATTCGCATGTTTTGCTACCAAACCAGCTAAGCGAGCGATGCGTTGGCGGTTTTGCCAGGTTGCATAACGGGATTTTATTTTTACTCTGTTGGATGGAGGAACCGGCATAATAGACTATTGGATATGATGAAATAGGTGGATGTGATATATCCTAAATGTATTAGCGATTGGGGCTGGTTTCCATGGCTTTATGGTAAGCGTGTGAAAGCCTTTGAATGGCGATCAGAAAACCTTCACCACCCCGTTGATGTCCACGCCAAATCTCCGGGATCATTGTCCCATGGTAATCGCCAATTACTTTAAAAAATTCAACCCAATTAATCGTGCCTTCACCGATTTGTAACCCTTCTCCGTCTAAACC
>JBFENN010000086.1:0-13117 GCA_041551115.1 Anaerolineales bacterium
AAGGGTCGCGGGTTCGTCACACCGGAAGATATAAAGCAGATTGCACCAGATGTGCTCCGGCATCGGATCATTACGAACTACGAGGCTGAAGCGGAAAACATCACCAGCGACCACTTGATTCAACGGATACTTGATCACACCGACGTTCCATAATTAGGGATTTGATTGCAGAAATGCCTCGGAGCTGTCGCGCGGAAGACACCGAGGCAAAAAACTGAACGGAGAAAGATATGCTTTCACCAGAATTAATGAAAAAAATCCGCCGAATTGAAATCCGCACCCGCCGCTATGTAAATGACAGCTTCGCAGGTGAGTACCACTCGGTATTCAAAGGACGTGGAATGGAATTTGACGAAGTTCGCCCATACCAAGTCGGTGACGAGATCCGGACAATTGACTGGAACGTAACTGCCAGGACTGGCGAGCCGCATGTGAAACGGTATGTTGAGGAACGGGAACTAACTGTAATGCTCCTGGTGGATGCCAGCGGATCTGAGGACTTTGGTTCGGTGCAGCGATTTAAACGCGAACTGGCTGCTGAGCTGACTGCGGTCTTGGCATTTGCCGCAACAACCAATAATGACCGGGTTGGGTTGGTGATGTTTACCGATCAGATCGAGTTGATTATCCCACCACGAAAGGGACGAACTCATGTCTTGCGATTAATTCGGGAACTGCTGGCATTTAAACCGAAAGGACGCGGTACAGATATCAAGTTAGCTCTAGACACTGTAAACCGGCTATTAAAACGGCGCGGAATTCTATTCCTAGTATCCGACTTCATTGCTGATGCAGATAAATATCATCGTGCACTGGCGGTCACTAACCGCAGGCATGACCTAGTAGCAGTTGATTTGTATGATCCACTAGAAAAGAATATTCAGGATATCGGAATATTGTCTCTTCAAGATCCAGAAACCGAAGAGGTTGTCTGGGTAGATACGAGTAATAATGCGTGGAGGCAATCCTACCAACAACGATTACAGCTATTGGAGATGGATAAACAACGAATCTTCCATAAAAGTAAGGTTTCCCGGATCAGGATTGGCACTAACGAAGATTACACCAATCCACTAATGAGTTTCTTCAATGAAAGAGCGAAAAGGATCCGCCGCTAATCTGGGAAAAACAAACAGTACACTGGTCTCCACAGTGATCTCAGCATTCTCGATAAAAAGACAGGAGACAACGGGGATTTAGCATGCAGCGAAAAACAATCACATCACTTATTACACTTGTTTTCTTGCTGGCAATAACAATACTGCCAGCAGCAGCTCAAGCCGCCGTCCAAGCCGAACTTAAAGTGCCAGATGGTCAATATACAGTTGGAGACCCAATCCTGCTAATTTTGGTTGTTTCCCATCCGGCTGATTACCAGGTGATACCACCAAAACTAGGTGATAACCTGGGAAAACTGTTAATCCGTGGGCAGACACCACTTGAAACAATCCGCAATGAGGATGGAACAGCAACGACCACGCAGACGATAGACACAAGATTGTTTGCTCCAGGTGAATTTGAAATCCCTTCTCTAATGGTCAATATCAGTGATGGTGCTGGCAATCTCACCACAGTCCAAACACCCATCACCGCAGTTAGTATCGCTTCGGTTCTAAATGAAGCTGACACCGAGTTAAGAGATATCAAACCACAAGCCGAGTTGCCCTACATGAATAGCTTGCCATGGATAGTTGCAGCCACCGCAGCAATTTTACTTGTCGCAGTCGGCTACTTATTCTGGCAACGGAAACAAAAACGTATTGCATTAAGTCAGTTGGACAACCGGCTGCCCCATGAAGTCGTACTTGACGAACTCAATCGGGTGCAGGGTCTAAGGCTGCCGGATGAAGGGCGATTTAAGGAGCACTATACTCTTATCTCGGATGTTATGCGTGAATATGCTGAGAGGATCTTCAAGGTACCTGTACTCGAGCGAACAACAATTGAAGTGCAAATGAGCTTCAAGGCAATAGGGGTTGACACAGATTTAGCAAATACTTTCATCGATATACTTAACGAAAGCGACATGGTCAAATTCGCCAAAGTAGCACCGGGTATCGACCGTGCGTATAAGTTGATTGGAAAGAGTCGCCAATTTGTTGATGGGACAAGACCAGAACCGACCACAGAAGATGAACTCATGAAAAATAACGATTTGCCCCATCGGCGAATTAGCAATATTAATAATACCCGGATCCACCCGCCAACTGAGGTAACCTCATGAATGTCCAATTTGCATCCCCAGCGCTGCTAATCCTATTGTTGATTGTACCTATCCTTGTTGGGTGGTATTTCTACAGCAGGAAGAGATCTAATCCAGCAACGATGACACATACTGCGGCTGGCATGATTGGCAACCTGCCGGTAAGCTGGCGAATCACGATGCGCCCAATGCTGCTAGTCATGCGTCTGCTGATCATTACTTTGATCATTTTTGCCTTGGCAAGACCACAAATTGTCATGGGGCGTGAGACGATTACCGGCGAGGGTGTGGAAATAGCCCTGGCATTAGATATTTCTGGCAGTATGGCCTCGCTAGATTTCGAACCAGACAACCGCCTTCAAGCTGCCAAACAGGTGATCACTGATTTCATTAAGGTGCGACCCTACGATAAGATCGGATTAGTCGTTTTTGCTAGTGAGGCATTCAGCCAGACTCCATTGACTGTTGACCATCAGATGCTTGAACGTGGTCTCAACCAGATCGAGCTAGCCCCAGATTTGGGTATTGAAGATGGTACAGCAATCGGCTTGGGACTCGCTAATGCTGCTAATATGCTAGCAGAGAGTAAAGCCGAAAGTCGAGTATTGATCTTGCTCACTGATGGTGTGAACAACGCAGGACAAATCGACCCTCTCACCGCAGCCGAGGCAGCTAAAGCGCTAGGCATCAAGGTTTACACAATCGGTGCTGCCCGTCCCGGTCAAGTACCAGTCCCGGTAAAGAATCTCCTGGGACGTACAGAAATCGTTTATCAAGAGAGCGAACTAGACGAAGGAACACTTCAGCAAGTTGCCGATATAACAGGCGGAAAATATTACCGTGCCGAGGACACTGCTGGGTTAAAAGCAATCTATGACGAAATTAACAGCTTGGAGAAATCGCAGATAGAAGTGCAGGTTTACAACCAATATTTTGAGCTGCTCGCTATCTTCCTCTTCCCAGCCTTATTAATCATTCTATTGGAGATAATTCTCCGAAACACGATATTCAGGAAGGTACCATGACATTCGCTAAACCAGAAGTCTTATTTGGGCTACTGCTCATACCTGCTGTTGCAGTGTTCCTTTGGTGGGCACACAAACAACAACAGAAAGCTTTGCTCTTGCTAGGCGAAGAGAAGCTAATACGAAAATTGACTGCAAACTTGAATTGGTCGGGTAAAAAATGGAAAATCATTCTGGAGATTACCACTTTAGCACTAATCGTCCTCGCTCTGGCACGACCACAATGGGGCAGTGAAGTACGCGAGATTGAACAGGAAGGTTTGCAGGTAATCGTCGCACTCGATGTATCGGCTAGCATGCTGGCTCAGGATATCAAACCGAACCGTTTAGAGCGAGCCAAGCTGGAAATTGCGGACCTGATGAAAAAACTCAATGGAGATGAGATTGGGTTGGTGCTGTTTTCTGGAGCCAGTTTCATTCAAGTCCCGCTGACCACCGACTACAATACAGCCCTGGTATACCTTGATAACGCTAGTCCTGAGGTGATTTCACGCCCGGGTACTGTAATCGGCGACGCAATGAGGACAGCATGGAATGGGTTCGACCAAGAGCAGAACAGCCAGAAAGTGTTGGTTATGATGACGGATGGTGAAGACCATGAGACCGACCCGGTTGCCGCAGCACAGGAATTGGCAGATCAGGGAGTTCTGATATATACTATCGGATTTGGTACCCAAGAAGGAGAAACCATCCCGATACTCGATGAGAATGACAATATCATTGGTTATAAAAAAGACCAAAACGGTGATGTCATCTTATCTAGATTAGATGAACCAACGCTTATCGAGCTGGCAGAGATTGGCAATGGTGAATACTACCGGGCCACCGCTAGCGGAAACGAATTGGGACAACTACTGGATGAGATAGACCGCTTGCAAACTACCCAGCTACAGACACGGTTTGAATCGCACAATATCGAACGGTACCAGATCTTTTTGGGCTTGGCTTTGGTCCTGTTTGTGATCAGTGAAATCATCCCTGAGCGTACGTGGAAATGGAATCGTATCCCTAGGATAGAGAACAAAACCTCTAGTGAGACCAAATTTGCAGTGGACTCATACTCATAAAAAAAATGAGATTACATTCTTCAAAGAGGTACATCATGTTACAAAAAAACCGGATAATTTGGATAGCTTTGTTTGCAGCAGTCCTACTACTAGCAGCATGCAGTCCATCAGCGGAAAAGTTGAATGGAGAAGGAAACCAAGCGTTTCTCGAGCAAGCCTATCAGGATGCGCTAGCTGCATACCAAGGTGCTCAAATTGCGAACCCAGAATTGGCTGAACCATATTACAACGCCGCGAATGCATTGTACCGAAAAGGACATTATGAAGGGGCCTTGGAACAATTGCAGCATGCCCTCAACATTGTAGAAGATGATCAACTTTCCAAGAACAGCATGTACAACATTGGTAATAATTTCTTCAGTGCCCATGATTTTCAGAGTGCGATAGACGCCTATGCACAAGCCCTGCTGATAGATCCGGGAGATCAGGATGCAAAATTTAACCTAGAGCTGGCACTTCAGCAGCAGGAACAACAAGAACAGCAGAAGCAACAGCAAGGACAAGAACAGAACCAAGAAGATCAGCAAAATAAGGATGGTTCTGACAGTGATGATTCGTCAGAGAAGCAGGATGAAGAGTCACGGAATAACGACAATTCTACTGAGCAGCAAGAGCAAGGACAAGATCAATCCAGCGATCAGGCTGGTGAGGCTAATGAGCAAGATGGACAACAGGATGACGTGCCTCAACCAGGCGATGATGATCAAAATCAAGAAGAAAATCCTGATGCGGAAAATAATCAACCAACCCAACCTGTGGAAAGAATGACGGAGGAACAGGCTAAACAAATGCTCGCGGCAATCGCCAAAGATATGGAAACTCTTCAAGAAAAATTAGGCAAGATCCTATTTGTACGCGGCTTACCCCCACTTCAAGACTGGTAATCTGGTTTGGGTTAGACAGGAATGTTCCTACAATTTACTGATCTATGGTTTGCAATAAGAGTGTAACAAAATGAAACCTATGAAACTTTTCTTTTCGCTTGGGCTTGCCGGAGTTCTGTTAGCACTCATCATGGGGGGAGCCTACGCGCAAATTCCTGAAATAATCACTGCTGTAGTAGACCGCAACAGCATGAGCACTGATGAAACCGTATTGTTGACTATAAAGATCGATGCATCAGAGGGAAATCCCAGTCAGCCAACATTACCTGAACTAGAAGGCTTTGCTGTTATTAGTACCAGCAGTGGCACCCAGATTATGCTGGTCAACGGCGATATGAGCGTCAACGCAACTTATGAATACACACTGCGCCCATATCAGACCGGAACGCTGGTTATTGAACCTGTATCAGTGGTGCTTAATGGTCAGGTTTACCAAACCCAAACAATCCCCATCCACGTTACACAGGGTACCGGTCAAACTCAACCACTGCCTTCCCCAAACTCACAAGCTATACCATCATTTCCTTCCATGCCCGGTTTTCCAGGGTTTCCCGATATCCAAAGCCTTTTTGGCACTCCCTTCGATCAGCAGGGACGTCAGATACAACCTTTACCAAACCAAGTTCTTTCACCCCAAGAAGCACCACCCGGGTTGAACGGTCAGGATTTCTTTGTTTCTGCAACAATCGATAACCTCGATCCCTTTCAAGGTGAGCAAGTCTTGTATACAGTGCGCTTTTACCAAGCCGTAGAGCTGGGGCAAGAAATGCAATATCAAAATCCATCTTTCACAGGATTTTGGCATGAACTTCTTGCAGAAAAACCGGAATATATGATCGAAGCCGGCGGCCGACCTTACCGTGTCACAGAAATCCAGACTGTGCTTTATCCATCGATTAATGGTGATCTGGTTATCAACCCTGCGAAAATAGTTATTCCAGGGGATATCTTTTCCCGCAGTCAAGTCTTAGCAACCGATCAAATTGATATCATCGTTCAGCCTCTCCCTGCAGGTGCACCTGATGGCTACCAAGGAGCAGTCGGTCAATACACACTGTGGGCAGGGGTTGATAAAACTCAAACGCAGGTCAATGATACTGTAACCTTGGAAGTCCTCATTGAAGGTAAAGGGAATATACAAACACTCGGTGAGCTGCCTTGGGAAGATTTGCCGGGGTGGCGGGCATTTGATAGCCGTGTGAAGGATGAAGCACAATTTCTTGATGGTGAGATGAACGTCAAAAAGCTCTATACCCGGGTTCTTATTCCGACTGAGGCCGCGGATTATACTTTGCCGATCATTGAGTACAGCTACTTTGATCCAGAGACAGAAACTTACCAAACGCTGTACAGCGACCAGATCTCAGTGCATGTCCTGCCGGATCCCAATAATGCGGGTGAGATGACGCAAGCAAATGCTTTGACGAAGACTGCGGATACATCAGCTCATATCCCACAGCTAAGACCGTTAAAACCAGCGCCAGAAACTTGGAAAATGAAATCCCAGAATATTACCGATCGACCGCTTTATTGGGGGTTGTGGGCAATACCCGTATTTATAGTCGTGGGACAACTCAGTTGGGACGCATGGAACAAGAAAAAGAATGCTGACCCAGCACTACGCAGGAGTAAGCGAGCGGCTACAAACGCATACCAACAATTAAGACAAATCGAAAACAAAGGTGTCAGTACGGCTGCAGAAATCCCATCGATCATCAGCAATTATTTAAACGGGAAACTCTCTATATCAATATCAGGATTAACTCATGCGGAACTAGCTGCAAAGCTGCAGGATCATGGTGTCGACGATGAAGCAATTGTATATCTCGGTGAGTTGATGATGCTAATTGAATCAAGGCAATTTACTCCAAATGGCAGCGGTGTTACCGGAAACGAGCTGATTCAAGAAGCACGCGAAATGATTGGTCGACTTGAGAAATCAATCCAACGATAACCAGAGATTATCGATATAAACCATTCTTGGCAAATACCCTCCCAAGAGGAAATCATGCGAATACAGAAAATTATGACCAGTTTGTTCATCGGTGTGTTTTTGTTCGTCATACTTATCGGCATAAATAACCTGGCAAACAGAAAATACTCAGCGGATCAACAAGCCGTAAACGCTGCGAACCAGCTTTACCAGGCAGGGAATTACGGATCGGCAATTTCAATCTATGAAGAACTGATATTTAAGGGTGTGGATGACGCGGTTGTATTCTATAACCTAGGAAATGCCTATTACCAATCAGGTGAGCTTGGCAGAGCAGTACTCAACCTGCAACGAGCCGCGTTGCTTGACCCCCGTGACGCTGACATCCAAGCCAATTTGAATCTCGTCCGAGCGGAGTCGGGGGCAATGGATATTCCAAGTGCTGCTGGACCGGTGCAGAGCCTAGCAAACCTACCCAGATCTTGGTTGAATTTGAATGAAACTGCAATATTGGCGTTAGGGGCATGGTTCTTATTCGCTTTCATGGTATATAATGCCCGACTTTCCAAACCCGGCACTCTGCGGTCCCTTTTTGCAACCCTCGCCCTATTTTCATTATTGGTGGTCATTGCAAGCACTGTATCATTAGGCAGTCGTGTTTACAGCGATCACAATTTTCCAAGCGGTGTTGTTGTAGCACCGATGGTCACATTGAGTTCGAAGCCTCAAAGTGAAGACCTAACAAAATGGCATTTACCCGGTAGAACCGAGGTCAATCTACTGGATACAAAGGGTGATTGGGCTCATCTGTCGCTGCCAGGAAAGTCTGTTGAAGGCTGGATTCCTGTAGAGAGCGTTGCACCGTTAAGAACCCCTACCCCAACGAGCATAGTCATTTTTTAGGGTTCCTTGCGCGAACTGATAAAGACCATCCTCGCATCAGGATTAGTCACCTGTCGAATTCAAACCACATAGAAATAAAGTAGAATTACATAACATATTTGTTTATGGGCTGAGATTACGAACGGGTCAAACCGTGTTGAAGGTGAAAGCATGCCCAAACATATCCTGGTAGTAGATGATGACACCCTGCTTAGACGTAGTTTAAGCTTGCAATTGGAACAAAACGGATTTCGGGCCAGTACCGCTGAAACTGCTGAGGATGCATTAATCCTTGCGCGGCGGGACCCACCTGACCTTATTCTGCTCGATGTTGGGCTACCTGGTATGGATGGTTTGGAAGCATTGAGACATTTCCAGAAAGAGAAGGAATCCATACCGGTGATTTTTGTGACCGCCAGAAGAAGAGAGCTGGATACTATTCTAGGTCTTGAATTGGGAGCGGATGACTATATCACCAAACCCTTCAATCCAGATGTGCTCATCGCACATGTAAAGGCGGTACTGCGCCGTTCAGCACGCCATATCCAACCTAAAGAGCAGTCAAGGCAAATCATCATCGGTGACATCGTGATTGACCCCGGAGCACACACTGTTAGCGTGTCTGGCAGGGGAGTAGAGTTGGCCGCACGCGAGTTCGCACTGCTGCATGCCTTGGCACTTGAAGCAGGCCGCGTCGTGTCAGTCGAGGATTTAATTACCAGTGTATGGGGAGCAGAATACATAGGCGAACCACAAGTCGTGTATGTGCATATCCGCTGGCTTCGTGAGAAAATCGAGAGTGACCCAAACCAACCTGAGCGGATAGTAAATGTCCGTGGTGTGGGTTACAAACTAGTACCAGTTGAGCCATGAGATGAGAACCTTACGCGGTCGCCTCATTCTTAGCCACATCTTACCGCTGGTCGTGGTCGTTCCACTAGTCAGTATGCTGCTGGCTTATCTGGTTGAAACTCAAATACTGCTAACCCAGATTACCGAAGGATTAACAGAACAAGCATACTTAATTGCCGAATCACTCCAGACCCAACCCGAAATCCTGGATGATGGATCAAAAGCCGCCGAATACGTTACAGAAACAAGCCGGATTGTCATGGAGCGGATTATCTTGATCAACAAGGAAGGCGAAGTGTTGGCAGTCGGCGAAGTTGGCAGCAGAGTACCGAACACAATCGATCCGAATACAAAAGGAGTCCAGGAATCCTTAGCCGGGTACGAGAGCGTTCTAGTTTCCTATGGGCTCCTTTTACAGAATATTGAAGTTTATGTACCAGTACGGGATATGAACGAACAGCTTATTGGTAGCATCGGACTAACTGTTACACTCAGTGGGATTGCAGAACAGTTTAATAAGTTGCGCGGCACGATTGGAGTCATCCTGGCAGTTGAACTGTTATTAGGTGCGCTTATTGGATATCTGTTAGCCACCAACATAGCCCGCCCGATCAACGAAGTGTCGAACGCGGTTATCGATATTGCGCATGGAAACCGTACCGAAGGAGTTCCAGAAACCGGGCCGGTAGAACTGCAGAAATTATCGGAATCAGTCAACTATCTTTCAGCTCAATTAAAACAAGCTGAAGAGACCCGCCAGCGCTTGCTGGCTAACCTTGTCCATGAGATTGGCAGACCACTCGGAGCAGTACTATCCGCAATCCATGTCCTGCGTCAGGGGGCAGGCGATGACCCTGAAGTTCGCCAAGAACTGCTGGCAGGAATAGACGATGAATTACAGAGGCTGCGGCCTCTGCTTGATGACCTCGCCCAGATACATGGGCAGGTGCTTGGTGACATCAAACTGCAGAAGCAGCCAATTGACCTGAACGAATGGCTGCCGCCACACATGCTGTCCTGGCGCACTGCTGCACTTGATAAAGGCCTCACCTGGCAGGTAGAAATCGCCAAGAAGCTTCCCATAGTTGAAATAGACCCCGCACGTATGGCGCAAGTTGTGGGGAATTTGCTGAGCAATGCGATTAAATATACACCCAGAGGAGGAGGAATCACGGTCGCCAGCGGTGCAGAGGCCAACGAAATTTGGATTGAAATTAGCGATACAGGACCTGGTATCAGTGCCGAGGAACATGAACGAATTTTTGACCCTTTTTACCGCAGCCAAAGAATTAGGCGCTTCCCGCAAGGTTTGGGTCTGGGATTAACGATCGCACGCGACCTTGTCCAGACGCACGATGGCCGGTTGGAATTAGAGAGCGAACCTGGGAAAGGCAGTCGATTTACTATCTACGTGCCTTACAAGTAGGTCCATGATTTAGCTGCAGCTTCAATAAGCAATATCATCAAGCTGCACCAGTTTATCCTTCGGGAGTGGATTTTCGCAGGGGATTGGGAGGGATTGGGCTGACAAAATTGGGGGAGTGTTCTGAGTCTGATTCTTGCTATTGAAATATGCCTGAAGTGAATTGATATAGCCTAATCCCGCAATATACGTAAAACCAATTCCGTAAACCAGTATCCATATAAGCAACCGCCAAATTCCTTCATGGAGTAAGTACAACACAATACTCAACGCATAGATGGCGAGTACAGTCTCGATCCAGAGGGTTGGATCGTTCGGCAGCTTGTATGTACTCCCTGGAAGCCTTTTAGCATTATTCTGGAGGTTGTATTTCGGGGTCCTCAGAAAAGGGGATTTTACCCCGACCAAGGCTTCAATTACCGCCCTGGTATTATTCACTGATAATCCTAACCCTAAGATCAGCAAGGCGATCATGTGGGAAATCCGCTCGAGGAGATTCTTCGAATCAGCCTGCATCGCGATCCAGTACATAAACCCAGTGCCCAAACCAGCTACGGCAATGAACGGGACCAGTTTCAAGAGCGGGCTTTGGGAAAAGCTTATCGGTAAAGCTAAGATGAGGTTCAATAAGATTAATGGATGGACTAGGTAGTTCGTCAGATGCAGAGTCGCACCAATTTTTACCTTAAGATTGAGCGGGGAGAGCCATAATTGTGGGAGCATTTTCTTGGCTGTCTGAATGCTTCCTTTTGCCCAGCGAAACTGCTGACGCTTATAAGCGCTGACTGTCGCCGGTAACTCCCCGGGAACGATCACGTCAGGGAGATAGCGAATTCGCCAACCACGCAGCTGGGCGCGATAGCTGAGATCTAGGTCCTCGGTAAGCGTATCACTGCTCCACCCAGCAGAATCTTCTAAGCAAGCTCGACGCCATATACCTGCTGTGCCGTTGAAATTAAGTATTAATTCAGACGTACTGCGGGCTGTTTGCTCAACAACGAAGTGACCATCAATGCCTGCTGATTGGGCGCGGGTTAACCATGATATGTTGGGATTAATGTGCCCCCAACGGGCTTGGACGCAACCCAAATTGGGATGTAAGGCAAAGTAGGGGATCATCTGCTGCAGGGTGTCAGGCGCAGGAACAAAATCCGCATCAAAAATCGCAATATACTCTCCTGATGCTGAATTCAATCCCCAGGCCAATGCGCCACTTTTATATCCAGCGCGTACAGAGCGCTGGATATGGACAATATTTATTCCCTTGGATTTATAGTGCAGAACTAGCTTTGCGATGATCTCACTGGTAGTATCATCGGAGTCATCCAAGACCTGGATTTGCAACTTCTGATGTGGATAGCTCAGTCTTGAGACTGCGTCCAACAAGCGTTTTACAACATAACGCTCGTTGTAGATGGGCAGCTGAACAGTTACTGATGGCCATTCAGCAGGATTATCCGTGTTCTCAGCAGATTTCGTTTTATTGCGTATGGCGAGAACGGTCAGGGATAATGAATGCAAACCATATACTGACAAGAGAAAAACGACAGCTACGTAAACAACTTCTATCAAAAGCATTAGATTTTATTGGGCTCGCCATTGTACATGATATTTAGGCTACCATAAGTATGGGATCGGTGGGATTCCATACCTTTTCTGAAACCATCCATCGACCCCAAGGGCACGACCTGCACGGGTGAACAGTACAATAAATAGGATACTCAAAATTAATGCATAGCTCCACGGCCAATCATGACCGAACGTGGCCAGAAAAGTGTTGACGATAAAGAACCCGGCCAACATACTGGTTAGCGGGGTTAGAAAACCAATAAGTAAAAAGAGGCCTAATAAGAATTCAGCGATGAGCTGGAAAGGGGCAAACACTGCCCGAATTGGGAGGATAATGTTATCGATGAAAAGTGCGTACCAGGCCAACGGGTTTTCTGATTGCGGAAAAACCTGTGAGAAAAAGACTACCAAACCTTGAGGGGTGTAGAATCCTTTCGAGAAATTACTATACCAGGTTGTGATGAACATAACCCCGAGGAGAATTCTTAATAGAGCTACCCATCGCAATGATACTTGGGGTGATGTAGATTGATGATCATCTTTCATTCTATCCTCCTTAAACTATGTGCGGAAGAGAACCGAATTAATGACTGCCAGTGAAGCACGATTCTTACCTGATTAGCGTAAATATAATCGCCTGGATCCAAGGATCTCATCCAACCAGGGCAACACAGCCCAGAGCAGTAAGGCAAAAAACGGAATATATTCCACAATCCGTACCCAATTATATTCACGCCAATCATTAGGATCTAGGTATGTTACATAAGATAACACAACCACACAGGTGAGGTAAAGCAAAGGCCAGAGGAAACGATGTGCTTGCCGATCATCCGGCCCACTTGACACTAAAAATGGCGCGAAAGGAATGACCACCGCCAAATACCAGGGGTGTACTGTAGGTGATAGTATGACATAAGCACATAGAAGCACCAATGCCAAACGGAGCAGCGAACGGGTCCTGGTAATAGCATTGTCCTTCCCAGGTCGATCAATCCGCCAAATCCTAACAGCAGTAAAGATTATGATCAATAAAAGTAGGCTGTTGGTGATCAACTTTGTGAACAAATTTCCGAGTGGCGACACCGCTCCAGATGTGGAATAGCCAGATGCAAATATCTTTACCCAGTGGTACAGGCTACTGTTGAAATTCCAGTCCCTTATGTATATCCGAATGGCTCCGAATACACCACGACCATCCAGCGGACCGAGCAAGCCCCAACCTGGTCCTATTGCAAAGAGCGCCAAGATTACTACGATCAGCATACCAAAAGCAGACAAC
>JBFENN010000087.1:0-12633 GCA_041551115.1 Anaerolineales bacterium
ATGCCAGACCCGCAACCCGCGGCATTGGATATGATGGCATCTATTTCAGTGGGAAATGCCTCGATATTCGCTATTGCTTGTGAACGGGCAAGTGCCAGCTCCCCACTATGCAATGCCAAGGCCCCACAGCAGCCCTGCCCCTCGGGTATAATGATCTCAACCCCGTTAAACGCCAGCACACGGATCGTTGCCCAATTAATCTCAGGCCACAATATTTTCTGGACACAGCCTATCAAGAGTGCCACGCGCGCTCGTTTGACACCTTTCGCTGGATAGAGATTTGGTAGAGTTCGGGTATATGGTAGTTCAGCTGGTAAAAGCGCCAGCATATCCCGGAATGGTTGCGGTAATGCGTTTCTGATACGCTTGACACGCTTACCAGCCTGCGCTGCGCGGCGAAATCGATCAGGTGATAGCAGGGTATCTATAACCAGCTTGCGGGAGCTATTCTCGATGAACGACCGGCTTCGCTTCTCTGCTACCAATGAACGGAATGGCATCAACAACTCGCCATATGGTACTCCAGACGGGCAAGCAGTCACGCAACTCAAGCAGCCCAAACAGCTATCGATATAAGGAAGCACATGATCAAGCGCTAGTTCACCTTCCAAAACAGACTTCATTAGGATGATCCGGCCGCGCGGCGTGTTCATCTCCTCATTCATTACTTGGTAGGTTGGACAGGTCGGCAAGCAAAAGCCGCAGTGAACGCATTTTTCCACTGCGCCTGCCATAGCAACCCCAAATGCGCCGAATTCGTCGGTGGGAATGGTGTGCTGCATTTCATGTCCGCCTTGCTTGGGCTTGTAATTGCCTCAAGACCTCGGCCAATTAGCCAAGTTGGAAAACTTGTCACTCGGGTCAAGGGCACGTTTAATACGCTGCGCAAATTCTCCTGGTTCCCATGCGCCTAATACAGTGCGCTGAGCTGGTCCCCATATCAAGAGGCCTGCCAAATTATGGTTCGTTAACACACTATCCAATCTCTCAAGGTCGGTATCCCATCCAAGCCATAATACATTTCCTGCACAGCTGTAACGTCTTGGATGTCCGTACACGGCAAGCTCCATTTCCAGTGGGGCAGATTTCTTCGGCGTAAGCGGTACTTTGACAAGGTTAGCGCTAGGAGAAGTCCAGAGAAATTCGCGAGTTATGTGCCAGAAGTCTTCTTCGCTTGCCTCAGTTAATTCCTGTATCGCTGCTTCTCTGAGTGATTCGGACAAGCGAATCCGCTGCCGCCCCATTTCTTCCCAAGCTGCCCCAAGTTGAATCCAAAGCGTGTATGTTCGTAATCCAGGCTCGATGTCAAGTTTGATGATTTCAAGTGGTGAGAGAGTAAGCTGCACCAGAGCTGCGACTGCCTGATCGTATGTTGAAAAACTGGCACCAACTGTTATTGTACTTCTTGGGGCAGGAAAGACTTTAAAGGTCAATTCAAGCAAACAGCCGTACATACCCAAGCTGCCAACCATCAATTTGGGTAGATCGAATCCGGCGGCGTTTTTTACCACCCTCCCACCACCACTTGCCAGCTCACCTTTCCAATTGATAAACTTGACACCTAACAGAAAATCGCGCACGCCTCCAAAACGATATCGGCCCGAACCATTCAATCCACTCGCCACAGTTCCACCAATAGTTGCCCCAGTATTCACGAGCAGGGGATCGAACGGCAGATATTGTCCATTCGCCTTCAGTACCTCGGCAACAGCTGCAACCGGGGTCCCTGCGCGGACTGTAATCGTAAATTCGTCGGGTTGGTACTCCGTGACCCCTGTCCAACCGGTTAAATCCAAACATGTAAACCCATCAGGGATTCCAGATAGCGCCTTCTTGGTCCCGGCGCCCAGAAAAACCAGTTTCGCAGAATCGCGTACTATCTCTTGGATTTCACCAAGATCTTGTGGCTTAAAGCAATGATTATATTCCGATTGAGACATCGAAAATCTCACGCTGGGAACATCTTGCCCTGATTAGATAGTCCACTTGGGTCTATACTTCGGTGGATAGAATGGAGCGTGTCCATGTCAGTTTCGCTGAACATTACCGGCATATAGGCGCGCTTTTCCATTCCGATACCATGCTCGCCAGTAATCGATCCCCCATAGTCAACGCATAACTGAAGGATATCACCAGCGAGCTGTTCAGCCTTAGTGAGTGCTCCTGTTTTGCGGCCATCAAACAAGATCAATGGGTGCAGGTTGCCATCCCCAGCATGGAAAACGTTCGCGATTCGAAGCTCGTATTTGCGTCCTAATTTCTGGATTTCCAGAAGCGCCTCACCCAATCTACTACGAGGCACAACCCCATCCTGCACAATATAGTCCGGGCTCAACCTGCCAACAGCTGAAAAAGCACTTTTGCGGCCCTTCCAAATCTGCAACCGCTCGGCAGTATTTTGGGCAATAACAACTTGGTAAGCCTCCGAAGCATGGATGATACCCATCAGCACTTGAAAGTCATGGGCGACGTTTGCCTTTTCCCCATCCAACTCAACGATCAATAACCCTTCACAATCCTGGGGATAACCAGCCTGTACTGCGGCTTCAGCCGCCTGGATAGCCAAATTATCCATGATCTCCAAAGCAGCCGGTACCAATCCCGAGGCAACGATCTCAGATACAACCTCGCCGGCAGCTGCTAAGGAACGGTAGGCAGCCAGCACCGTCTGGCAGGCTTCCGGCTTGGGCAGCAAGCGCAGCGTCGCCTGCAGGGCAACACCGAAGAGACCTTCCGAGCCAATAAACAACCCCACTAAATCTGGTCCAATGCTTTCAACGCTCTCGTCCCCCAAATCCACCACTGTTCCATCCGGTAGTACAACCCGCATTCCAAGGACATGGTTGCTAGTCATACCATACTTTAGACAATGCGCGCCCCCGGAATTAAACGCAATATTCCCGCCAATTGTACAGATGGGTTGGCTAGAAGGGTCAGGGGCGTAATGCAAACCATACGGTGCGGCTGCCTTGCTCACATCTAGATTAACTACGCCTGTCTCAACGATCGCGGTGCGTTGTTCGGGATCGATATTGATGATACGGTTCAGACGATTCAAAGCAATCACTACACCACCGGGAACAGGCAAAGAACCTCCTGAAAGGCTGGTACCTGATCCACGAGTGACAAATGGCACACCAAGGGCATGGCAAACTTGCACGGTTTCGATCACATCAGCTTGAGTTTCCGCCAAAACGACAACTGCCGGTCGTTCCCGGTAAGCAGTCAGTGCATCCGATTCATAAGGCGCCAACTGCGCGGGGTTGGTGAGTAGTCTCTCAACCGGATAAATCGCTGCTAGCCGCTGCTTAAGGTCATTTATGGTCATGTAAAGCTCCGGGGTTAAGGGTGGCATCTGCGGTGGCGACCTGGAATTGGATCTCACGTAATCCGCAATGTGTATTAATTAAATGTGTCGCTTGATAACCAAAGTACCGCGTCGCTTGAGCAGTTGGATCAACATCCCCAAACATCTGGTTGAAACCGCTGAGTGTGCCTTCCAACCATTCAATATCAGCTAGGGTTGGGGAGTGTAAGTCTGGACCAGGAGCCCCGACGCGTGTGATATACGGGTATGCAGCCTCGCTTGCAATTTGCAAGCCCTTTTCCTTGATATACGCCGCGTCTTCTGAAGCTAGGTAGTGGATCGGATCAAAAGAGAGTGCCAGCCAGCTGATCTGGTCAAAACCGTCCAGAGGGGTACGGGCACTGTAAACTCTCTGGATATCTTCCTGATTGTCATAGATGGAAAGACCAAATGCTTGGCCAGCTGATCCCATGACGACAACTATACGGCTCTGCGCACTGGGTGGATACCTGACCTCGATTGGCAAGTCTGAATTGAAACTACGCCAAGGCGAATGTTGGTAAAACTCGGCTGCCATCTTGAATAGTGAACTTAAGAGCTGGTTGGATATACCTGGAACGCCGATCAAACTTGGTGAGTTGAAAAATACATCATTCATAGCAGCTTGGATGTTATTCGACCATACATTTGTCAGGTATTTGGTCTGTTCTACCTACATTTAACTAACCTGACTAGCGAAAATCTTCGTCGATATCACTGTACCAAATTATACATTGCTTGGGAGCAGTACCTACGAGATTAGTTATTAGCTTACGATCGATCCCTGCTGTCTGGATGAGTGGACTCTTCCCCCAGGAAGAACTCATCAATGAATTGCCGCATCTGCTCATAATGTGAGCCTTTCCAGTAGATTTGATCGCAATCTGGACAGCGGTGAAATTCAAAGAAATAACGCTTCGTTAGCGGTTCAAGACGGTCTAGAACCTGCTCTTTACTTATGGATTTCAGCGACCCGTTGCAATGCATGCAGCGACTGAAAGGCACCACCCTTGAATACAAATTATAACGAGTGGATATTTCTCGAAGCTGCTCGCGCGGCATTTTGCTTCGCAGCCAGTAACCATGTTCGATGATCTTGCGCATGAGTAAACGCCGATCCCGGGTGAGCAGCACTCGTCCTGTTTTTGAAGCAAGTTTTGCCAACTCGTTGTCTTCAAAGTCATTGCGATATTCGGCATCCATGCCTAACATGCGCAGGTAGGCAGCTAATTGACCAAGGTGGGTATCCAGGACAAATTTCGTTGGGGCATCTTGACCACCGAGAAAGTCTTCCGGTTCGTAGGGATAAACGTAAACCAAATCACCGTCCCGTACCAAGTAGTTAAAATCAACTAGCTCATGGTGGACTTCGATTCCTTTAACCTCTACATGCGGTACACCCAAGGATTCAATAAGATGTTTAATAGATTGTCGCCCTTGAAATGAGAGAACGACAGCCTCGTTTTTGGATCCTGTCCCCAAGAATACCTCTAGATCCTTGTGAAAATTCAATTTAGCTTGCTTCACTGCTATCCTATTAATTCATTCCATTCCAAGGCGTGGGTAGTGCGGTACAGTCCGTGGTCATCCTGCACTACATTGAATTCTAGATTTTGGAATACACGCTCAGCGATGTCTTGAACGTTCTTCAAAGATATGAGTTCATCATCAACACCATGATAAATTATGACCGGCACCTCGATTGGTTGCCAAGTTTTCTCAGCGAAGTCAGGCCAAATCAAAGCCGGTGCCAGCAGCACTAATTTGTCGAATTGCGTCCTTTTTTCACATGCGGCCAGTGCTGCCATTAGACCACCAAAACTAGACCCAACCAACGTCCAGCCATCCTGGTCTCCGATAATTCTGTACAGTTTGTCCATACGCTCACTTAGACTCCCGCGGAAATCGGGGATAAGCATCTCGGGGAATGCCTCCCCCAGCAGTCGTGCTTTAACTCCTTGACTGCTACCATTGAGTCCGTGGATGAACATCAACTTCTTATTCATTTTGGTCCTTTTGTCTGTTTTGATGATCAGTGAGTTTGACAATTAGCATATATTATTTATTACCAAATCATTCTCCCTAGCAACCCAAGATTAATATGAATAGCAGAGACTAAACCTTTTATTTCAATCGTGTACATCTCATAGACACAATTTTCCAAGCAACTTCCAGCATTGCACGAGATACTACGTTACGAGCTCTTCGAGCATGCTTCAATCCAATATTTCATCTACCTCTTGGCTCGCTATGGAAGGTAGCAGACTTTTACAGGAGATTAATAGCAAAAACATCCAATTCATCCAGATCTTTATCGGGCAAAGGCACCAAGACAACCGAATTCGCTCCTGAATCGATGAGATTACGAATAGCTAGTTTCCATTCTTCAGGTGTTCCGGCGATGGCCAATTGGTCGATCCAGGCATCTGGCATCTCTGTCTCAAGTCGCTCTTGCCCACCGCTTTTCATATACGCTCGGGCTTGCGTCATGATACCCATCGGGGCAATCTGTGTATGAATCCCGCCCGAAGCTATAGCAGCTGCTACTAAAGGGCGCAGCTGTTGACGCCCAGTGGCTATTGTTGAATCTGCGCAAGTCAGGGCAAAAACAGTTATCCTATGTGCAATATCAAAGTCTGCTTCTGGTTTCCCGGCTGCGATTTGTTCACTTGCCCAAGAAATGTAAACTGGGGCTGAATATTCAGCCAAAATTGTTCCATCAGCCACACGTCCGGAAAGAGCGAGGGATTTTGGACCTCTTACCCCTAGTGATATTGGGGGGATATTTTCAGGAGGATGCACGAGCTTAACCTGGTCCAGCTGAACGTGTTCTCCATTGAACGAAAACTGGTCACCGGCGAGTAAAGCCCGGATAATAACAGTCACCTCTTCCAGAGCTTGGAGCTGCGACTTGGGAAAGGCACCTATCTGGCGCATCCAATCCGCCATCCCATGACCAAGTCCTGGTAAAAAGCGATCAGGATAGAGGCGGGCCAATGTCGCTATTTCCATCGCCGCAAAGACTGGATTACGAACAACAGCCGGCATAATGCCCAGCCCTACATTAATCGAGTCTGTACAGGCTAGAGCGACTGCAGCCGAGGCGATGCCACTCCCATAAAAACAGTCCTCCACTACCCAGAGTTCGTCAAATCCGGCTTCTTCGGCCCGGCGAGCAAAACCGGGTAATTTCTCAGGAGCATGTTCACGCCTAAACATTATCCCCAGGTTGTAATCTTTTCTAGTTTTCATAGATGTACTCCAATAAACAAAGGTTTCAACCTTGTTTTGGTAAGAATAAGAAATAATCCATTAGTAATTCTATCAACAATCAAGGTCCATCAATTCTTGGATTCTCAGATTGGGAGATACGCCCATCATTAAAATTATGAGGGCGAACAAACTATCTTCCCTCTGATTTGTTTTCCATCCGAATATTGCTCCTGATTTTGATACAGCACATTATGAATGTTTGCTCATCGTCCAAGAATCGGCTATCCCAACATGAGGATATTATCCATTAAAAATACCAAACAGGAGACCCCCTTAGCCAAGAGAATTAGGCCACCGAACAATTCAACTAGATTCGGTTAAAATCACCCTATGGAGTTAATCCCCCTAACAGATACTCAATTAGCTATCATAAATGCTGATACAAACAGCAAGATCTTTTTAGAAGGTCCAACTGGCTGTGGAAAGACAACTACCGGCGTTGAGCGCATGCTGGCGCTCATGACTGAGGGCATTTCTGGCAATAAGATCCTGGCGCTGGTACCCCAGCGCACCCTTGGGACAGCATACATGCAGGCGTTAAGCACACCCGGGGTAGTCTCTGGTGGGATGGTTACGATTTCGACCGTCGGCGGCCTAGCAAGAAGGCTGGTTGACCTATTCTGGCCGCTGATTGTGGAGCAAGCCGGTTTTGAGCAGCCAGATCGCCCAGCTACATTCTTAACCCTCGAAACGGCGCAGTATTTTATGGCCCAGCTTGTACGTCCCTTGCTGGATGAAGGCTTCTTCGATTCACTTACAATCAGCCCGCACCGCCTCTACAGCCAGATCCTAGATAACCTAAACAAATCTGCCGTGGTAGGGTTTCCCCACACTGAGATAGAAGCGCGCTTATCAGAAGCCTGGGTAGGGGAAAAGACTCAAACCCGGATATATGCTGACGCGCAAAGTTGTGCAAATCGCTTTCGCGCTTATTGTTATAAGCACAACCTCTTGGATTATTCTCTGCAGATAGAGTTATTCCGGAATCTGATCGTGACCACACCCATCTGCAAACAATATCTGGAAGAATCTTTCCATCACCTGATATACGATAATATAGAAGAAGATGTACCCGTAGCACATGACCTGCTGGCTGATTGGCTGCCCCAGTGCCGTTCGGCACTGCTGATCTACGACCACACGGCGGGGTTCCGCCGTTTCCTGGGTGCTGATCCAGACAGTGGGTACGACTTGAAATATCATTGCGAACATATATGGCAGATGAATGAATCTTTTGTGAGTCCACCTGCGTTAAAAACGCTTGGCACCGGGCTTGCAGAATCGCTGCAGCCAGCTCATGCCAAAACATTATGGGCAAGCAGCACAGCTGCAAAAGAAATTAAGGATCATATCACCTACCAGGACACCCGCTACCACCCACAAATGCTCGATTGGGTTGCTGAACAAATTGCCTATCTGGTACAAGAGAACGCAGTACCTCCCGAGCAAATCGTGATCTTGACACCTTTCCTTTCGGACGCCTTGCGATTTTCACTCATCCAGCGCCTGGCTGTCTTCGAGATCCAAGCCCATTCTCACCGCCCATCCCGCTCACTGCGCGAGGAACCAATCACACAATGCCTGCTCACTTTGTCGATGATTGCCCACCCGGATTGGGGCTACAAGCCGTCCCGATTTGATGTCGCATCTGCCTTTGTCCAGGTACTTGGTGGTCTCGACTTGGTGCGCGCCCGGCTGCTAACCGATATCAGCTATCGGCAGAGTGACGGTCAACCAGTACTGACACCTTTCGAGCAGATTAACCCCGATGCCCAAATACGGATCACCTATCAAGTTGGCGAGTACTATGAACGACTGCGCAGCTGGATAGCTGATTACCAGCAAACCATTCCAGCAGAATTTGATCACTTCCTCGGACGACTTTTTGGCGAGTTGCTCTCGCAGCCAGGTTACAACCTCCACAATAATTACCAAGCTGGGCAAATCGCCGCGAACCTTATCGAATCAGTTCAAAAGTTCCGTTGGGTAATAGACAACATACTTGAAGAGGCTGGCACCCCAACTGGTCAAGAGTATTTGCGCATGGTTCAAGAAGGTGTGATCGCAGCCCAATACATCCGCACTTGGGATGAAGACCCCACCGGATCAGTTTTAATCGCACCTGCCCACACCTACCTGATGCGCAACCGCCCAGTGGACTATCAAGTCTGGTTAGATATCGGCAGCCGTGGCTGGTTTGAAAGAATATTCCAGCCACTAACCCATCCCTATGTCCTCAGCCGGCGCTGGACTCGTGGTGAAATCTGGACAGATGAAGCTGAAAACCGGGCTGGACTTACTTCCCTACAAAATTTACTACTGGGTCTGCTCAACCGCTGCCGACAGGGGATTTATATCGGGATGAGCGAGCTAAATGAACAAGGCTATGAAATGCGCGGCCCGCTGCTGTATGCCTTTAATCGTGTGCTGCACCAAATCCAATCGATCAACTAACTATCTTATTCCATGGTTATGAGCAGCTCCCAGCCAAGACACCACCAACAAGCCGTCCTTACCTATAAGCTCGGGCGGATGGGAGTTGCCGCGGTGCCTGGTTCTGGAAAAACATGGACACTTTCCCGGTTAGCGGCTGATATTATCGCGAGCGGAAAGCTTCTTGAAGATCAGGAAGTACTGGTCGTAACCTTGGTAAATTCGGCTGTGGACAACTTCAACAAGCGCGTTAGTGAATTTCTCAAGGAATCCAGGCTGCTGCCGCGCCTGGGTTACCGGGTACGGACGCTGCATGGTTTAGCCAATGATATTGTCCGCGAGCGACCCGACCTAGCCAGACTCAGCGACACATTTCAGATCATTGATGAGAGTGAAGCCAACCGCATCCGCAGCCAAGTGGCTCAAATTTGGCTGCGCAATCATCCAAATGGACTGGATGATTACCTCAACGCTGACCTCAACGAGAACCGCCTGGATTGGGTCCGGCGGGATCATCTGCCCTCTCTGGTTGAAACTATCGCCCTGGCCATTATCCGCGTAGCCAAAGATCGCCAGCTCACACCACAGCGACTTCGTACCCGGTTGGACCAGCTGCCAGTTCCACTGCCCTTCGCAGAGATGGGCTGGGAGCTATACCATGCCTACCAGCGGGCCTTGGCCTACCGTGATGCCGTAGATTTTGATGACCTGATCCGACTTGCTCTCGATAACTTACAGCAGGATGATACTTTACTTACCCGGCTGCAGCAACGTTGGCCATACATCCTCGAAGATGAAGCCCAGGACAGCAGCCGGTTACAAGAACAAATCCTAGAGATGCTTGCGGGACCTACCGGGAACTGGGTCAGGGTTGGCGATCCGAACCAGGCGATCTTCGAAACGTTCACAACTGCCAGCCCAACCTACTTGCGCAGGTTTATCAACCGATCGGATGTAGCTAGACGAGAGCTTCCGGAGTCTGGGCGTTCTACCGAATACATTATTACATTAGCCAACCACTTAATCACTTGGACAAAGACAGCGTACCCAAATGCTACAGTGCGAGATGCCTTGGATATTCCGCACATATTGCCAGTTTCATCGGAAGCAGAATCAGCAAATCCTGATCCAACCAAAGGCCAAGTTCAGCTGGTTCACCACAAATACACGCCCAATGGTGAAATTAACGCTGTGGTTAAATCCATTGCGCACTGGTTGCCCGAGAACATAGAGCGGACTGTCGCCGTGTTGGTTCCGCGCAATTTGCGCGCGAACCATGTCATCAATGCCTTAAAACAGCAGGACATCCCCTGCCATGATGGCTTGCTGAGAGCCAGTGCTTCCACCAGACATACCGCTGGAGCACTCGGCAACCTGCTGAACTACTTATCTGATCCGGGCTCCGCACGCAAGCTCGCAACAGCCTATCGCGTTTGGCGTCGTGATAAACAGGATGACCCACAAGCAGCAGAGCTGACAACATTCGTCACCAAGCTTATTGAAAAGTGCTCACGAGTGGAAGATTACCTGTATCCCCGTTCTGACCGGGACTGGCTGGCCGGCTTACAGTTTGTTGATCATGAAGATGAATTCACGCAGCTGCTGGAGTTCCGTGCGCATATTCGCCGCTGGCAAGCTGCTGTGCTGCTGCCAATTGACCAACTCATACTCACGCTAGCCCAAGATATCTTCTCCGAACCCACTGATCTAGCCCTTTCACATAAATTAGCCAGCCTGCTGCGACAAGCCAACAACCACCACCAACACTGGCATTTACCTGAATTAACCGACGAGCTGGCGGTTATTGCCCGCAATGAACGGCGCTTCATAGGCTTCAGCGAAGATGATTCAGGTTTCGATCCTGAGGCTCATAAAGGGAAAGTTGTCGTGGCTACTATTCACAAAGCCAAAGGCTTGGAATGGGATCGAGTCTACCTAATGTCGGTTAATAACTATAACTTCCCTTCCGGCCAGGATGGTGACCGCTACATTGCGGAGAACTGGTTTATCCGTGACAGGCTTAACCTGCAAGCTGAAGCATTAAGCCAGCTTGATGCAGCCTTCAGCACCGGTGAATATGACTGGTACCAAGAAGGAAAGGCATCTCAGCAAGCGCGCCTGGATTATGTGCGCGAACGGTTGCGATTATTGTATGTTGGGATCACCCGAGCTCGTCGTGATTTGATTATCACCTGGAACAGCGGTAAAAACGGAAAGGTACCCCCGGCTATAGCGTTCCTTGAACTGCTGAGTTATTATGAGCGGGAGTTACCATCCACAGGGGAAGATTCAACTGATCATATGGAGATGATATGAGCCTGCCAAGCGGTTTCCGATTCAGCCAGAGCAGTTTGCAGGACTTTATTGATTGCAAGCGTCGATTCCAACTGCGATATCTTGAAAAGCTCGCCTGGCCGGCGATAGAGTCCGAACCCGCTCTGCAGCAAGAGCAATTTCTGGAACGCGGTAGGCTGTTCCACCAGCTCGCCCACCAATACCTGATCGGAATCCCCGCAGATCGTCTGAACGGGATAATAACTGATGATCAGCTGAAGACCTGGTGGGAGCGGTTTGTAGAATTCATTTCCATCGGTGATGAAAAGGCAGATATCCAGACCCATAATACCCAACGGTTCCCAGAGATCGCCCTTGTCGCTCCGCTGCTCGAATTCCAACTACAGGGAAAATTTGACCTGATCCTGAAAACTCAGGATGATACTTTTATCATCGTAGATTGGAAAACCAACCGTGTACACCCGAAAGAGGCCTACCTGGCTCAGCGTATGCAAACGCGCGTTTACCCTTTTCTACTCGTTAAAGCAGGAAGACAGTTCAACCTAGGAGAAGAGATAGCACCTGAAGCAATCAGGATGATATATTGGTTTACAGAATATCCTGATCGGCCGACAATCTTCCAATATAACCAAAGCTTGTTCGATGCAGACCAGCGTTATTTACTATCAACGATCACAACCATCCAGACACTGTCATCAGACGCATTCACAAAGACGAGAGAAGAGCTTCACTGTCGGTTCTGCAATTACCGTTCACTCTGCGATCGGGGTAGCGAAGCTGGGATTTTTGACGAGCAAGATATGGAGCTATCCACTGCGGCTGATATTGAACTCGTGATCGACTTTGAACAAGTCGCCGAGATCGAGTTTTAACTGCTGCTTTTTCCCGCGAAAATACGTTTGAAGCCTGATCTATACCCCCTTATGAGAAGTTGGACTGAACTAAAACCAATCATGGTGCCAACCGAACTGCAAGCTGCTGTCGGTGGTCATCCGCTTGTGGCGCAGATGTTATTCAAGCGAGGGCTTTCCGATCCGCGCACCGCACTTGCATTCCTCGACCCAAACCAGTACCAACCGACAAGCTCACGAGATTTACCTGGGATCGATTTGGCTGTCGAACGTCTAGTATCAGCGTTAACCCACAGAGAACGAATCTGCGTTTGGGGCGATTTTGATGTCGATGGTCAAACTGCAACCACGCTGCTGGTCTCTGCCCTGCGCGAGCTCGGAGGCGAAATCAACTTCCATATCCCTGTGCGTGCAACTGAGTCTCATGGCGTGAAT
>JBFENN010000088.1:0-12583 GCA_041551115.1 Anaerolineales bacterium
CGCAAAGGACCAGGATAGGCTGTACGAAGCTAAACTCTTCGGCTAATAACTCGGAGAGCAGCGGTATTTTATAATAGATACTCGGGCGTTTCAACCCACATTGGATACATGTATGGGCATCCGCGCTGATTAGCTTCCTGCACCTTGGACAGGGCCGCCCGCTACGTCTGGAGAGTTGTCTATTCTGCATCAATGCTCCCTTCCACCTTGTTCTTATCAGCATCATTTTACACGACAATAACTTAATAATCGTTTTGACAGGACAGGTGACACCTTATAAAATGGGTATATACTTATCCTAACAAGTAATAGATCTAATTCTACGGGCTGTAATGAACCTTATGACAAATCAATATCGGAGACTGCTTATTTGTGGACAAGATTAGGATTTTATTAGCTGACGATCATACAATCTTACGCGATGGTATCAGGTCATTATTAGAAGATGATCCTAATATTGTTGTTGTTGGAGAAGCTGAAAATGGACGAGCTGCGGTAAAAATGGCTTGTCAGCTCGAACCCGATGTTGTACTAATGGACATCGCCATGCCGATTTTAAATGGCCTTGAGGCAACTCGGCAGATTAAACGTGATATACCAAAAGTCAAGGTATTGATTTTATCCATGCACGATGACGATGCCTATATCCAACAAGCCCTGACGTATGGTGCTATGGGTTATATCCTCAAGGACGCTTCCGCAAGCGAACTATTAGCAGCAATTTTCACTGTTTACAATGGTGAAGCTGTGCTCTCGCCACCAATTACTCGCCTAGTGATTGAGGACTACCTGCGTTGGGGAGGTATTCAAAATAATAGCACTTACAATGGGATCAGCCCTCGTGAGCATGAAGTACTGCAATTGATTGCTGAAGGATATAACAATAAGGAGATTGCAAAGATCCTTACGATAGCAATTAAAACAGTGCAAACACATCGCTCCAATATTATGAAAAAGCTAGATTTACACGATAGCGGGGAATTAATCAAGTATGCCATACAGAAGAAAATCATCGAAATCTAAATAGCCCCAGTAAAAAACATCAACTTCCTTTTTGTATTGGTTGATTGGGTATTTCCCCCCAATTTTGCTTGCCTTCTTTAAGGCAAGCTGATCCTATGTGCGTTACTTTTAAGGTGTTTTATGTAGCCAAAATAAGACAATAAGAACTTGATTCTCACTATATTTTTGCTATGCTATAAGTGTTATATTTCACAATCTGAATCATTCCTGATCCTCTCTTTTGTTGCTTCATTCCAAGGAGACCTATGGAAAAACTAACTGCATTTTGGCTACGCCGTCGCTGGCTCAGATATGGGCTGACCGCTTTATGTGTAAGCATGGTCGGCCTATTATTTTTTATATCAGTTTCAGCTGACACACCAGCAAAACAGCTTGACAGCACCGCACCTGCCATTCCAGATTGGGCTCGATTCCGGTCACTTATCTCTGGATCCGATAAAGTATCTGCTTCAGTGGAGATCAGTGTTCCGCAACCTGCTACAGATCCTTGCCTCCATTGCCATATCAGCGGAGAGAATACCAGTCTCTGGACGCCGTTAACACGTTGGAGCCTGTTTGGGATGGCTGGATTAATCTTTGCGTTCGGCGTAGTACGAAGCACCAGCGTATGGCGGAACCGTCAACCTTGGAAACCCTACCACCGTAGAACCGCTGAATGGATCGACGAACGCTATGAGATCTCAGAACCATTATCCAAAATTCTCAACAAGCCAGTACCAAAATATGCGCTACGCTGGTGGTACTGCTTGGGAGGCATCACTGCGTTCCTATTTGTTGTTCAGGGTATCACTGGCATCATGCTAGCGTTTTACTACAAACCGACTCCTGAAGCCGCCTATGCAAGCATTCAATTCATAGAAACCCAAGTACGATTTGGGGCGTCCGTGCGTATGATCCATCATTGGGCCGCAAACGGAATGATCGTCATGTGCATTGCACATATGCTGCGCGTCTTTATTATGGGCGCATTTAAACCACCACGTGAATTGAATTGGGTCAGCGGTGCACTTCTGTTGACCATAACGCTCGCATTTGGATTTACGGGCTATCTGCTCCCTTGGGACCAACGGGCATTTTGGGCAACAACCGTAGGATCAGAAATTGCCGGCGGTATCCCCGTGATTGGCGACTTAGCTCTGGTCTTCTTACGAGTAGGCTGGAGTGTTACCGAGTTAACGCTTAGCCGTTTTTACGCATTGCATATTATCGCTCTGCCGCTGGCAACGGTAGGTTTTATGCTGCTGCATTTTATGATGATCCGAAAACAAGGCATCGCCAAGCCATTATAGGTCTATGTCCAATCGATCTTCGTCTACCAATAGAAAACGCTCTCGGGAGAGGACCTTATGCCTGACCTAGAACAACCACCATCCGATGAAACAATCCCCTTCTACCCAGATCACGTCCGCACTGAACTGCGAGTGGTATTTTGGATCACAATCATAATCGCTGTCATTGGCATCATCGGCTACTTAATGCCATTAGGCATTGGTGATCCTGCCGATCCAATGGACACACCCGCTCATGTCAAACCCGAATGGTATTTCCTTGCGATATACCAAATATTGAAGTTCATACCCAAGACAATCGGAGCGCTTCTGCCAGTTGCCTTAATTCTATTGATAACGATCATACCCTTCCTTGACCGTAAGCCTGACCGTTCTGCGAGTATTTACCGTAAACGATTGATCAGTGTAATCATTGGCCTGATTGTGCTCACAGCCCTAACGATTTGGGGGGAGGTAAGTTAGCGATGACGAAAATTTCTAGACGCTCATTCCTGCAGCTTTTCAACCGAGTACTTGCCGCAGTTGGTTTAACAGCGATTTCTGTACCAATCGTTGCGTATTTTTTCCCGCCAAATTTGGATGAAACCCCTTCTGAGCCAGTCCTGGTCAGCACACTCGAAGACCTGCCTCCCGGAGACAGCAAAACCATCCGTTTTGGACGCTACCCAGCCTTAATCATCAACACTTCTGCTGGATTACGGGCTTATTCTGCTGTTTGCACTCACTTCGCCTGTATCTGCAAATGGGACTCAGCGCGTGAATTGATTGTTTGCCCTTGTCATGAAGGATATTTCGAGCCGCTTGAAGGGCAGGTAGTTTCTGGCCCACCTCCCTTACCGCTTGAACCACTGGCATTAAATATCATCGATGGCGAAATCTACGTTGGAGGCACGGAATGACCACCACAGAGCTCACAAAAGAACAATCGTCATCACCTTATGACAAGCAGAGCTGGCGAAAAACACTTTATAGCTTACTTCCATATGTAAAAGATTTATTCATTAATGTAATTGCCCAGGTCCGTGTCTTAAAGAAGATCTACCCAGGTGTTATGCACTTGTTGATCTTCTGGGGAGTTTCTATTCAAGTAATCGGAACTGCGATAAATCTTATGCAGATGCAGCTATTTATCCCCTTTGTTGAATTGCCTATCCCGCGCGGAAATGGTTACCTCGTCTATGAGCTGGTTATGGATCTAGCTGGAATTGCTATCCTGCTTGGTGTAGTTATGGCCGTAGCCAGGCGGACCATAACTCGTCCTACAACGCTTGAGACTCGCTGGGATGATACCTATGCCCTGGTTATGCTCGCTCTTATCCCAATCGTAGGATTCACTTTAGAAGCATTGCGCCTGACTGTTGTTGCCCCCGAGTGGGCCCGCTGGTCACCGGTTGGCTATGCTATCTCCAGAGTCCTGGTGGCTATGGGTACCACCGCAGCTTCCGCCGCACAACTCCACAATCTATTCTTCTGGTCTCACATCGTATTGGCTTTAGTTTTGGTAGCCAGCATACCTTACACAAAACTTCGCCATCTCGTTCAAACGCCCGTCAATATTCTCTTACGTCCCCGTAGAAAAGATGGTGTGCTAGAAAAAATCGATAATATTGACGAAGCAGAGATATTGGGCACTGGTAAGATCAAAGAATTCTCATCGCAGCAGCTCTTATCATTTGATGCATGTGTTCGTTGTGGGCGCTGTGAAGAAGCCTGCCCAGCATATCTTTGCGGGATGGACTACACACCACGTAATTTGGTACAAACATTACGCACTGCGACGATGGACACATTTATTAGCCCTAACGGAAATGGTAAATCCGAACAGGAGTTAATTGGGCAAGTTATTCCGGATGCCCTACCGTGGGCCTGCACAACCTGTGGTGCCTGCCTCACAAAGTGCCCAGCTTTTGTAAACCCAATTGATGCCATAGTTGATCTGCGGCGCTACCAAACGCTCACAACTGGCAAGATCCCTAAATCTGTAGCTGACGTGATGCGCAATATGGAACGGCAGGGTAATCCATGGGGGATGCCGCCTGAAGATCGCATGTCATGGGCGGAAGGATTGAATCTCAAAGAACTGGTATCCGGCGATGAAACAGATGTCCTTTTATTCCTCGGCTGTGCATTCTCGTATGATGATCGCAACAAAAAAGTTGCCCGTTCTTTTATTAAAATTCTCCAGCGTGCAGAAGTGGATTTTGCAGTCTTAGGATTTGATGAAATGTGCTGCGGCGAAACAGCTCGGCGGATGGGTCATGAGTACCTGTTCCAAATGTTCGCTGAGCAAAACATTGAACTTCTATCTACGCTGAACTTCCAACGGATCGTCACCCAATGCCCACACTGCTTCAACACCATTAAGAACGAGTACCCCCAAATGGGTGGGAATTATGAGGTTCTTCATTATACGGATTACCTGTCTGAAATCCTGGACCTGGACCAAAGCATCCCTGACTATGAAAATTCAAATACAACACCCGTGACATACCATGATTCATGCTACCTTGGACGGTATAACCAGATTTACAACAATCCGCGCTTACTGCTTGACCAAGCAGGATATGAACTGGTTGAAATGCTCAACAGTGGCGAGAATTCTTTCTGCTGTGGTGGTGGTGGCGGACAGATGTGGATGGAAACTGATGCCGATCAGCGAATAAATCAAAAGCGAATGCAAGATGCGCTCGAGACGCGCGCAGGTACCGTAGCAACCGCCTGTCCGTATTGTCTGCTGATGTTCGATGACGCGATTCGATCCAAGGGTATCAGCGATGAACTGCAGGTTCTAGATATTGTTGAATTGCTCGACCGGCAATTCCAGCCGGATACGGAGGCAGGCAAATGAATACACCGTACGAATTGGATACAAATGGTGACCCTCTCGTGGCTCTGCAAGCTTTTCTCACCGCTATTTGGCAGGAAGCCGACCTTGATTATATGCTGGTACCTTCTCGGAGTTCAAGCGATCAGCCAGGCTTCCCGATCATGATTGATAGGCCAAACGATTTAGCGAATGTGAATCCTTTTCAACCGGTAATGTCGCTCAATTCCGCCCGGCAGATACCGGCGTTGAAATCTGCTGATCCCAGTAAAAAAATAGCAGCACTGCTAAGACCATGTGAAATTCGGGCATTAATCGAAATGGTAAAGCACGATTCCTTTTCGCTTGATGACTTGATGACTGTTAGTGCAGATTGTCTGGGAACATATCCTGAAAGCGACTATTCTTGGAGGGTTGAACGAAAAGGATCCGCTTCAAATCTCTCCCAAGAGTCGCTTAAATTTGCCCGGCAAGGCGGCCTGATGGCCTATCGTTATCGTTCTGCATGCCAGTTATGTCAGCAGCCTGCAGCAGTAAGTGCAGATATCAACATTGGCGTAATCGGTCTTCCAGTCCGTCAAAGTATACTTATCAATACAAAAAATCCTGCAACAGCAGAAAAGTATCAGCTTGCTGAGCATACCAGCCGACCCGCTAGTAACAGTCTCTTAGAAATGCATAGTTCTATGCTGGCAAAGCTCACCGAGAGGCGTATTCGCACGCAAGAAAGAGTTCTAGCGGGACTTGGAGAAAGCTTACCTGCGAACGTAGATGAGTTAATACTGCAGTTTGCGAGCTGTGGTGATTGCAGTGCATGTCTGGACAACTGCCCGATATGCGAGGTAGCTTACCCCCAGCGTGACTCCGCTGGTAACTTCATCCGCCGCGATATTGTCAACTGGTTAATTTCCTGTGCTGGATGCGGGATGTGCGAACAGGCCTGTCCAATTCATCAACCCCTCGCAGTAATATATAACCACCTTAGTCAGCAACTCGCCGCTGAGTACAGCTACCAACCAGGATTATCGCTCAACGATTCGCTGCCAATTCACTAACTGAGATCTGGTTCACTCCTTGCGAAAAATTTCTGCAACCCCTGGTAGCAACTTGCGCTCAACTTGTGCCCGACATCATCCTCGCAATACGAAACTTGTGCTCCAGCTGACTCCAATATTTTTACAGCTGATCGAGCCCTATCAACAGTGACAATCTGATCTTGGGAACCATGCGCTAGGAAAATCTTTTTATCGCGCAGCGGCTGGTTGCGGGCAATGGCATCCGCTCCTTCCGGCATAAACCCCGATAAACCGGCAATCATCTGTACTCTAGCAGGGAACATTAACCCAAATGCAAATGCGAGGGCTGCACCTTGGCTGAAACCAACCATGCTGACAGAAGAACAGTCACTATTTGGAAAGGGATCACTGCAAAGGATAGCGAGCAGCTCTTCAATTACCGGTCGAAAATCATCTACCCAGGGCCATTTCCCAATTTCATGCGGATGCCAGCTATAACCTCCCAGGGAAGTTGTGAATAATCCGCGCGGGGCGACTAGTAAAGCCTCCTGCGGCAAACGGGAAGCAAAAACCCACATCGCATCCTCATCCCCTGTCCAACCATGCAGCAGCAAGATCACTCGATGCGGGCCAGGGATTTGAGGTCTTTGCACCCGGAATGTCCAACCGTTTACCGTCAAAAGGTCGCGTTTATTCTCCATCTAATCTCGATTTGCCCGAGCAATTATCCAATCCATAACCACGAACACAAACCAGATCAGCAGTAAAGGAGCCAATCCTGCCAGTAAACATAATATACCAAATAAAGCTGCGCCTTCCCCGTAGTTGAGATATATTAATCCAATTCCCACGCCAAATAACAGGACAAGGAATCCGCTAAATAGACGGAAATTCGTTTGGCGAGCATACTTTCTAAGGTCACGACTCATAGTTTACGATTTGAAGGAGTTAGGATAACTTCGTCCCAAGAAACGTCGGTATACTTTCCCGCGCCAGCCCACAGCGGAGCGTAGCTCAGGCAGTGCCTTTCGAGCTGCGATTTCGCCTAATACCACGATTTCATCAACTTCTACATCATCCAATAAGCCCAACTTTGGTACCTGCGGGCGAATGAGTACATCCGGTCTTTCAAGCTCCATGTGCATATCTGTCAGCAGGGCACTACCAATCTCCACGGATCGCAAATAAATGTTCATCGCTTGTGAAATCCGCAGTTTGCCTAGATAAGTCGACAAATACGGTATCGAAGGCAGCAAACGCGACACATTAGGGTTTGACCAAGTATTTACTGGCGGCGCCAGAACAACCGCGACGACGGGGAGATAGGGTAAAAAACTCCGTGCAACTGATACTGGGACAGGATTCATAACGCCACCATCAATTAATTTCCTTCCGTTGATCT
The DNA here is from genome assembly GCA_041551115.1 of Anaerolineales bacterium. Classification (GTDB taxonomy): domain Bacteria; phylum Chloroflexota; class Anaerolineae; order Anaerolineales; family UBA4823; genus DAOVXM01. The sequence continues at coordinate 7,555 of JBFENN010000088.1, forward strand.
CGTGGGGCGGGAAAATACCGGGTACCGCAATAGTCGCTAATACGGCATCGCATATCGAGCCGCTTTTTATCGTGACCGATTCTGCTGTTTCGATATCCACTGCTGTCACTGCAAATGGCATAGTTAGATCTTCGAATTGCAGCGAGCCTATCTTCATCCGCAGCATTTCCCGGATTCCAGCCGTTCCTAGCAACCCGGGTCCATCGTCATGATCTCGAGCATATATTGTATGTGAATCAAGCTCAGCCATGATCTTATCGATCTCGTCCGGAGAATTTCCTGCCAGGAACAAAGCTCCCCAAAGACCGCCAGCGCTTGTCCCAGCTAGTGCACGGATATGAAAACCCTCCTGTTGCAGAACGCGTAATACCCCACTATGGGCATTACCTTTTACACCTCCGCCTCCAAGAGCAACTGTTATGTCCATTCTACATCCGCCTCACGCGATTTTTATGAACGCCCCGTTCCTCTAATCTGCTGTACTCAAGTTTGCATCTAGCGAAAATTTCATTTTCTTATCAACTTCTTGATCAGTATTCGGTGAATAAAACTGCCGCTGATAAAGATCAGCATATAAACCACCTAGTTTTAGCAATGTGGAGTGCGTCCCCTGTTCGACCAGCTTGCCCTCATCCAGAACAAGCACCAGGTCTGCATTCCGCACAGTAGACAACCGATGGGCTATGACAAAACTTGTCCGTCCTTTCAGTAAGCGATTCAAAGCTTTTTGGATAAGAACCTCCGTCCGGGTATCAACGCTCGCCGTTGCCTCGTCTAAAATTAAAATGCGAGGATCAGCAAGTATCGCTCGCGCGATCGAGAGCAGCTGCCGCTGACCTTGACTTAGTGTCCCGCCGCGCTCGCCAAGGGAAGTCTCATAACCTTGGGGGAGTCTCTCAATAAAATGATGAGCATTCGCCGCTTTTGCAGCTTCATACACATCTTCATCACTTGCTTCTAGTTTCCCGTAGCGAATATTCTCCATTACGGTGCCCGAGAACAAGAAAGGATCTTGAGTCACCAAGCCCATCTGGGACCTCAGGCTGTATTGGGTAACTGAACGGACATCATTGCCATCGATAACAACTGCCCCGGCATTTACGTCATAAAACCGAGCAATTAAACTCACCAGCGTCGTTTTACCAGCACCGGTAGGACCGACAATCGCGACGGTTTGTCCGGGCAAGGCTGCTAAACTAATCCCTTCAAGCACAAGTTCTGATCCATCATAACCGAAGCTCACATCATCCAAGACGACCGAGCCGTCGATTTTCGGCATGACCTTCTTATTTGCCGGGTCTTTAATATCTAGCGGTGTATCTAATAGCTCGAATACCCGCTCTGCAGCAGCAAAAGCAGACTGGGCAATCGTCCACATACTGGAAACGGTTTGGATAGGGCGGAAAAAGTTCTGCACATACTGGAGAAAAGCTACAACCGTACCAACGCTGATCACACCTGCCACAGCAAGGAAACCACCAAACCCGGCGACAATTGCAGTGTCGATCGCGGATAGCACTTCCATAGCCGGCGCAAAGGCTGAAGTGATCGCATTTGCGCTCACATTCGCATCGCGGTTCGCCCGGTTCCGCTCCATGAACCGTTGCACATTCATATCACTACGGCTGAATGCTTGGGTCTCACGCACGCCACCCAGCTCTTCTTGCAGTCCCGCCGATACGTCACCGATCGTTGTCCTCGTCTTGCGGAATGCCCGTCTAGCGAACCGAGCAAAGATATTGGTTGCCAACACCATCAGCGGGACGATCATTAAAACCGCTAGAGACAACATCCAATTGAGTGCAAACATCGCAATTACAATTCCGGTCAAGGCAAAGACTGCCCCAATCGATTGTGCTAATCCCTGACTGAAAAATGAATTTATTGCATCGATATCATTGACCAACCTGCTCATGAGGTCCCCCGATTCTTTTCGCTCTACAAACTGCAGTGAGAGCAGTTCGACCTTCTCAATCACCTGTGCGCGCAAGTCAGATAATACGCTTTGGCCTGCTGAAGACATGTAATATACCTGGAAGCGCATGGCCAACATCCCAGCTAGGTACACGACAATCAACAGCACCATCGTCTGAGAAAGCCCGACCTTGTCCCCTTGGCTGATAAAACCATCGATTGCTTTGCCAATCAGGAATGGACCGGCACCTTGACTTCCAGCGTTAATCAGGGTAAATACGAATGCCACTAATACCATTTTCCAGTATGGACGCAGGTATTTCACCAGACGTAAGACCACTCTTGAAGTGTCTACCGGTTTTTCGTCTGAGGTTTCTCCAATTCTACGATGCCACATCATAATGCTAGCTCCTTTTCGACCACTGAGATCAGTTCGGAACGATCTCCGAATTGGGTCTCTAAAATTTCTGCATATAACTCGCTCGTTTCCAGCAATTCTTTGTGCTGACCTTGAGCTACCAATTCGCCCTGGTCGAGCAGTAAGATCTGGTCGGCATTCCGCACAGTGCTGATTCGTTGCGCAATGATAAAGCTCGTCCGGCCAACCATTAACTCCTCCAATGCAGTCTGGATCTTATATTCAGTTTCCGCATCCACTGAGGAAGTGCTATCATCTAGGATCAGAATCTTTGGATCGATGAGCAATGCCCGGGCGATGGCAATCCGTTGTTTCTGCCCACCAGATAATCCCACACCTCGTTCGCCAACCAATGTCTCATATCCATCGGGAAATTCCATGATGAAATCATCCGCTTGGGCAGCTTGTGCCGCTCTAACGATGTCGCTGATGTCCGCATCTGGCTTGCCATAAGCGATATTTTCACGAATTGTGCCAGAGAAGAGGGTCGTCTCTTGAAGAACAATACCCACCTGCTTCCGTAAAGAATCAATCGTGACATCCCGGATGTCATGCCCGCCCACGGTGATCCTACCCCTGGTTACATCATAGAAGCGGGGAATTAAATTGATGATCGTCGATTTTCCCGACCCAGTTTCGCCGAGGATCGCAATCGTCTCACCCGATAAAGCGGTAAAGGACAGGTTCGAGATGACATCCTGTTCTGCACCGATATAGCGGAAACTTACCTGATCGAATGTTACTTCCCCTTGAATTGGGGGTAGTGATATGGCGCCAGGCTTCTCCTGCACCTCGGATTCTGCATCTATGACTTCAAATATTCGTTGTGCCGAAGCCTCCGCACGTGACATGCTTGCTCCAATCATTCCCATTATGAACATCGGCATGAGCAAAAATCCCAAGTATCCAGTGAATGCTACCAGCTGGCCTAACGAAAGCTGGTTATCGATTACCTGAAATCCACCAAACCATAAAACAGCAACGACTGCTAAATTCGCAATAAAGAAAATGCTCGGGAATAAATTTGAGAATAAACGTACCAAGTTTATATTTTCATCCAGCAGTTCGTCATTTTTAATCTTATAGCGTTCTTTCTCAAACTCTTCCCTTGCAAAAGCTTTGACTACTCGCTTTCCAGCCAAGTTTTCTTGGAGAATTGTATTCAATGACCCCAATTTTTGCTGCACTCTTTTAGAAATTGGCATGATTTGGCGAATAAATACACCCATGATGAACACAATAAACGGGATCATGAGCATCACAACGAGCGTTAACTTCCAGCTCATCATGAACATAAGGATAATTGACCCAATCAGCAATACCAGTGCTGAGATCAGCTGCAGCAGCCCCATACCGATAAACGTACGTACCAGTTCGACATCTGAAGTCATCCGGGTCATTAAGCGCCCGGTTTGGGCTTGATCATGGTAAGAAAAGCTTAAACTCTGCAATTTCTCAAAGATCGCATTGCGCAAATCATATGCCACCCCTTGCGATGCAATCTCGCCCCAATATCCCTGCAGGAAGTTAAACACACCTTTGATGAGTGCCAGAGCTACCAATGCTAATGCAATCCAAAGGATCCACTGCATGTCCAAGGGAGTGATCCCACGATCGATTAGCAATCTCAGCAGTTGCGGAGTTGCCAAATTCGCTAGGCTCACTAAAGTAAGCGCAATCGCGCCACCCAAAGCCGTTGTCCAGTAATTTTTCAAATATACTAATGCCCGAGTCACACTTTTCATAACTTTCAAACTCCTTCAGCTACTGCAGTTTTCAAATCACTTTTGAGGACCATACCCTGCAAAAAAACCTCTACGACCTGTTCAACCAAATCGGGGTTGAATCCCTTCCCAAAACACTGCTGTTGATGATGGTACAATCCGTTCAGCATGCCAACCAACATCGCGGCAGGAGAATAATTCCTGCGCATGGATCGTAATTCTCCCTGCTCTATTGCATCTCCTAGAACAGTATCTAGAGGATTCATCAGCATCTTCATCATACGCGCAGCTTTGGCTCGGCTTTCTTCATCTTGCGATTTGTACCCGGCATGCCTCATAAGGAACATCGGAGATCTGTGTCCGGCAGTGATTTCACCATATTCCATCAATATCGCCACAATCTTGTTCTTTGTTCTATCCCCCTTGTCTGCTGCAGCTTGCATCCGTTCTACCAGCTTGCAGATATAGGCCTCTAGCACCTGATCAAACAGCTCTTCCTTATTGGCGAAGTGGTAGTATAATGCCGCATTGGTTACCTGGCAGGCATCGGCGATATCTCTTATTGAGACAGCTTTATAACCTCGCTCTGTGAAAAGCATTTCAGCTGTTTCCATAATCTTTTCTTTGCCGACGCGGACACTTTTTTGTTCCATATATGTACTCCATACTTACTAAACGTTTGGTAAGTAATTCTACGCTAACTGTTGCATCCTGTCAATATCTGGTCATGCCTGAAAGCGTTGTCCAAGTTTCGTGATAAAATCTCGGTCTTATGGAGCATTTACGCCCACTATGGCAGCAGGAGTTTAATCGTGAGATGGAAACTGGTTATTCCGCCCGCGCGAGTGGTCTTGAAGGCAAGTCTCGTGTCTGCGCCCGGCGAGCATTGGGTATCGTGATCGCGGAGTATTTCACACGTTTAGGCCTTCCCTCACCTGGCCCAAGTATCCAGGAAAGAATCAGCGCCCTCAAG
>JBFENN010000089.1:0-12502 GCA_041551115.1 Anaerolineales bacterium
ATATTCCCGTTTTGCTCCACAATTATCCCACCATTGTAGGTATTAATACGTAATTTGTCCATAACCAGATCTTTATTGCGCCATAACTTTTACATAATTGTTAGTTCCACTCACCAATTCGACCTAATCGGCGGCGGCTGTGACTAAAGTCCTTTTCGCAATTGCTACATTATGCTAAGATCACTATAAGTTAACCCAGGAGATGAATAGTTCGGGTTTCCGCTAAGCATCTCCAGTTTAAGAGTCAGAGGAGTAGTGCAATGGCTGAATCGAGTAAATCGTCCCACTTACCGCGCGCGTTGATCTATGGCTTGGTAGTCGTCGTAATCGTCTTAGGCATCACTCTGATCATTATGGCGGTTGGGCGCGCTGGATCACCGGCTGCCGATGATGAGGTGAACGCACTGGCAAACAGTGATGATGAGTGCGTTGTGTGCCATGAACGGACAACCCCCGGGATTATCCAGCAGTATGGTCATTCAACGATGGCAGCAGCTAATGTCGCCTGTCAGAACTGCCATGAAGTTAACCAAGGCTATCCGGGCTCCATCGAACATGAAAATACTTACGTGCTGCGCTCCCCCACAACCGCCATGTGCGCCAAGTGCCACCAGGCCGAAGTAGCACAATACAACCAAAGCCGGCATGCTTTACCAGCCTATGTTGCTTACGCTGGCACCGAAGATCTGTCTCCCGAGCATCTAGCCATGTACGAAGCAGTCCCCGAAGGCGGTTATGCACCTGACAAATCGCGCAACGCGATCGCCGAATTGGAAGGACCCGAACTACGCAAGTTTACCTGCGAAGGGTGTCACAATATCGGACTGCCAGCCGCTGATGAGTCGATCGGCCAATGCCAGAAATGCCACCTGCGGCATGCATTCAGCTTAGAGCAGGTGCGCAAACCAGAGACCTGCAACGCCTGCCATATCGGTCCCGACCATCCCCAATGGGAGATTTATCAAGAATCGCCCCATGGTATTTCTTACTTGACCATGGGACATGAATGGCATTGGGAAGCAGAACCAGGCACCCTGACCGTCGAAGATTTCCCCGCCCCGACCTGCTCGATCTGTCATATGAGTGGATTCGGGACAGTCGGCACGACACACGATGTCGGTGATCGCTTAACTTGGTTCCTGTTTTCACCCATCAGCACCCGCCGTCCCGCCTGGCAGGACAACAAGGTGCACATGCAGGGTGTTTGCCTAGAATGTCACAACCAGAACTTCCTGGATGAATTCTATGATTCGGCGGACCTGGCCACAGAACGGGTAAATGAATGGGTGGTAGAAAGCGATGAGCTCATGGCTCCCCTCAAAGAGCAGGGCCTGCTGACAGCAGACCCCTTTGACGAGCCGATTGATTTTACCTATTTCAATCTGTGGCACCATTGGGGACGGACTGCGAAATTTGGTGTTTGGATGCAGGGACCAGATTACTCACAGTGGCACGGCGCCTATGAAGTGCTGCATGAACTGGCTGAACTGCGCGAGATGGTTGCTGACAAGCTGCACGAAGCTGGCCTAGGGGATTGACAATGTACCACTTGGAAACACTCTTCCCGGCTGTCAAGCGTTTTCGCATCCCGCTCTCACGCGATCAGCTGATGCTGATCATGCTGGCGCTTAACGAACTGCTGCTGGGTCTCGAGACCTACATCGCGCATCTCATCAGTGGGACCATTGTTCCGTATGAATGGATCCCGATCCTGTTTGGCCCTACGGCAGCGATACTCCTGGTAATTGCTGGATTAATCGCCCAACGCCAGCGAGGAACGGCCAATGTCATTGCGACAATCGTCTATCTGACCAGCATAGCAGTTGGTTTGTTGGGTGCCTATTTCCACTTAATCCGGGCGATGCGCCCCTATGCACTCCCAGGAGAAAGACTCTCGGTCCCCTTACTCGTCTGGGCGCCGCCGATTTTAGGCCCCTTAACTTTCTCGCTGGTGGGCTTGTTAGGGATCAGTTCCGTGTGGATAGAGGATCCTCCAGACAGTGGTATCTTGCGACTCCTGCGCGGGAAACGAATTCACCTCCCTTTAAGTAAAACCAGGGCCTTGTTCTTGCTTGTCGGTCTGGCCAGCTTGGCCACTGTGATAAGCAGCGTCCTGGACCATGCCCGGACTGATTTTTCCAATCCCTGGTTGTGGATACCAACCAGTGTGGGGATATTTGCTACTGTTGTAGCAGTCATATTGGGCTTCCTTGATTATCCGTCACGCGGCGACCTGTTCACATACATCGCTGCAATGAGCTTGATGCTGTTGGTTGGCGTGATTGGATTCTATCTGCACATCAGCGAAGACTTGACCAGCAAAGGCACCATGCTGGCAGAACGTTTGATCCGCGGCGCACCACCGTTAGCTCCGCTGCTGTTTACAAATATCGGGGCGATAGGATTGATTGTGCTATTCGATCCAGATGAGTTGAAGTACACGAAGGAAGAGGCAGTCCGTTAACTAAGGTGAGGTTCTTTTGACATCGTCAAGCAGAACCTCACAGACAATCCAAAAGACCATTCATTACAGCCGCAGATTTATGCTTACGGACATTCCGTCCATTCTTCCAATGTGTGTTGGTCAGTGATTTTAATCATGCGGTGCTCAACTTGGATTGCACCGCTGCGCTCTAATTCCCGGAGAGAACGCGCAACAACTTCCCTAACTGTGCCTAATCGAGCAGCGAGCTGATCTTGGGTAATCCGTACTGACGATTCACCGCTCAACTGATTTTCCGGCAGTTGGTTAATTAAACGGGCCAGGCGGTTGGTCACCTGAAAAAAGGATAACTCCTCTACTTTTTCGACCAGCATACGCAGGTTATTTGCCAAATTCTTGATTACTGCTCGGGACATGTCGGGATGCCTGTTCAGATTGTTGTGGATTGTTTCGGCATCAATAACCCAGACATCACTCTCCTCCAACGCGGCCACGTTTACCGGATTCACCCCGTGATCAAAGACCGGGACTTCATTGAACGTCGCCCCTTCTTCAAAAACGTTGATGATCAGCTCACGGCCACGCACAGAAGTCTTGAACAGCTTAACGCAGCCCCGTTTGATGATAAAAAGGCCGCGACAAGGCTCATTTTCCCAAAACAATACTTCGCCGCGCTCGAAGCGAAGCAATTGTGTGCCCGCGCAAAGCCCATTCAATGCCTTCAAGTCCAAATCTTCGAAATAGCTGTTCTTACTCAAAGCTGAGATTTTCTGCTTATCAGTGACTGGGAGGTTATGCACTTTGTTCTCCTGATACCCTAATGGCGGTAAATTATAATAGAAACCAGCTTGGTTAACTACACAAAAGGATAGCCAACCTCTTCTCAGGCGATGATGAGGCTTGTTGACAATTTACATATTCACAATGATAAAGGTACAATAAGAACCCCTTAGGTAAACGATAAGAAATCTACGGAAACACAGCATATGCCCAACCCAAGCAATAAATTAAGCGAAGAAGATGCCACCGCATTGGATCTAAAAGACCCAAAATATTTCATCAACCGTGAACTCGGCCTATTAGCGTTCCAAAGGCGGGTCCTGCAGGAAGCACAGGATGTGAGCAACCCCTTACTAGAGCGGGTTAAATTCCTTGCAATCCTTGGTTCCAATTTAGACGAGTTTTTCATGGTGCGGGTTGCAGGATTGAAAAAGCAAGTTGACGCGGGGGTGATCGATCTTCCACCGGATGGCACAACCCCTGCTGAACAGCTAGCCGCCATCCGCAAAATCGCGTCCCAGCTGATGATCGACGCCCGAGAGTGTATGCGCGACCAGCTGGTCCCGCGGCTCAATGACGCCGGTATCCATCTACTCAACTATGATGAGCTTGATGAACGGCAACAGGAGACCGTAAAGAAATATTTCGACGAAGTCATCTTCCCAGTCTTGACACCGCTTGCCTTTGACCCTGGACATCCCTTCCCGCATATATCCAACTTGAGTCTCAACTTAGCAGTCCTGATATGCGACGAAAATAACGACCAACATTTTGCCAGGGTGAAAGTGCCGAATACCCTGCCGCGCTTTTTGCCGATCAAGCGATCGTCTGGCAGCGTCCGGAAAGACGGTACGGTTCCCCACCACCACTACTTCACCTGGATAGAACAGGTTATCGCTGCGAACTTAGATTCTTTGTTCCCCGGGATGGAGGTACTGGATGTCCATCCATTCCGTGTTACGCGCGATGCAGATATGGAGATCCAAGAGTTGGAAGCCAGTGACCTGCTCGAGACGATGGAAGAAAATGTCCGGATGAGGCGTTTTGGTTCGGTGGTCCGAGTCACAATAAATGAAGATATGCCCAAACATATCCGCGATATCTTGATTGAAAACCTGATCCTGGATCGCAACGACATCTTCGTATTTGAGAACCCGCTGGGTTTGAGCGGTTTAATGCAGCTTTACAGTATAGATCGATATGATCTCAAGGAGATCCCTTTCAAACCAGCAATCCCAGCGGTATTTGACAGTGAATTAACGGATAGCAACATTTTTGCCACCATCCGCCGCCAAGATTATCTTCTTCACCATCCATATGAATCATTCATCCCAGTGGTTGATTTCCTCATGGCTGCAGCCAAGGATCCGGATGTACTAGCTATCAAACAAACGCTCTACCGGGTGGGCGGAAATCCACCGGTCGTAAAAGCACTATTAAAAGCCGTCGAGAACGGCAAACAGGTCGCCGTGCTGGTTGAATTGAAAGCCCGTTTCGATGAAGAGAGTAATATCGGATGGGCGAGAATGCTGGAGCGCGCCGGAGTCCATGTCGTGTACGGTTTGCTCGGACTTAAAACACACTCGAAAGTTGCCCTTGTCATTCGCAAAGAGGGCGAAGGTATCCGCCGTTATATGCATTTGGGTACCGGCAACTACAATGCCGTTACCGCCCAACTCTATGAAGACTTGGGTATGTTCACTTGCGATGAAGAGATTGGAGCTGATGCGACTGATTTGTTCAATTACCTCACTGGATACTCTTCCAAACAGGATTATCGTAAACTTCTCGTAGCGCCAATCAACCTGCGCCAAAGGATGGTTGCACTGATCCGGCGCGAGATAGAACAACATGAAGCTGGCGAAGAAGCACACCTCATCTTCAAAATGAATTCCCTGGTTGACAACAAGATCATTCGCGAGTTATACCGTGCCTCTCAAGCTGGTCTTCGAATCGACTTGCTGGTACGCGGGATCTGCTGCTTGCGCCCTGGAGTAGAGGGAATTAGTGAAAATATCCGCGTGATCAGCGTTGTGGGACGTTTTCTTGAACACAGCAGGATTTACTATTTCCACAACGGCGGACATCCAGAGATTTATCTTGGTAGTGCTGACCTCATGCCCCGGAACATCGACCGCCGTGTCGAAGCACTGTTCCCAGTGCGTGATCCAAGGTTGATCAGCTATCTTCGTAATGAAGTGTTGGACACTTACCTATCCGATAACGTCAAAGCACGCATCATGCTCCCGGATGGCAACTATGAACGCGTTGCACCTACTGGCAAAGACAAGCCATTAAACTCACAAGAATGGCTGCTATCCTGGCACCAGAATTCTCATAAGGGATGACAAATATGGATCCATCACGCTTGCTTGACGCTCAACAAAGAGACCAAATACATTACATCATCGCTCAAAACGCATCCGGTACTCTGTACCGGCGGGCACGCGTAATCCTGCTGTATGATGAAGGACTGGCTACGCATCAAGTCGCAGAGGCTGTGGGGATCTCGCGCAGTGGAAGCCGCTACTGGCGTGGGCGATTTGTGAAGGAAGGCATGGCCATTTTTGGGGATAGTTTACCTGCGAGCGGCAGGATAAATGAAAATAAGAGAGATGACCAATCAAGTACAGATAACCAGGTTAATGAGCAGATCAGCCCTGATGTACTTGAAGCACAGCCAGAAGCAATCCCCTCAAGAAGCATAGAACCTGTTGAACCAGAAGAGATATCTCTCAATGCATTTGCATCAAGGTATAAGAACATAAAGAATCCCGGTACTGAAGCCGGAGATACCATAGCGGAAGCCGGTCGGAAAGTACTTCGTTTCCATTTCGCGAAGATGCTGCAACATGAGAAAGGCACCCGCCTAGGTGAAGATATTGAAGAGCTGCATGATATGCGAGTGGCGACACGCCGCATGCGGTCAGCATTTGAGGTCTTTGGGGAGGCTTACAAACTAAAAGCCATCAAACCCTACCTCAAAGGTCTGCGAGCGACCGGACGTGCCCTCGGCCACGTCCGCGACCTGGATGTGTTTATGGAGAAAGCCCAACACTACATTGACGAACAGGCGATCGAGATGGATGATGGGCTTAAGCCGCTCCTGCAATCCTGGCAGCAAGACCGCGAGCTTGCTCGGATCGAGATGGTCAACTACTTGGATAGTGCGACATATGCCAGGTTTAAGGAAGCATTCTATGAATTCCTCGTTACACCCGGGATGGGAGTAAAGCAAACACCCGCCATCGACTTCGAGCCCCAGTTGGTGCGTGACATCGCACCTGTTCTCATCTACACGCGTCTTGGCAAGGTGCGCACTTTTGACGCAGTCCTTGACAGCGCTTCACTCGAGCAGCTGCATGCATTGCGAATCGAGTTCAAAAAACTACGCTATACAACTGAGTATTTCGAGGAAGTGCTCGGACCAGAAGCGAAACTGATCATTAAAGATATCAAGACGGTTCAGGATCACTTGGGCGATCTCAATGATGCCCAGGTCGCCACGGAGATCCTGCGCACATTCCTTTCCCAGTGGGACGATGAACAAGCTCAGCTCTCGGTGATCGAACGGCACAGTCCTGAACCCATTATGGATTACTTGTCCTACCGCTACACTGAACGCCACCGCTTGATGCTTACTTTTAAAGACACCTGGGAACACTTCAGCCGCCCTGAATTACGCCAGAATCTAGCGGCAGCCATTTCGGTTCTATAAACCACAGCAATTTTTGATTCCCACGCTTGTTCGGCACTCCTACGTCCCCACTACTTGCGGCGCCCGAAACTGGCGCCCAAACTACACAATAATCACAACTATTTGCAGCTGCAACAGCGGTCTATACAGCGCCCCCTAATATTCTTCTAAGGTGTTTCCAATACATCATCCAGGTTGTATCCCTGGATCATCATTTGAGCGAAGGATTCAGGGAGGTGAGCGGCGTGGATAGCTTCAACTGTGCGGTCGATATCATAAGGTATGCGATAGTGCTGGACGGAAATATCCCGATCAGTCAGATCTACGATTGCGTAGCAGCCTCTGGGGTCACCGTCATCCGGCCGGCCGACACTGCCCGTATTTACGAACCATACGCTATCGATCAGCTGTACAAACGACCGGTGGGAGTGACCGAACACTACAAGTTCTGCAGATACACCTTGAGCCAATTCCTGGAAACGCTCGTGTGGCGTTTCGGGGGTCAGATGTTCTTCATCTGATAGTGGGCTGGCATGGGTGAGAAGGATCGAGTGTCCAGCTTCCGTCATTTCCAGCTCTGCAGGCAATGAAGCCAGATAAGCCAGGTTGTCTTCCGTTAGGGTTTCATACGCCCACTTAAATGCCAAATACTTTAAGGGGTGCTTCCTCTTACGCCACTTCTTTGCCTTCTGGGGAAACTTCAACACTTTCTGATCATAATTCCCGATGATGCTCAGAGATTGAATATCCCGAAGAAGATCGATTACCTCATTCGGGTTTGGTCCATAACCAACAAAATCTCCGATATTCCAGTAACCCGCCACATCTTGTTTTTGCGCATGGGCAACAACCGCCTGCAGGGCAGGCAGGTTTGCATGGACATCGCCAAGTAATGCAATTCTCATAAGTACAGCTTCGTTCTATCAGCTGGAGGGTTGGGGTTGATCTAAGAGTGCCTTGTCTGGACCGCGATCAATCTCCCAGGGGTAAATGATGTGTGCATCCGTTATCGCAGCATAGTAATCTGGACGCGCGCTGCCAAACAAATTCCGGTAGGGGTTAAAGTGCAGAACACAGGTGTAGGGGAAACCGCCGGCAGCAGAAACCCGGTTGCGTACCGTCGTTATCGTCCTGCCAGAACCCCAGACATCATCCACGATCAATGCCCGACGAGCGGTCAACAATTCGTCATCTGGAAATTGGATAAATTTCGGCCAAGCCAAAAGCCGCGCTTGCTCCGTCTCGATCTTTGCCGGGAAGTCAATAGCTGCGGTTAGGACATGCGTCAAACCAATTGCTTCGGCTAACAAACCACCAGGGACAATGCCACCACGGGTAATCATCACCATCGCTTCGAACTCAACATCAAATTGGGGCGTGAGATGATCTATCAACCGATCGACTTCTTCCCATGTCAATACCTCATGGCGTGATGGAATCATAATTCTCTCCTCTACATCACAGTCAGCGATCGAGCATTGGCGAAAAGTTCAAGATTTTTCCAAACCGTAATCGCTGCCCAAACGCACCGGTCAAATACTCATGCAGACTGTCAATTGAAAATTCACCTAATTATAGCAAAGATGGGGGGTTTACCTCTACCCGCCAATCTCGCAGTTGGCGGCCTTGTAGCAGTCGAGTGGGATCAGGACCGCGCAGGATCAGCTGCCAGCGATACCAACCACTCAACCGCGCGAAGAAACATGGCACAGGACCAACGATTTCGATAGAACGGGTACCCGTCTCCGTTATCCAATCCTGGATTTGGGCATACAAGGCCAAAGCTCGACCACGCGCTTTGTCATGCTCCAGCTCGCGGCACTCCAAGCGTACAAGGCGTGTAAACGGAGGGTATCCCAGTTCACGACGATAAGGCATCTCGGTTTGGTAGAAATCCTTGAAGGAATGCTGCGCAGCCGCGCGGATGACATAATGATCAGGGTCAAAAGTTTGCAGTACTACCTGCCCGCCGAGCGGGCTTCTACCAGCCCGGCCTGCAACCTGCGTCAGAACCTGAAAGACTCTTTCAGCGGCACTGTAATCGGGAAAATTGAGCCCAACATCAGCGAGAACCACACCAACTAATGTAACCAACGGTAAATCAAGACCCTTGGCGAGCATTTGGGTGCCGACTAAAACATCGGCATGATGATTGCTGAATTTTTCTAAAATGATATCATGCGCGCCTTTCTTGCGGGTTGTTTCAAAATCCCAACGCAATGTCCGCACATCCGGAAATAGAGCCTGAAGCTCTGCCTCGACCCGTTCCGTTCCCATCCCGTATTGGCGGATACGTTCCCCTTTACACTCAGGGCAAGTTTTGGGCATTTTTCGTTTGTAGTTACAGTAATGGCAAGTCAAGGATTGCTGCCGGACATGATAGGTGAGCGGTGTATCGCAATTTGGACAGCGCAGGGTATACCCACAATCCCGACAGAAAACATAAGTTGCAGTACCGCGCCGGTTTAAGAACAGAATCGCCTGGCGCTTATCAGAAAACACCTGCTTAAGATTGTGCTGAAGCATGCGACTGAAGATTGAGCGGTTGCCAGCCTTTAGCTCCTTCCGCATGTCCACAACTTCAACCGGCGGTAAATCAATAAACTGGGCTTGTTCTTCTAGGTCGGTGTACTGTGAATTTATCTGAAGGTATCTAGTCTGGTGCTCTATTCGCTGCCGATGAGCCATGATTCGCGCCGGCAACCGTAAGTAATTCCATTTACCACGCTCAGCATGGTAGATACTGCCAACTGACGGAGTCGCCGAACCAAAAACGCAGACTGCACCAACAGAGCGAGCATAAGCTATTGCAGTGTCAAGAGCGTGGTAGAACGGTGGTTCTGACTGGAAATATGAACTGTCATGACACTCATCCAGGACAATCAAGCCGATGTTAGCAAATGGCGTAAAAAGTGCGCTCCGAGGTCCAACGATGACATTTAAGTGCCCAGCCCGCGCACGACGCCAAGTATCATATCGTTCCCCATCCGATAAACGGGAATGCAGTAACCCAACTTGTCCAGGGAAGCGCGCAGCAAAGCGCTGCAGGGTTTGGGGGGTCAACGCGATCTCCGGCACCAGAACAATCGCTTGCTTGCCAGCACGCAGAACAGAGTCGACCGCATGAAGATATACTTCTGTTTTGCCCGAGCCTGTAACCCCATGGAGCAAATAAGGATCAGGTGTTTTTCCATCGAGCAGCGTGTCCAGCCCTGTCACAATCTCCTGCCAACATTTATGCTGATCACGGGTGAGAGGTGGTGGTTCTGATGGAATAAAATCCAAGGCGGCAACCGGGTCACGCCAGACTTCGCTTTCCCCCAATGATATTACTCCATGCTCGGCTAATTTTCGCAGGTCGGCGAGGTTGCCCCCGCTCTGCGCGTAAATCCACGATACATCTACTGGCCCGGTTTGTTGGATTAAGTACAATACCATCTTTTGGCGCCTTCTGAATGCAGCGGACCCAACGCGACCAAGCTTGGCAAGCTTATTCTCCGCCACAGATGGTGGACAAGCCAAAGCAGCAGTCTTAACTGAGCGCGGCTTTATGGATGGTGCTGGTAATACCGGCTTACTGGTAATCCATCCCCGATTGATCAAACTACGTGCGGCACCGCGCCAGTTAGTACGGGGGAACGCACGATCAATCTGACGTCCACGCAGCTCACCGCGCTTATCTAACAACGAAAGCAGCCGTTTTTGGACATTGCCTAAACGGACATCTTGAATAGGTGTGGAAGTGGGTGTATAGAGGACGTCAGCATATTGACCCAAGCCAGGCGGCAGCATTAGATTGATATAACCAGCAAGCGGGCCCAAGTTGCTGTGCGCCATCGTTTGCGCCAACTCGATCTGCTGGGCCGTTAAAGTTGCTTCTGGCTCGAGCAGACTGCTAACGGGTTTTGTTTCAGGAATTGATGGTTGACGAAGGTGACTAACAATAACCCCCTGGACATATTGGCGGCCAAAAGGTACCACCACAAGCTGTCCGACAGCAACCTTACCCGCCAATTCCTCCGGCAGGTGATAGTCATACATTTCCGCAACATGGGGGACATTGACTGCAACTTCAACATACTTGAGTCTTGACATGGCTATCTTTTTACATGAGCATACCTGCACAGCGACATTTATGTGCAGTTAACTCTATTATCAGCTGTTGCTTGTGGAGTCTGGATATGTTTCGGTGGGTAGAACTACAAGGGATAGACGGTCTATCCGCATGCCATCCATAGCCTCGACTCTCAGCCACACACCATCGCTTTTAATTTCGTCGTGCAGTTTTGGTATCCGCCCCAACTTTCCCAACATATACCCCGCGATGGTGTCGTAATGCGGATCAAAAAGCTCGGTGCCCAATTCTTCGTTGACATCGACGGTCAAGGCTAAACCTTCAACCACTGCGCTACCATCTGGCAGCACTTGGATTTCAGGAGTCGAAGCATCAAACGGATCACTCACTTCACCAACAATCTCTTCTAGTAAGTCTTCCAGGGTAACTAACCCAGCTGTCCCGCCATATTCATCCAGTACAATGGCAATGTGCTGGCGTGCCATGCGGAACTGCTGTAAAAGAGAACTTACTGCAATTGTCTCAGGGACATAGATTGGCTCACGCAAGAGCCCCCGAGCTGAATATCCAGCATTCTTTGATTCACGCATTACCTTCAGCAAGTCGTTCACATGGACGATACCGATTATCTGATCCCAATTATCTTCGTACACTGGAAACTTGGTCAAATTCGACTCTGCCGCTAATGTCACCAATTGGTCTAGAGGGGTATCCGCTCCAACACCAATAATTTCTGTTCTCGGGATCATCACTTGTCTCACAACCAAATCCCCCAGGTCAAAGATCGCACTTAACATGTCTTTTTCAGGAGCTTGGATCACCCCTACATCTTCCGACATGGTGAGGATGTGTTTTAACTCTTCCAACGTATAGGCAAGCGCGTGCTCGCCAACCATTTTTAAACCAAACAAGGCCAGCACCTTGCGAGTCGCCCAATCTAAAATATCAACAAACCATTTGAATACTACAGAAAAGATCCGCATTGGATGAGCCGTGAGCAGAGCGAATCTTTCTGGGTCATGCAGCGTAGCAACCTTCGGGACCTGCTCACCGAAAATGACATGCAGGCTGGTGACTATAAGTAAAGAAATTGCCAATGGTAAAACGGCAAGAATAGGCGTCAATCCCTGCAACAATGGTGGCAGGCCGAGTGTGTGAAAATACGGTTCAAGCAATCTTTCAAAGGTATTCTCCCCGACAGCACCCAAAGCGAGGCTGACAATCGTTATTCCGAGCTGAGATGCGGCAATTAACCGGTCACGTTTAGCAGGACTTTCTAGCCAGGATTTGACAATCCTTGCTGATGCATTTCCTTTCTCTGCCAATATGTCTATCCGGGCACGTTTAGAGGCAATAATGGCAAATTCTACGCTGACAAAAAAGCCATTTAAGGCAACTAGAACAATAATTAGAGCGAAGTCTAAGATGTATATGTACATTGAAGATCCAATACTAGCTTGTCCGTGTGATGACTGCCGAAGCATACCCGACTACTTGGGAATAATCA